>CAZUEM010000125.1:0-1309 GCA_964619155.1 uncultured bacterium
CGTCACGCAAGGAGGCCGTCGTGAACCTTCGCCGCTCGTTCGCCGCCGCGCTGGTCGTGGCGCTGCTGTACGTCTCGCCGTTCGCATCCGTGGCCGGCGCGGCCGTGATGATGCCCGCGAACCCGGAGACGGCGGACTCGCTGCGGCCGGCGGAGCAGAGCCTGCTGGCGGGCGCGGCGGCCGCCGACAGCGCGGCCGCGGACAGCGCCGCGGCCGCACCGCCCGCGCCGCCGCGCGACTACTTCGCCGAGGCGCGCGCGGGGTACACGCCGGTCAACCGCGCCTACCAGGACACGCGCGTCGTGCTGCGGCTCGTCGGACCGCTGATCGGGGCGTTCCTGCTGCTGCTGCTGCTCTTCACCGGGCTCTCGGCGCGCTTCCGCGACATCGCGCACGCGCTCGGGCACCGGCTCTACGTCCGGGTGCTGGTCTACTTCGCCCTGTTCATGACGGCCGTGACGGTGCTGGGCCTGCCGCTCGCCTGGTACGAGGAGTACGCGCTCGAGCACCAGTACGGGCTCTCGACGCAGTCGCTGGGCGGCTGGTTCGGGGACGCGCTCAAGTCGCTGGTCCTGACGGTGGTCGCGTTCGGCGTGTTCCCGGTCGTGTGGCTGGGCTGGCGCGTGCTGCGCGCCCGCCCGCGCGGCTGGTGGTGGCGGCTGGGCCTGGGGACGGCCCCGCTCATCGCCTTCTTCACGATCCTGCAGCCGCTGGTGTTCGATCCGCTCTTCAACAAGTTCGAGCCGCTGCGCGACGAGGGGCTGCGCACGGAGATCCTGGCGCTCGCCGACCGCGCGGGCGTGCCGGCGAGGCACGTGTTCCAGGTGGACATGAGCCGGCGCACGAAGAAGATCAACGCCTACGTGAGCGGGTTCGGCGGCTCGCAGCGCATCGTGCTCTGGGATACGACGCTCGAGTCCATGAAGCACGACGAGATCCTGGTGGTGATGGGCCACGAGATGGGGCACTACGTGCTGGGCCACGTCTGGAAGTCGGTCGTGCTGATGGCGCTGGGCGCGTTCGTGGCGTTCTGGATCGCGGAGCGGCTGCTGGCGTGGATGCTGGCGGCGTTCGGGAAGCGCTGGGGGGTGGACGGCCCGGGCGACCTGGCGGCGATGCCGGCGCTGGTGCTGGCGTTCTCGCTGGTGTCCGCCGTGGCGCAGCCGGGCATGAACGCGCTCTCGCGCGCGGTCGAGCACGAGAGCGACGTCTACACGCTCGAGCTGACGCGCGACAACGACGCGGCGGCGCGTGCGTTCCTCAAGCTGGCGCAGGACAACCGCGCGAACCCGGAGCCGGCGCGGTGGGT
>CAZUEM010000125.1:1409-4882 GCA_964619155.1 uncultured bacterium
CTCGCCGGTGAAACGGGCGGTGAGGCGCAGGGAAGGGACGCGGGTCGCGAAGCGGGGGGCGTGTTCGGCGGGCTCGAGGCGCCAGGGCTCGAGGCCCTCGGATTCGAACGACGCCCGCGTCGCGCCGGTGCTCACGTCGGCTCGCGTGCCGGCGAGCGTCGCGGCGGCGCCGGGGGCGAGCGCGAAGACGACGTGGGCGTCGCGGCCGTGGACGCGGTCCTCGATCGTCACCTGACCGCCGTTCACGCGCACGGCGCGCTCGTGGCGCTCGCCGCTGGCCCAGGTGCAGGCGTGGCCGTGTTCCGAGGGCGCGACCGCGGCCCGCCGGCCCCACAGGAAGGGCCCCAGCGGTCGGCTCTGGCTGCGGCCGCCGAAGTGCACGGTGCCGTGCACGGGCGTCGAGCGGCAGCGCTCGCGCGCGGCGGCGTCCTCCTGGTAGGCGAACGTGCCCGGGTCCACGGCGACGCCGTCCGCGCCGTTCCACACGGTCACCGACAGGGCGTCGGCGTGGCCGTGGGCGGCGAGCGTGCCGAGGCCGAGCGGGCCGTGGTCGAGCGTGACGAGCAGGCCGCGCTCGCGCCACACGGTCCAGCCGCCGTCCGGAAAGTGATGCGTGCCGTCGGCGGCCTCGCGCGGCGCGCGGCCGACGGCGCCGAAGAGCAGCGACGCGAGGGCGGACGCGCCGGGCGCGAGCGCGTCGGCGCCGACGCGCGCGGCGAGCGCGTTGCCCACGAGGTCGGCGCGCGAGGGGCCGTCCCACGCGAGCAGCACGCGGCCGTCGTCCTCGTCGCCCACCTGCGGCAGCCGGCCGTCGGGCAGGCGCACGGCGCGCACGAACTCGAGCGAGCGCGCGAGCCGCTGCCAGACCTCCGGCCGCACGGTCTCGCCCGCGGCCTCGGCGGCCGAGAGCGCGAGCAGCGCCAGTTCCCAGACGAACGGCACGTAGCCGAACGCCTGTTCGGCGTGGACGCCGTCGGGATGGAACTGCGCGAGCAGTTCCCGCTCGAGCCGCGCGAGCCCGCGCCGGCGCAGGCCGCGCGCACCGCGCAGCCCGGGCCACAGCGAGCCGGCCACGACCATGGCCGCCAGTTCGGCGAGCAGGTGGTTGTTCGCGCTCGAGCCGAGGCTCAGGTGGTCGCGGCACCAGAGCGCCTGCTGCGCGATCAGGCCGAGGACCGCCTCGGGCTGCCCGACGTCGCCGGGCTCGAGCAGCGCGAGCGTGACGCTGCCGTTCAGCACGCGCAGCGCCATCTCGATGCCGCTCGTGTGGTGGATGCCGCGCCCGAGCGGGGCGCGCGCGGCGAAGTCGGCGAGCCAGCGCGCGGCCCGCTCGGCGTGCTCGGGCTCGCGCCGCAGGCGCGCCGCCAGCGCCAGCGAGGGCAGCGGCGTGAAGCGCCCCAGCTCCCAGGCGAACTTGGCGCCGCCCGCGACGTCGTCGCGGTGGTGATCGAGCTCGCGGCTCGGCGCGTCGGGCCACTCGGCGCCGGTCAGCGGGTTTGCGTTCCAGCGCGGCGGGTCGGCGATCGCGACGTCGTGGCCGAACAGCCGCCAGCGCCCGTCGGCGATCGCCGCGGCCTCCTCGAACGTGCCCTCGAAGCCGTCCGCCGAGACGGGCGGACGCAGCCACTTCGCCGCGAGCGAGTCCTCGAGCGCGGCACGGCCGTTGGCCGGCGCGAAGAGCCGCGCGAACGCGGCCGCCGGCGCGTCGCGCTCCCACGCGGGCACGAACCAGCGGTCGCGCGCCGCGACCTTCGCGCGGTGCGCGATCTCGCCCGCGGACATGGCCGCGAGCCGGTCGAGGCGCCAGCGCAGGCCGCTCACGCGCGGCCCTTCCGTGCGAGCAGCTCGCGCGTCGCGGCGACGATCTTCTCCGCGGCGCGGTCGGGGTGGAACGAGTCCACGTCGCGCCTGAGCCGCGCGCCGAGCCGCGCGCGCAGGTCGTGGTCGGTGGCGAGCGCGCGCAGCCGTCCGGCGAGCGCGTCCACGTCGCCGGGCGTGACGAGGAAGCCGTTCTCGCCGTCGCGCACCAGCGACTCGATCGCGCCGACCGGCGTGGTCACGACCGGCAGCTCGAACGCGCCGGCCTCGTAGAGCACCGCCGGGATGCCCTCGTTGTAGCTCGGCAGCGCGAAGAGATCGTGGGCGCGGAAGTGCTCGTACAGATCCTCGCCGGTCAGCGCCCCGGTGAAGCGCACCGGGCCCTCGAGCTTCAGCTCGGCCGCGAGCGCGCGCGCGGCCTCGAGTTCGCCCTCGAGCTGCGAGGGTCCGACCACGGTCAGCTCGAGCGCGAGCCCCTCGTCGAGCAGCCGGCGCACGGCGCGCAGCAGGTCGTGCACGCCCTTGCGGCGGCCGACCTGGCCGACGTAGAGGACGCGCGCCGGGCCGTCGCGGCGGATGGTGCGGCGGAACGAGGCGCCGCGCTCGAACACCTCGCGCCTCAGCGTCGAGGGGCAGATCGCGACCGGGCAGGCGAGGCCCCAGCGCTCGAACAGCGCACGCCACGGCTCGCCCAGCACGAGCATCGAGTCGAACTGGGCGAAGCCGGCGCGCACGACGCGGCCGGGCCAGCCGCCCCTCGCGAGCACGTCGCGGATGTCGCCGGCGTGCTGGTGCCCGAGCACGAGCGCGCCCGTGCGTTTCGCCAGCGCGGCGAGCGCGAGGTCGCGCAGCACGCCCGACCAGGTGCCCGCGACGGGCACGAGCACGACGTCGGGGTGGAAGCGTCCCGCGTCGCGCAGCAGGCGCACGAAGTGGACGAGCGCCCAGGCGAAGTTGAGCGCGTCGAAGCGGCCCTGCGAGGACTTGGCGCGGCGCTTGGTGGTGTCGCAGTGCGCCACCTCGAGTTGGCCGAGGACGGGCGATTCGAGGACCGCCTGCGTGAACGTCTCCACGCCGCCGATGGGCGGAGGCAGCGGGCCGACGATCATCAGGCGGGGCTTGCGTGCGGCTTCGCTCACGTGGGGGAGTGGACCTCTCGGGTTCGGGAGCACGTCCGGCGGGGCCGCGGAATCCTAGCCCGCGGCCCCGGCTTCGCGAAATGCCGTGCGGCGGCTAGGCTTGCCCGCCATGACCCTTCCTACACCGCCGCTGGTCTGGTTGTTCGACGTGGACGGCACGCTCGTCCACACCGAGGGCGCCGGGCGCGCCGCGCTCGAGCACGCGTTCCACGACGTCTTCGGCGTCGAGCGCGCGCTGGAAGGCGTGCCGCTCGCCGGGCGCACCGACCCGCTCATCGTCGGCGATGCGCTCGCACGGCACGGCCGCGCGTTCGCGAACGGCGAGCGCGAGCGCTTCTGGGAGCGCGCCGAGCACCACCTGGGGCGCATGCTCGCCGAGCCGCGCGGGCACGTGCTGCCGGGCGTGGTCGGGCTGCTCGACGCGATCGAGGCCGAGCCCGCGCACGTCCGGGCGCTGCTCACCGGCAACATGCCGCCGTTCGCGAAGCTCAAGCTCGGGGCGTTCGGGCTCTTCGA
>CAZUEM010000125.1:4982-9843 GCA_964619155.1 uncultured bacterium
CGCCGCACGTCCTCGAAGAACTCCAGCGCCTCGTCGAGGCTCTGCGCCTCGGGCGCGCCGGGGAACTTCGCGCGCAGGGCCTCGACCGGCCGGTACATGAGCGGGTAGTCGCAGCTCTCGAGCAGCGAGAAGTCGTTCATGCTGTCGCCCATCGCGGCGACCTTGAAGCCCGCCGACTTGAGGCCGGTGACGAGCCGCTCCTTCTGGCCGCGGATGCGCAGCCGGGTGCCGGCGATGATGCCGTGCTCGTCCACCTCGAAGCGGTTGGCGAACAGGTTCACGCCGCCGAGCTTGACCGCGATCGGTCCCGCGAACTCGTGGAACGTGTCGGAGATGATGATGACGTTGCCGAGCCCCCGCAGGCGGGCGACGAACTCGCGCGAGCCCAGGTAGGGCTCGATCGCGTGGGCGATCACCTGCAGGTCGGCCAGCCGCAGCCCGGCGCGCCGCGCGGCGGCGACGCGCTTCTGCATGAGCTCGTTGAAGTCGGCGACGTCGCGGGTGGTCAGGGAGAACTCGGGCACGCCGAACTGCGCGCCCAGCGCGGGCCAGATTTCGGGGGCGAGGCACCCCTCGAGGTCGAGAGCGAAGATCATGGCGGGCGGCACGCTAGCGCAGGCGCCCGGCGCGGTCGAACGGCGGACGCGATCCCGCCGCCGGGCGTGGTCGGGCTCGGTAAAAAATTCAGTTGACTGGCATGCGAGCCAAAACTATTCTTGTCGCATGGTCACTCGTCCGTACGAATACCAGACGCTCGACGCCAAGGACCGCCGCATCCTGCAGCTGGTGCAGCGCGACGGCACCAGCGCGCAGGCCGCGATCGCCAAGAAGGTCGGGCTCTCGACCGCGGCGGTGAACGAGCGGCTCCGCAAGCTCGAGGCCTCCGGCGTCATCCGGCGCTGGACGGCGCTCGTGCGGCCCGAAGCCGTCGGCGCGTCCATCACGGCGTTCGTCGAGGTGTTCATCGAGCACCCGCGCCTCGAGGCCGGGTTCCTCGAGGGCGTGGCCCGGCTGCACGAAGTCCAGGAATGCCATCACGTCACCGGCGAGTTTTCGCTGCTGCTCAAGGTCCGCGTGCGCGACATGGAGTCGCTGCAGCGGCTGCTCCTCGAGCAACTCTCGGCCCACGAGGGCGTGCGGCAGACGCGCACGGTGATGGTGCTGTCCACCGTGAAGGAAGACACCTACGTCGAACCTTCCGCCCGAGGAGGTGAGGAATGAGCAACCGCATCGCACCCGCCCAGGTGCACGACACGCTGCACCGCCACATGCTGGCGGACGGCTACGACATCGTCCTCGACCTCGAGAAGAGCCAGGGGCGGCGCCTGTGGGACTCGCGCGGGAACCGCTCGTTCCTCGACCTGTTCTCGTTCTTCGCGACGTTCCCGATCGGGTTCAACCACCCGAAGCTGAAGGACCCGGACTTCCTCGCCAAGCTGACGCGCGCCGCGCTCGTGAACCCGACCAACTCGGACATCTACACGACCGAGATGGCCGAGTTCGTGGACACGTTCGGCCGCGTCGCGATGGGCAAGGACTGGCAGTACGCGTTCTTCGTCGCGGGCGGCGCGCTCGGCGTCGAGAACGCGCTCAAGGCGGCGATGGACTGGAAGGTGCGCCGCAACTTCGCCAAGGGCATCGAGCGCGAGGAAGGGCACAAGATCCTGCACTTCCGCGAGGCCTTCCACGGCCGCACCGGCTACACGGTCTCGATGACCAACACCGCCGACCCGCGCAAGTACCAGTACTTCGCCAAGCTCGACTGGCCGCGCGTCTCCAACCCGGCGCTGCGCTTCCCGGTGGACGCCGCCGAACTGGCGCGCGTCGCGAAGGCCGAGCAGGCGTCGCTCGACGAGGTGAAGGCGGCGTTCCACGCCGACCCGCACGACATCGCCGCGATCATCATCGAGCCCATCCAGGCCGAGGGCGGCGACAACCACTTCCGTCCCGAGTTCCTGAAGGCGCTGCAGGCGATCGCACACGAGAACGACGCGCTGTTCGTCGTGGACGAGGTGCAGACCGGCGTCGGCCTGACCGGCACGTTCTGGGCGCACCAGCAGCTCGGCGTGCGGCCCGACCTGCTCGCGTTCGGCAAGAAGATGCAGGTGTGCGGCTGCCTCGCCGGCGGGCGCATCGACGAGGAGCCGCAGAACGTCTTCAAGGTCAAGAGCCGCATCAACTCGACGTGGGGCGGCAACCTCGTGGACATGGTCCGCAGCCAGCGCTACCTCGAGATCATCGAGCAGGAGAACCTGGTCGGGAACGCGGCCACCGTGGGCGCGCACCTGAAGAAGGGCCTCGAGGCGATGCAGTCGCGCAGGGCGGACGTGCTCTCGAACGCCCGCGGCCGCGGCCTGCTGTGCGCGATCGACTTCGCCGACGGCGCGACGCGCGACGCGGTGGCGAGGAAGGCCTACGAGCAGGGCATGATCATCCTGCCGTGCGGCCACCGTTCGCTGCGGTTCCGCCCGCCGCTCGACATCACGGTCGCCGAGGTGGACGAGGCGCTCGCCATCGTCGACAAGGCCACCGAGTCCGTCCTCGCGACGGGCGTCACGAAGTAGCACCGCCCCGCGGCGGCCCGGAACCGCCGCGCTCGCAGGGGCACAGGGGGGCCGCCGGCCACGCGCCGGCGGCCTTCTCGCTTGCGGGGACAGCGGGCCGGGACGGCGCGATCGCGGGCCGCGCGCCGCGCGGACCGAGGCACTTGCGCGGGGCGCGCGGGCGGGCGATGGTGCCCGCCCATGTCCGCCCCCGACGCCCCGAAGAAGAAGTTCCGCGACGCCGCCGTGCTCGTGCTCGTGCGCGGCCGCGGGCGCGACCTCGAGACCTTCTGGGTGCGCCGCAGCGACGCCGTGCCCGTGCAGCCCGGCTTCCACGCGTTCGTCGGCGGCAAGGTGGACGCGGCCGACGCCGAACTGCCGCTCGCCGGGGTCGCCGACGACATGGACCGCGCCGCGCGCGCGTGCGCGATCCGCGAGGGGCTCGAGGAAGCCGGCGTGCTGGTGGCGCTGCGGGGCGCGGCCGACCCGGCCGCGATGGCCGCGGCGCGCGAGCGGCTGCTCGCGGGCGGGGCCTCGTTCGCGGCGATCGCCGCGGAACACGGCTGGACCTTCGACCCGGGCGCACTCGAGCCCGCCGGCCGCTGGCAGACGCCGGTCTTCGCGCCGGTGCGCTTCGACACGCTCTACTACCTGGCGCGCGTGCCCGAAGGGCAGGAGCCCTCGATCGTCCCCGGCGAGCTCTCGCACGGCGAGTGGGTGAAGCCCGGCGAGGCGCTCGCGCGCTGGGAGCGCGGCGAGGCCACGTTCGTCGCGCCCATCCTGTGGGCGCTGCGCGCCATCGCCGCGGGCGAGGAACGCCTCGCGGAACGGCTCGCCGAGGGCCCCGAGGTCACGGGCCGGCCCGCGCGGCGGATCGAGATGCAGCACGGCGTCGTGCTGCACCCGATGAAGACGAAGCCGCTGCCGCCCGCGCGGCACACGAACGCCTACTTCGTCGGCGCGCGCGACATGGCGCTCGTGGACCCCGGCAGCGGCGAGCCCGGCGAGCTGGAGAGCCTGTTCGCGCTCGCCGGCGTGCTGGAAACGGAAGGCCGGCGCGTCTCGATGGTGATCGTCACGCACCACCACCCGGACCACACGGGCGGCGTCGAGGCGTGCCGCGCGCGCTTCGGCGCGCCGGTCGCCGGCCACGCCGCGCTCGCGCCGCACCTCAAGCTCGACCACGTCCTGGGCGACGGCGACGTCGTCCAGCTCGCGCCCGGCGATCCCGCCTGGGACCTGCACGTGCTCTCGACGCCCGGGCACACGCGCGACTCGATCAGCCTGTGGCGGCCGGCGAGCCGCGCGCTCTTTCCCGGCGACCTCGTGCCGGGCGGCCCGGGCAGCGTGATCGTGGACCCGCCCGACGGCGACATGGGCCAGTACCTCTCGTCGCTCGAGCGCCTCGCCGCGCTCGGCCCCGAGACGCTGTTCCCCGCGCACGGCTCGCCGCAGGGCGCCGCCGTGCGGCGCATCCGCGCGCTGGTGAAGCACCGGCGCGACCGCGAGGCGAAGGTGCTCGCCGCGCTCGGCGACGCGCCGCGCGCGCTCGCGGACCTGCTGCCCGAGGCCTACGCCGACACGCCGCGCGAGCTGTGGCCGCTCGCCGAGCGCTCGCTGCTCGCGCACCTGCAGCTGCTCGAGCGCGAGGGCCGCGCCGTGCGCGACGGCGGGCGCTGGAGGCGCGCCGCCGGGCGCTGACGACATGGCGTTCCTGTTCGCGCTCGCCTCGTCGGTGCTCTACGGCTCGGCCGACTTCCTCGGCGGCTGGGCCTCGCGGCGCGGCCCGGTCGTCGCGGTCACGTTCCTCTCGCAGCTCGCCGGGCTCGCGCTGCTCGCCGCGGTCGCGGCGCTCGCCGGGGGCGCGCTGCGGCCCGGCGCCGTCGGCTGGTCGGTGTTCGCGGGCGTGTGCGGCGGGCTCGGCGTCGTGCTGCTCTACCGGGCGCTCGCGACCGGCACGGTGAGCGCGGTCGCGCCCATCATCTCGATGATCGCCATCGTCGTCCCGGTCGCGACCGCCCTGCTGCTCGGCGAGCGGCCCGGCGTCGCCGCGTTCGCCGGCATCGGCCTCGGCGTCGTCGCCGTCGGCATGATCGGCGCGGGCGAGGGCGGGGGAGGCGCGCGCGTGTTCCCGACGCGCGAGTCGCTCGTGGTCGCGGTGGCGAGCGGCCTGTTCGTCGGCGGATTCCTGGTCGGGATCGGGCACATCCCGGACGGCAGCGGCCTGTGGCCGCTCGTGGTGGCGCGCGCGACCGGCGCCGCCACGCTCGGGCTCGCGCTCGCGGGGCGCCGCGAGCGGCCGGCCGCGCCGCGCGCGG
>CAZUEM010000126.1:0-4874 GCA_964619155.1 uncultured bacterium
GGCTGTTGACGTACGCGGCGACTCTCCAGTCGTGGATCAGCCGCGTCACGCGGTCCACGCTGTCGACGCCCGCGAAGCCCGGGTAGCTCGCGCACTCCGGGCACTCGACGTCGCGCAGGCGACGGCCCAGGCCCAGGAGCGAGCGTTGCGCGGCGTCCTCCCTCGCCCAGCGGGGAACCAGATCGTCGAGGTAACTTGCCGCCGTCGTGTCCGCGCCGCGGAAGTTGAACATCAGCCAGGCCATGAACGACTGCCAGTGCATGTAGGACGCGCTCAACAGCGCGCCCCCGGGGCCGGGGGTCAGGCTGAAGCGGTAGTCCACGTCGCTCGTCGGCGGATCCGTCGACACCCCCGCAACAACCTCGGCGCCGCTTGCGAACATGTGCAGGTAGTTGTCGCCTTGCCCAACATCGTAGTTGAATGCATGCAGCGACTCGTGCACGAGTTGAGCGTTGGCGGTACCTCCCGGGCGCGTCCAACGCGTTGCGTCGTTCGTCGAGCCGACCTGCGAGGGGAACGGCCCCGGAATCTGCAGCGAGTTCTCGTGGTAGAAGGTGGTGTCGCTGACGGTCGCGCTGTCCTCGGCCGCGCGCCACCAGTAGGCCGAGGGCTGGAGGCCGTAGTTCCGGATGGGGTCGCCCGACTCCCAGCCGTCGCCGGGCCAGCCGGCCGGCCACTGGCCGTAGCCGGTGAAGTTGCGGCCGAACACGTAGGCGTCGATGTGCGTGCGCTCGGCGTCCGGGTAGCCGGGTTGCGCGACACGGAAACCGATCGAAGCGGTCTGATCCGAGTTGTACGTGCTACGGCGCGTAATCGGCACACCCATCGAATCGAGCGTCTGCCGCTGCGCGAGGAAGTCGTAGGCGAGCTGGATGTCGGTCGCGAGTAACCCGAAGGGGTTGCGACCTCGCTCCTCGCAGACCGTGAGACCCAATCGGTCCAGGTCGGTCCTGGCCGGATTGCCGCTCGTCGAGTCGAGCGGCATGCGCAGGCGCGACTTGTACGTGTCGCTCCAGAGGAACTCGTAGTCACGGTTGGCGCGGCGACTGATGCTGACTGGAACCCGATAGTAGTGAAACGGGGTCCACGTGTAGGGCTGGGCGGTTGTCGCATAGGACGAGTCCGCCGCGAGACCGCACGGGGGATCGGCGATGTCGAGGCTTTGCCCCGCGACCGGTGACGGCGGCAGGGAGAGCGTGACGAGCAGAACGCAGGTGAAGACGGTCGCGTGAAGTGCAAGTACGCGCATGGGAGACTCCCCACGACGAGCCGCGTCACCGGGGAACGCGGGCTCGGTGCACGACTCCGGGGTCCGCGCCGGAAGATGCGGTCGGAACCCGAGGGACGGTGCGGCGCGCGCGACGCGAGTGGGGGGATGTGTGGCGAGGAGTTCGAGCGTTCTTCGTGGAGCGGACGCCGTTGGCCCGAATATCGCTTCCCCCCCCCGGGTCGGAATCAAGTACGTTTTCTCCGGCTGGGAAGCGGACTTCGTGAACTGGAGGGGCGCTTGTCCTGTGGAAGCGCGCGTCGAGCCGTTCGGGCTCTTGTAGCCCTGCTGGGTTGCGCGATCTCCTCCTCGCCGGCGTTCGCATTGCCCCCGGGGCGGGCCTGGGCGCCGTCTACTCAGATGCGCATCACGGGCACGAACCACGAATTGGGCTGGCTCCGGCTCGATCGCAATCCTGCTGGCATTCCTTACTTCGTGATGAATGTCGGCTGGGACGCCGGGTACGTGTGGAGCACGTTCGTGTGGGCCGACACCGGATGGAGTTGCACCTTCAAGTCGAGCACCGAGACGGGAGGGCTGCCGGAGTTCTCCGTGCAGCGTGAGCTGCCGAGGCAGATGATCGACATTGGAAGGGAGGATCGGAACTACCTCTGCAGGTTGGCCGTGCAGGGGGTCAGCCCGGACTCCGTCGGCCCGCCGGACTCGATCGGCACGACGGTGTCGCAGTCCTCGGACTACGCCGCGGCCGCCTCCGCGCACCGCCGCTGGGCGATCCGCAGCGAGCAGCGGCGTACCTCGTCGGCCTGGCACGTGCGCGTCTACTACTCCGACACGGCCCACGTCTGGCACGAGGTCGAACCCGTGGGCATCGACGAGTTCACCTGCACCGTCGCGCCGCTCGGCGACACGACGGCGATGGTCGTCTACGCCGGCGAGTCCGGGCTCCAGTGCGCGATCCTCGACGGCACGCGCTGGGTCGAGACCGGCAACCTCGATCCGCGGCCATGGAACCCCGTGCATCCGCGATTGCGGCTGCGACCTTCGGGCGGCCTGTGGCTCTTCTGGGCCGACTACGACTGGATGCACATATCGAGCTATCGCGACGGTGTCTGGGAACGCGGCGACAGCCTGCGTTGCGTGGGCGAGCCCGGCGAGACGTTCCGGCCCATCTTCCTCGACGCCGAGCACGACACGACCGAGTACCCGGTCATCGCGTGGACCAACTCCGGCTACGGCAACACCTGGTACGACGAGACGGCCATCGCGTTTCCGAACGGCCACGGCTGGGACGCGGGCGAGCGCGTGCCGGACAGCAAGGAGAGCGGCTGGTTCTCGCCCACGATGACAACGGACCTGAACGGCGATGTGTGGGTCGCCTGGCGCCGCGCCCGCTACGGCATCAACCGCTGGACGCACACCTACTGTTCGGCGACCTGCGCCGCCCCCGCGATCACTCCGCTCGGCGACGGCACGCGCGTCACCTGGGCGCTGTCCTCCCGCGCGCCGAGCAGCCGCTGGTCCGTGTGGCGCGCCGAGGGCGACGCGCCGTTCGACTCGCTCGGCACCGTGCGCGCCGGCGAGGACTCACTGCTCGCCTTCGACGACTCGACCGCCCACCCCGGCCGGACGTGGCGCTACCGCATCCGGCGCGAGAGCGTGGACATCCGCTACCGCTGGGAGAGCGAGGTTTCGAAGCACTGGCGCCCGGACACGCGCGCGCCGATCGGCCTCACGCTCACCAACCCGACGGGCGGCACGCGGCTCGCATTCCGCCTCACGGGCGCCGCGGGGCTGCTGTGGGCGCGGCTCTACGACCTGCAGGGCCGCGTGGTGCTGGCCGAGCGGCTGGGCGCGAGCGGCACGGGCGAGGACTCGTTCACGCTCGACCTGGGCGCGAGCGGCGCGCGGCGCCCGGGCATCTACTTCCTGCGCGTCACCGACGGCACCCGGCGCACGACCCGCACGGCGCGCGTCGCGGTGATTCCGTAGGCAACAGCCGCCCCGCCGCCCGGACGTGCGGACGCCCGCGGGGCTTTCGTCCCGCAGGCGTCGTGCTTCCCTGCCGTCCGCGAAGCCCGGTCAGCTCTTCGCGGCCGCGCGCGCTTCCGTGCGCATGAGGTGAATCGCCATGCCGTCGGCGTCCTCGGCCGCCTCGACGATGACTTCCATCATCGTCGGGTGGGCGTGGATGGCCTGCGCCAGGTCGGCGATGTTCAGGTCCGCGCCGATCGCCAGCGCGCACTCGTGGATCAGCTCGCTGGCCTTGGCGCCGATGATGTGCGCGCCGAGCACCTGGTCGGTGGCCGCGTCGCCCACCAGCTTCACGAACCCGGTGACCTCGCCGTCGGCGATGTTGCGGCCGTGGGCCCGGAACGGGAAGCGCCCGACCTTGACCGTGCGGCCCTCGGCCTTCGCCTGCGCCTCGGTCAGGCCGACGCTGGCGATCTCGGGGTGCGTGAACGTCGCCGCGGGCACGGCGCGCCAGTTGGTCTGAGCCGCGTGGCCGGCGATGAGTTCGGCCGCCGCCTTGCCCTGCGCGCTCGCGAAGTGGGCGAGCTGCTTGATGTCGGTCACGTCGCCGATGGCGTACACGTTCGGCGCCGAGGTGCGCAGCCGGTCGTCCACGGCGATCTTGCCGCGCTCGGTGGCGGCGATGCCGGCCTTCTCCAGCGCAAGGCCCTCGCTGTAGGGCCGCCGGCCGGTCGCGACCAGCACGCAGTCGACGTCCACGGTCTTGCCGCCGGTCACGGTCAGCGTGATCGAGCCGTCGGGGTTGTCGCGGCGGTCCTCGACCTTCGCGCCGAGGTGGAGCGCGACCTTCTGCTTCTTCATCTCGCGCTCGAGCGTGGCCGAGATCTCCTCGTCCTCGAGCACCACGAGCCGCGGCAGCATTTCGATCAGCGTCACCTGCGAGCCGATGGCGGCGAAGAACGACGCGAACTCGCAGCCGATGACGCCGCCGCCGAGCACCGCGATGCGCTTGGGCTGCTTCGTGAGGTCGAGCGCCTCCTTGCTGCCGATCACGCGCTCGCCGTCGAGCGACCAGCCGGGCGGCATCCAGGCGTGCGCGCCGGTCGCGAGGATGACGTGGTCCGCCGTGATCTCCTGCGCGCCGCCGGCGTTCAGGGCGATCGCCAGCTTGTTCGCGCTCTCGAAGCGCGCGACGCCGCGGTGGATGTCCACGCCGCGGCCGGAGAGCAGCGTCTTCACGCCCCCGGTGAGCTGCTTGACGATCTTGTTCTTGCGCTCGACCAGGCCGGGCCAGTGGATCTTCGGCTCGCCGACCTCGATGCCGTACTCCTTCGCGCGCTTGATGGTCTCGTACAGGTGCGCGCTCACGACCCAGGCCTTGGTCGGGATGCAGCCCCAGTTGAGGCAGGTGCCGCCGAGCTCGTCCTTCTCGACCACGGCGGTCTTGAGCCCGAGCTGGGCGGCCTTGATGGCGGCGACGTAGCCGCCGGGCCCTGCGCCGACGACGACGACGTTGTAATGCGGGTTCGACATGGCGGACTTCCGTGCGTGAGGGGTTGCGGAGCGCCGGGAGCGGCCGGCGCGTGCGGGCTCGAAGTTCCGCGCGACTCTAAGCCCCGCGCGCGGGCTGTCAACGGAGCGCTACGGGGCGGGCGAAGGCGCCGGGCGGCCGAGC
>CAZUEM010000126.1:4974-9772 GCA_964619155.1 uncultured bacterium
ACGTTCGTCGAGTCCTTCACGAGCTCGGCGCGGGCCATGTCGATGATGTGCTGCTGTTCCTGCCGCGCGCCCTCGACCGGGGGGGCCTGAGGGTTGCTCTGCTTGAACCCCTGGAACGCGGAGTAGAGCACGACCGCCAGCGCGAGGCCGCCGAGGATCACCCAGAGCTGCGTCTGCAGCTGCTGCTGCGGGCCTCGCGGCGCGCGCGGGCGGACGGGCCGCACGCGGCGGATGCCGGGATCGAACGGCCGCCCGGCGGGCTCGGCCGGCTTCGCGGGCTCGGCGTGCGCGGGCTCGGCCGGGGCCGGCGGGGGCTCGGCGGCGTGCTCGAGCGGGAAGTTGCACTGGGTGCACGATTCGGCGTCGTGCCGGTTCATATGGCCGCAGCTCGGGCAGCGCAGGTCGTTCGACATGGAGGGCTCCTGGAAGGGTCCGGGCGAAGGAGTCGCGGCACTATAGAGGGGCCCCTTCCGGGGCCTCAAGGGCGCGGGAGACGGCTTCGCACGGACGTGACGATGCCGCGTGTTCAATGTGGCGGGCGCTTCGCGGCGCTGCTACGGTTCGCCGCCCCAAACCACCACGGTTCCCGCGCGCCGAAGGCCGACGGCGCAGGTTCGGAGGTTGTCAACGCATGCGCCGTCCCGCCCTCCTCGCGCTGCTCGCCCTCGCGCTGCTCGCCCCCGCGGCGCGCGCCGAGGAAGCCCGCGTCACCGTCCTGCACACCACCGACCTCCACGGCTCGCTGCTGCCGTACGACGACCTGCTCGACCGCCCGGCCGCGCGCGGCCTCGCGAAGATCGCGACCGCGGTGGCCGCGGCCCGCGCGGAAGGGCGCCCGGTGATGCTGCTGGACGCGGGCGACGCGATCGCCGGCAGCCCGCTCGTCTCGGTCTGGCGGCGCGACGCGGCCGGCGCGCCCGAGCCGGTCACGCTGGCGATGAACGCTCTCGGCTACGACGCGATGGCGGTGGGCAACCACGAGTTCGACTGGGGGCCCGCGGCGCTCGAGGCCACGCGCGCGGCGGCGAAGTTCCCGTGGCTCGGCGCCAACGTCGTGCGCGCCGACGGCTCGCCGGCGTTCGAGCCCGGCATCGTGAAGGAGTACGAGGGCGGCATCCGCGTCGGCGTCTTCGGCCTCGCGACGCCCGCCGTACCGCTGCTCGTGGACTCCACGCAGTGCGCGGGCTACCGGTTCCTCTCCCCCATCGAGGTCGCGCAGCGCGAGGTCATCCGCCTGCGCGGCGCCGAGCGCTGCGACGTGGTCATCGCGCTGGCGCACACCGGCTTCGAGAAGGACCCGCGCACGGGCCAGGCGCGCCTCGGCGACGCCCCGGGCGAGAACTTCGCGCTGCGGCTCGCGAGCGAGGTGCAGGGCCTCGACGTCGTCATCCTCGGGCACACGCACGCGAGCGTGCCGTTCCAGCGCGTGGGTGGCGCGCTGCTGACGCAGGCGGGGCGGCACGGCGAGGCGCTCGGCCGCGTGGACCTCGTCTTCACGCGCGAGACGAACGTCGGCCCGTGGAAGCTCTCGGACAAGCGCGCGAGCGTGATCGCGATGGGCGACACGGTCGCGACCGACCCGGCGCTCGCGGAGCTGCTCGCGCCCTACGCGGCGCGCACGAAGGCGGCGCTCGACGAGGTGGCCGGCCGGGCCCTGAAGCCCCTCGCCTCGCCCGGCGGCCGGTTCGCCGACAACGCGCTGCTGCAGCTCGTCCAGCGCGCGCAGCTCGAGGCGACGGGCGCGGACGTCTCGCTCGCGACCACGTTCGACCCCTCGCAGCGCATCGCGGCCGGCCCGATCACGGTGCGCGACCTGATGCGCCTGTACCCGTACGAGAACACGCTCGTCACGGTCGAGCTGACCGGCGCCGACCTGAAGGCCGCGCTCGAGCAGTCGGCGTCGGTCTTCGCGGACTGGTCCTTCGAGGAGGGCGCGCCGCTCACCGTGCCGGGCGCGCCGCTCTGGAACTTCGACATGCCGATGGGCGTCACCTGCGAGGTGGACCTGACGCGTCCCGCGGGCGACCGCATCCTGCACCTGAACTGGCAGGGCGCCCCGCTCGATCCCGCGCGGGCGCTGCGGGTCGCGGTCAACGGCTACCGCGCCGCGGGCGGCGGCGACTTCACGATGATCCGGCGCGCGAAGGTGGTCGGGCGCCCGGCGCTCACCGCCCCGGCCGCGCTGCTCGACTACGTGCGCCGCCACCCGGACGTGGACGCGACGGGCGAGCACTCGTGGACGGTGCTGCCGGACTACGCGCCCATGCCGGAGCGGCCGCTCATCGACCGGCTCGTGCGCCTCGGGCTGGCGACGCCCGCGGACGTGCGGCACCTGATCCCCGAGGAGCCCGCGCGGCGCGTGGACCTCGCCTACTGGATCGGCCGTGTCCTCGACCTCAGGTCGAGGCGGCCCTCGGGCGCGTTCGGCGACGTGCCGGACGAGGTGCAGGTGTGGGTGGACGGCGTGCTCGCGCGCGGCGTGCTCGGCCGCGACGGGCAGGGCGAGAGCTTCCAGCCGTTCAAGCCCGCGACCGTGCGCACCGCGCAGGACTGGTGCGAGCGCGCGGCGCGCACCGCGCGTTACGCGCTGGCGAGCGCCGTCGCGAGCGACCCGGCGTTCCGCGCCGGGCTGCTGACGGGCGTCTCGGTGGCGCGGACGGCGAAGCGCGGCGAGCCGGACCTCGACGGCCCGCTCACGCGCGCGCAGTGGCTGGGGATGGTCGCCAACCTGCGCTTCCCGCAGGTGCGCGTCATCGAGACCACCGACTTCCACGGCGCGGTGCTCGCCACGCAGCGCGACCGGCGCAGCGGCCGCCCGATCGGCGGCTCGGTGAACCTGGCGGCGCACGTCGAGAAGCTGCGCGCCGAGAACCCCGAGGGCACGGTGCTCGTGGACGGCGGCGACACGTTCCAGGGCACGATGCTCTCGAACCTGCAGTTCGGCCGTCCCGTGATCGAGCAGATGAACCTGCTCGGCTACGCCGCGCACGCGATCGGCAACCACGACTACGACTGGAGCGCCGACACGCTCAAGGCCCGGGCGATGGAGATGCGCTTCGCCACGCTCGGCGCCAACATCGTCGAGAGGAAGGGCGGCCGCCGCCCCTGGTGGGTGCGCAGCGACACGACGGTGACGCGGCGCGGCGTGCGCGTCGGCATCCTCGGCCTCGCCTACCCGAACACCCCGCGCGTGACGCTGGCCTCGCACGTGGCGCACCTCAAGTTCCTCGACGACTCGGCCTCGGCGGCGCCGATCGTGCCGCGGCTGCGCAAGGCGGGCGCCGCGGTCGTGGTCGCGGTCGGGCACATCCCCGGCGAGACCGACTCGACGCGCCGGGCGAAGGGCGACGTCGCCCGTCTCGCGCGCGGCATCCGCGGCGTGGACGCCTGGCTCGGCGGGCACAGCCACAACGTGATCGACGACCGGATCGAGGGCGCGAGCGTCATGATCGCCGGCTCGCACGGGGCGTGGCTGGCGGTCGTGGACATGGTCGTGGACCCGGTGAAGCGCACGGTGGTCGAGAAGCGCCAGCGCATGATCCAGGTGCTGGAGGGCGACGCGCCGGTGGACTCGGCGTGGTTCGGCCGCGTCGGGCGCTGGAACGCGAACATCGGGCCCATCGCGGCCGAGGTGATCGGGCGCTCGGCTTCGGCGCTCGACCGGCGCCGGCCCGAGGCGACGATCGGCAACTTCATCTGCGACGCGATGCGGTTCGGCTCGGGCGCCGACATCGCCATGCAGAACCCGGGCGGCATGCGCGCCAACCTCGCCGCCGGCGAGATCACGCGCGGCATGGTCTACGACGTGATGCCCTTCGACAACACCATCGTCACCGAGAACCTGACGGGCGACGAGGTGAGGCTCGCGCTCGAGCAGGGCCTGCGCAACGAACGCATCACGCAGGTGAGCGGCATCCGCTACGTGCTCGACGCCTCGAAGCCGGCGGGCAGCCGCGTCGTGTCGGTGACGCTCGCCGACGGCGCGCCGCTCGAGCCGGCGAAGCGCTACAAGGTCGCGGTCAACAACTTCATGGCCACGGGCGGCGACGACTTCGACGTGCTCGCCAACGGGGCGGACAAGACCGACACGGGCCTGCTGATCCGCGGCGCCATGGAGGCGTACGTGCGCGACCGCTGCAAGGCGGGCGGCGTGCTCGACGTGCGCGTGGACGGGCGCATCACCGAAGCCGGGCGCTGAACGCGAGGCCGTTCGCGGGGCCGTCCGGACGGCGCGCGGCGGGGCCGGGCCCCGGCGGCGCCCCGGCGCTCAATGGCCGAGCACGCGGTCGGCGCTGTCCGAGAGGAGGGCGCCGATCCGGTCGAGCCAGTCGAGGTGTTCCGGCTTCATCAGCACCGAGCGCAGGCAGGTGACCGTGGCGGTCCCGTCGCCGGCCGGGAAGCCGAACCACCCGGCGGGCAGCTCGGCGAGCGCGAGGTGCAGCCCGTGCAGGCCCGCGTCCGTGAAGATCGCTCGCGCGCGGCGTGAGCTCTCCTCCGCCGTCTCCGCCCGCACCGCCCAGACCACGATGTCCAGCTCCGGCTCGGGGCCCACGATCCAGCGCCGGCCCACGGAAAGCCGGCGATGCAACTCGCGGGCGGCCTCCCGGCCCCGTTCGAGACCCCGCGCGAACTCCCCGCCCGAGACGAGCGGCAGCCGGCGCTGCGTCGCCCACAGCGCCACCGCGGCCGCGCCGGGGCGCGAACACTCGAGGCTGATCTCGCCCAGGTGCAGGTCCCCGGAGGAGAAGTAGGTGTACGGCGAGTCGTGCCGGTAGTGCCGTCCCACCGCGGGGTCGCG
>CAZUEM010000127.1:0-9757 GCA_964619155.1 uncultured bacterium
GTCGCGTGCAGCGCGTCCTCGACGCGGGCCTTCTTCTCCTTCATCTCGGTCTCGGTCGCCGCGCCGACGTTGATCACGGCCACGCCGCCGGCCAGCTTCGCGAGGCGCTCCTGGAGCTTCTCGCGATCGTAGTCGGAGGTCGTGTCGTCGATCTCCTTCTTGATCTGCGCGATGCGGCCCTGGATGTCGGCCTTCTTGCCGGCGCCCTCGACGATCGTCGTGTTCTCCTTGTCGATCACGATGCGCTTGGCCTTGCCCAGGTCCTCGACGCGGGTGTTCTCGAGCTTGATGCCGAGGTCCTCGGTGATGACCTTGCCGCCGGTCAGGACCGCGATGTCCTCCATCATGGCCTTGCGGCGGTCACCGAAGCCCGGCGCCTTCACCGCGCACACGTTGAGCGTGCCGCGCAGCTTGTTCACGACCAGCGTCGCGAGCGCCTCGCCCTCGACGTCCTCGGCCACGATCAGCATCGGCTTGCCGCGCTGCGCGATCTTCTCGAGGATCGGGAGCAGGTCCTTCATGTTCGACAGCTTCTTCTCGTAGAGCAGGATGAACGCGTCCTCGAGGACCGCCTCCATCGAGTCCTTCTCGGTGACGAAGTAGGGCGAGATGTAGCCCTTGTCGAACTGCATGCCCTCGACGACGTCGAGCGTCGTCTCGACCGAGCGGGCCTCCTCGACCGTGATCGTGCCGTCCTTGCCGACCTTGTCCATCGCCTCGGCGATCATCTTGCCGATGACGGTGTCCGAGTTGGCCGAGATCGTCGCGACCTGCTCGATCTCCTTGTTGTCCTTCACCGGGTGGCTCTGCTTCTTGAGCTCCTCGACGACCGTCGCGACGGCCCGGTCGATGCCGCGCTTGATGTTCATCGGCGACGAGCCGGCGGTGACGGACTTGAGGCCCTCCTTGAAGATGGCCTCGGCGAGAACGGTCGCGGTCGTGGTGCCGTCGCCGGCCACGTCCGACGTCTTCGACGCGACCTCGCGCACCATCTGCGCGCCCATGTTCTCGTACGGGTTCTCGAGCTCGATCTCCTTGGCGACCGACACGCCGTCCTTGGTCACCGTCGGCGAGCCCCACTTCTTGTCGAGCACGACGTTGCGGCCCTTGGGACCGAGCGTGACCTTGACGGCCTTCGCCAGCGTCTCCACGCCGCGCAGAATCTCCTGGCGGGCCTGCTCGCTGAAGAGCAACTGCTTCGCAGCCATGATGCCTCCTCGAAGGAATGGTCCGGGCGCGGCGCCGACCGGGCGGCGCGCGGCGCCGATCGGTTACTTGTTGAGAACGCCGAGGACTTCGTCCTCGCGCAGGATCACGTACTCGGTGCCCTCGATCTTCACGTCGGTGCCGCTGTACTTGCCGATCAGCACGCGGTCGCCCTTCTTGACCTCGGGGGCGATGCGCTTGCCGTCGTCCGTCATGCGGCCGGGGCCGACGGCGACGACCTCGCCCTCCTGCGGCTTCTCCTTCGCGGTGTCGGGGATGATGATCCCGCCGCGGATCGTCTCCTGCTCCTCGATGCGGCGAACCAGGATGCGGTCGGCCAGAGGCTGGACGTTCATCGCTTGAACCTCCTCGTGTGCGGTTGGACTCGCCGTGCGTCGCACGCGGGGCCGCCGTGCTGCGGCGGCCGCGGACGCGCGGCCTGTGGTGATGAATCCGGTGGGCCGGGCCGCGGGGGGATGGAGGCCTGCGACCAGCCAACGGGACGCAACCTAAGGTCTGCGAGACTGGGGCTCAAGTCGTACAATTGCCAAGTCTCGTTGCGTATATTTCGCAACGAGTTAATGCCGCAATGCGGGCCGGGCCAGCGGCTGTTCCAAAGTGGATTTGCCACAATGGCAAAGCCTCTCTGGCGGGCGAAGGCGATGTCCGCAGGGGCGCGGGCGGGGCGTGCGCGGGTGGCGGGCCGGGGGGCGCGTGTTCGGGGCGGGCCGCGGCGCGGGCGCGGGGCGCGGCTACTGCGTCGCGGACTCGAAGACCGCGGTGCCCGAGTGGCCGTTGAAGAAGCCGGTGCTGACCATGCCGGTCACCGTGACCCGGTCGCCGAGTCGCGGCGTGCGGGTGCGCGTGAACACCACGATGGTGTCGCGGCCCTGGTGCAGGTAGAACGTGTGGCCGCCGCCGACCTCGAACACCTCGCCGACGCGGCCGGCGATCTTCACCTGCTGTCCGTCGTAGCGCACCGCGTCGCGGCGGATGGCGCCGATGGGCAGCGACTTCTCCGGCCGCGGCCAGAACGCGACCGCGAGCAGCACCACCACGACGAGCCCGGCGAGCGCCTGTACGCGGCGGTCCTCGCGCAGCAGCGTCGGCAGCTGCATCCACCAGGGCGCGGGAGCGTCCTTGATGTCGAAGGCTTCGGGGGCGACGACGGCGTGCGGCTGGGCCGCGGGGGGCCCGGCCTCGGCCTGCGCCGCGACTTCCGCGGCCGCTGCGGCGGCGGCCTTCGCGAGCGCGCGCTCCTCGGCGTCGTCCATCGGGAAGTCGAGGTCGGCCGCGGGCACGGGCAGCGGCGGGGCCGCGGGCGCCGGCGGCGCCGCGTCGCGCGCGAGCACGGGAACGCTGTTGCCGGACGGCTTCCAGAGCACGGTCGGCTCCGCCGGCGGAACGGCGGGCGCTTCCTCGACCGGCTCCTCGGGCGGGGCCGAGGCGGGCCGCGAGAGCTTCGGCGCGGGGCCGCCCGGGACGAGCGTGAGGTGCGGATCCGGGGAGTCGGGCGACGAGGGGCGCGCGAGCTTCGGCATGGGCCGGGCCGGCGCATCGGCGCGCGGCGCGTCCCCGGGGTCCGCGGCGCCGGCGGCGCCCGGGCGGACGAGCCGGGGCGCCGGGGGCGCGGCGCCCCCGAGCGACTGCAGCTCGGCCTCGAGCCCTTCCTCCGGGCCGCACAGCCAGTCGGCGCGGCCCGGGCGCGTCGGCTCGGGCGCGTCGTCGCCGGACTGCGGCTCGATCGGTTCGGGCAGGCCCATCGAATCTCCTTTTCGTGGACGGCGGATGACCCGATCCGTTATCGGCGGCGGCCCGCGGCGGACTTGAGCGCGCATTCGGCGGCCGCCGGGGAGGCCCGGACGCGGCGCCAGGGGGGCGGTCCGGTCAGCGCCGGGCGTACTCGTCGAGCTTGCGGTACAGCGTCCGCAACCCGATGCCCAGCATCGCGGCCGCCCGCGGCTTGCTGCCCTCCGCCTGCCGCAGGGTGGCCTCGACGAGCGCCCGCTCGGCCTCGGCGAGCGTCATCCCCACCTCGATGCGCAGCGGCGGCGGCGAGCCCGGCCGGTCGCGGAAGCGCTCCGGCAGCGCCGAGACGTCCAGCGGCCCGCGGCCGCGCGCGGCGACCAGCATGCCTTCGAGCACGCTCTTGAGCTCGGTGACGTTGCCCGGCCAGTCGTGCGCGGCGAGCCGCTCGAGCACGCCGCGCGTCAGCCGGCGCGGGCGCCGCCCGTGCGCCCGCGCGCCCGCGCGCAGCAGTTCCTCGGCGAGTTCGCCGACGTCCTCGCGCCGCGCCCGCAGCGGCGGCAGCGCGATGCGCACGACGCCGAGCGCGAAGTAGAGGTCCTCGCGGAACGCCCCGGCGCGCACCTCGGCGGCGAGGTCGCGCCCGGACGCCGCGACCACGCGCACGTCCACGCGCCGCGACGCGGCGTCGCCGGTGCGCGCCACCGCGCGCTCGGCGAGCGCGCGCGCGAGCAGCGCCTGCGTGCGCGCCGGCAGGGCCTCGACGCCGTCGAGGAACAGCGTGCCGCCGTCGGCCTGCTCGAAGCGCCCGGCGCGGGCCGCGGCCCCGGCCGCGGGGGCCGCGCCGAAGAGCTCGGCGTCCACCAGGCCCTCGGGCAGCGCCGCGCAGTCCACCCACACGAACGGGCCGTCGCGGCGGGGGCTGGCGCGGTGGAGCGCGCGCGCGACCACGCTCTTGCCCGAGCCCGGCTCGCCCTCGACCAGCACGGGCGCGCGCGACGGCGCGACCTGGCGCACCTGGTCGCGCACGCGGCGGATGGCGCGCGACTCGCCGGCGAGCGCCCCGAGCCCGAAGCGGCGGTCCAGCTCGCCTTCCATGCGCACGACGCGCGCGGCGAGCGACTGGTGGTCGAGCCCGCGGCGCAGCGTCTCGACGAGCCGGTCGAGGTGGAGCGGCCACGCCTGCACGTCCCACGCCCCGCGGCGCATCGCCTCGACCGCGAGGTCGAGCTGCGGGCCCTCGCTGACGAGCACGACGCACGGCGCCGGGCGCCGATCCGCGGCGCGCGCGAGCACGGCGAGCCCGTCGATGCGCGGCGCGCGCAGTTCGCAGACGACCGCCCGCGGCTGCGCCTTCTCGAGCGCGCCGATGCCGCCCTCGCCGTCGTGCGCCCACGCGACCTCGAAGCCGCGGCCGCGCAGCGACGCCGCGAGCGTTCGCGCGGGCGGGGCGTCGCGCGCGACCAGCAGCACCACGGGCAGGTCGCGCGCCGTCATGCCGGTCCGCCGCGGGCCGTCGCGCGCGTCAGTCGCGCGGCGCGGCCTCGAGCGCGGCGAGGGCGCGGTCGGGGCTCGGGATGTGCTCGACGCTGTCGGAGTCCTCGCTGACCTCGCTCCAGGCGATCCGCCCGTCGCGGTCCACGAGGAACAGCGCGCGCCCGCTGAGCCCCGCCTCGGGGATCAGCGTGCCGTACGCGGTGCTGGCCTCGCGCCTCCAGTCGGAGAGCAGCGGGAACGACAGGCGCAGGGCCCGCGCGAACGCGGCGTTCGCGTGGTAGCTGTCCACGCTGATGCCGAACACCTCGACGCCGGCCTCGCGCAGCCGCGGCATCGCCGCTTCGATCTCGGGGAGCTGGTGCGCGCACACGGGCGAGAACGCGAGCGGGTAGAAGGCGAGCAGCACGTGCTTCTCGCCGCGGAACTCCGAGAGCGAATAGAACACCCCGCCGGGGCCGCGCAGCCGGAAGTCGGGGGCCGGCGCGCCGGGCTGGGGAATGGTCAGGGGATTCATGGGTACTCCGGCGGCTTCAGTGGCTCGGTGCGGGTCGGAACGCCGCGGAGCCTAGCATCGCCCGGGGCCGTCGCGCTCGCCGGGCCGGCGGGGGCGCGGGGCCGGGGCTCAGCGGCGCGCGGTCGCGCGCATGACGTCCTGGCTCGCGGCGGCGAGCGAGGCCAGCGTCCGCGGGCCGCGCCGGAAGTCCGCGAGCGCCGGCGCGTCCCGCGCGGACGCCGGCTTTTCCCATTCGGCGACGAGCGCCAGGAAGAGCCGCGCCGTCGTGCGCGCGTCGCCGAGCGCGCGGTGGGCCGTCTCGGCCGGCAGCCCGAGCCGCGACGCCAGCGCGCCGAGCGAGTTGCCGCCCGTGCCGGAGAGCCCGCGCGCGAGCCCGAGCGTGTCCACGATCGGGTTGAGCAGCGCCGGGGCGCCGGCCTCGAGGAAGAGGTGGACCAGGAACGGCAGGTCGAACGGCGCGTTGTGGAAGACGAGCGGCAGGTCGCCGCACGCCTCGCGCAGCGCGCGGCCGGCCTCGCGATACGCCGGAGCCTCCGCGACCATCGCGTCGGTGATGCCGTGCACGCGCGAGGCGTCGGGCGGGATCGGGCGGCCCGGCCGGACCAGGCTCGACCCTTCGGCCCCGAGCGCGCCGTCCACGATCTCGACCCACGCCACCTCGACCAGCCGGTCGCCGGAGGCCGGCGACATGCCCGTGGTCTCGGTGTCCACGGCGAGCAGGCGCAGCCCGGCGAGCAGTCCCACGGCGGCTACTTCGCCCCCCCGGCCTTCTTCACGTAGTCGTCCCACTTCACGCCGCGGTCCATGTGGCCGTCGCCGACGTACCGCAGCAGCAGCAGGAAGCGGCCGGGCTCGATGTACCCGGGCACGTTCGCGAGGTGCTCGCCGTTCGCGGTGAGGAAGATCGTGGTCGGGTAGCCGGAGACGTCGAACGAGGACGCCAGCGAGCGGGCCGTCAGCGAGCGGCCCCGGTAGGCGACCGCCTCGGCGCTCTCGGCGTTCAGCTTCACGGCCACGAACTTCGCGTCGAGGTAGCGGCTCACGTCGGCGCGCCCGTAGACCTCGCGGTCCATCTGCCTGCACCAGCGGCACCAGTCCGTATAGACGTCCACGACCACGGGGCGCCCCGAGGCCGCGGCCGCCTTGAGCCCGGCGTTCCAGCCCTTCCACTCGACGGCGCGGGCCGCGGGGACGGGCGCGAGGAGCGCGGCGAGGAGCAGGAGCGCGAACGTGGCGCGGGCGGGGCGTGGCATGGAACCCTCTCGTGTCGGTCCGGGGAGCGACGCCGGGGAGCGTTTGGTCGCGGCCCGGAGCCTAGCACGCCGCCCGCGCGTCGGCGTCAGGGGCTCGTGGTGTGGCGCAGGGTTCCGGCCGGGTCCGCGGGATCGAACCACACGCCGGCGACGCGGCGGCTGCCGAACTGGCCGGGGTTCACCACGACCGTGCCGCCCACGGTGTCGCGCCAGGCGCCGGAGACGCGCGGGGACTCGTGGATGTGCCCGCTCAGCACGAGCGGCGGCTGGCGCTCCTCGACGAAGCGGCGGATCGCGCGCGAGCCGACGTGTCGCCCGCCCTGCACGAGGTCGCAGCGCGTGCCGCGCGCGGGCGAGTGGAGCACGAACAGCGTCGTCTTCGGGTCGCAGGCGCCGGCCAGCACGCCGAGCGAGTCGGCGATCGTCGGCGAGCGGCGCGCGGGGTCGAACGCGAACACGCGCGCGCCGTCGCCCTCGCTCACCCAGCCCGCGAGCTGCGGCGGCGACTCCTCGCCGCCGTCCTCCCAGCGCTCCCAGTCCTTGAGCCGGAACGGCGTGATCGGCACCCAGGACGAGCCGGCGAGCCGCACGCCGTCGAACTCGAGCACGCGCTCGTGCAGGACGTGCCACAGATCGCCGTCGTGCCGGTCGAGGACGTCGTGGTTCGAGCGGCAGTCGTCGTTGCCCATGAGCAGCGCGAGGGCGGTCCCGGGCGAGGCCTCGCGCAGGCGGCGCGCGAACTCGACGAGCAGCCCCTCGAGGAACAGCCGGTGGCGCCGGACCCCTTCGGCGCCCGAGGGGTGCGGCCCGAGGTCGCCGCCCACGATCACCACGCGCGGCCGGGCGGCGGCCGCGAGCGCGAACACCTGCTCGTAGTAGTCGCTCTGTCCGTGCAGATCCGAGGTGAACAGCCAGTCGGCCACGACGCGCTCCCGCGAGGGACGAGGGGTTTCGTCCGCAGGCTAATGGAGCGCGTCAGGACTGTTCAAACTCTGGAGTTTGCGCTTGAACGCCGCGCGGACGGTCCGGATACTTTTCGTTCGCTGCGCGGCCCGTCGCGCCCCCCGGCCGCGACCACCCCCATCCCCGACGGAAGACCCCATGCGCCTGACGTTCCCGATTCGCGTGTTCGCGTTCACGGTCCTCGCGGCGTCCCTCGCGCACGCGGCGGCGCTCGCCGCCCCGGCCCGGCCCGCGGGCAGGAACCTGCTCGCCAATCCCGGCTTCGAGCAGCGCATGCCCGGATCCGACTGGATGCCCGTCGCGTGGGACACGTCGAACGCGGGGCTCGAGACCGTGTTCTTCGGGCGCGACTCCTTCCTCGTGCGCGGCGGCACGTTCAGCGTGAACGTGGCGAACACGAGCACGCTCTACTGGATGGGGCACAACTGGAGCCAGACCGTGATGGTCGGCCGCGAGGCGTGGGGCAAGACCGCGGTCTTCTCGGTCTGGACGCGCTCGAACGGCCAGCAGGGCCGCGCGTACATCCTGGCGCAGGCGTATCGCGACACGGTCAGCAAGATGTCGAAGATCTGGGGCGTGGCGCGCTCCGAGGCGATGACCCGCCTCGGCTACACCGTGATGACCGACCCGTACCGCGACCTCGGCTGGAACCGCGTGCAGTTCGAGGACGAGCAGACCGGCTGGGTGCGGCGCGAGGCGCGCATCGTCGTGCCGCGCGGCTCCAACGTGATCTTCGTGCGCTGCGGCCTGCTCGGCACCGGGCAGGTGCTGTTCGACGACGCCTCGCTGACGCTCGAGCCGACACCGCCCGCGGCGCCGGTCGCGGCGGGGACGAACGTGCTCGCCGACCCGGGCTTCGAGGAGGGCGCGCTCGCGTGGGAGTGGGCGATCCCGCCCTTCGAGGGCGCGCGCATCGAGCGCGACACGACCGTCGCGCGCACGGGCCGCGTCAGCATGCGCTGCGAACGCATGAACGACGGCGTCGTCTCGGCGCGGGCGGGCATGTGCCAGACGCTGCGCGCGGACGGGCTGCGCGGCAAGCGCGTGCGGATCGGCGGCTGGTTCCGCGGCGACAGCCTCACCTCGGCGGCGTTCGTGCTCGTGTCCTCGAACTCGATGAACGACAAGCAGCAGTCCGGCACGACGGACCAGCTCACCGGCACGTTCGACTGGCGTTACACGTCCACGGAGTTCGACGTGCCGGAAGACGCCGAGATCCTGTGGGCGTGGATGATGCTCAACGCGCCGGTGCAGGGGACGCTGTGGCTCGACGACGCTTCGCTCGAGATCCTCGGGCCGTCCTCGAAGGCGAAGTCCGGAGCCCCCGCGGGCGGCGGGCGCTGAGGCGCCCGTCATCCCGGGTCTTGACGGGCGCGGGAGTGCGGGACCACACTGCCCGCGCAGCCGGGCAGGGACTTCTCCCTGGCACGGAGAGCCCGACCCGATCCGGGGCGTCGTTCGCTGCACGGCGCCCGCCCGAAACGCCGAAGACGCGGAACGCCGGAGCGAGGGTTCCACGGAAGGCGACGAGGGCCGCGCGGTGAAGGGGCTGCAGGCGTCCGAGTCACCGGCCCTGGGTGACGCCCTCTCGGACGTGTTCCCGGGAGCCCCCCCTCCCACAGCTTCACGACCGCGGGCCATACCCCTCCTCCCCGCGGGCCTTCCTCCGGTGACGACGGCCGCGTCAGCCGTTCCGCAGCGCGAGCGTGCGGCGGCAGGTCGCCGCGTGGATGCCCACCGTGTCTTCCACCCGGTGCGCGTAGCCGCCGCCCAGCGTCGTCACGACCGGAATGCCGCGAGCGGCGCAGCCCTCGAGCACGCGCGCGTCGCGCGCCTCGAGTCCCTCCCGCGTGAGCGCGAGGCCGCCGAGCTGGTCGTCGCGGTAGGGATCGGCGCCCGCCTGGTAGAGCACGAGCTGCGGCCGGTGCGCCCACACGCGCTCGAGCGCCGCGTCGAGCGCCTCGAGGTAGACGGCGTCGCCGGCGCCGTCCTCGAGCCCCACGTCGAGGTCGCCCCGCTCCTTGGGCACCGGGTAGTTCCGCTCCTGGTGCAGCGAGAGCGTGAACACCTCGGGCTCGTCGCGGAAGATGTGCGCGGTGCCGTTGCCCTGGTGCACGTCGAGGTCCACGACCGCGGCCCGCTCGATCCGCCCCTCGCGCCGCATCGCCCGCACCGCGACCGCGAGGTCGTTGACGTAGCAGAAACCCTCGGCGTGGCCGGCGTAGGCGTGGTGCAGCCCGCCGCCGACGTGCGCCGCCGCGCCGCGCGCGAGCGCCTCGCGCGCCGCGAGCGTCGTGCCGGAGGCGGCGAGCGAGAACGCCCGCACGATGCCGGCGTCGAGCGGCAACTCGGAGTACATGGTGCGCGGCGTCCAGCGCAGCGCCTCGAGGTCGTCGAGGTACGCGCCCTCGTGCGCGAGCTCGAGCAGTTCGCGCGTCGCGGGCGGCGGCTCGAGGAGGTCGGCGCCCGCGAGGTCGCCCGACTCGCGCAGCGCCTCGACGACGAGGCGGTACTTCTCGACCGGGAAGACGTGCATGCCGATGTCGCAGTGGTAGCCGGCCGACCAGACGAGCGCGGG
>CAZUEM010000128.1:0-9606 GCA_964619155.1 uncultured bacterium
TGCACTTCGAGGTCCGCAAGGGCTCCTCCGCGCAGAACCCGGAGACCTGGCTGCGTTAGACGGCTTTCGGCGATTCGGCATCCTCGGCGCGACGGCGGCCCGCTACGCCTCGGGGTCGCGCAGCCGGTAGCCGACGCCCGGCTCGGTCAGCAGCAGCTGCGGCCGGGACGTGTCCGCCTCGAGTTTGCGGCGCAGCTGCGCCATGAACACGCGCAGGTAGTGGTGCTGCGCCGTCGCGCCCGGGCCCCAGACCTCGCGCAGCAGCGACGCGTGCGTGAGCACCCGCCCCGGGTGGCGCGCGAGCGCCGCCAGCAGCCGGTACTCGATCGGCGTGAGCTTCACGTCCGCGCCGGCGAGCGTGACGCGGCGGCGCCCGAGGTCCACGGCGAGCGGGCCCGTCGTCACGACGGCCTGCTCCCCGCCCGGCGGGCGCGCGGCGCGGCGCAGCGCGGCGCGCAGCCGCGCGCCCAGCTCGCCGATCGCGAACGGCTTGGTCACGTAGTCGTCCGCGCCCGCGTCGAGCGCCTCGATCTTGTCGCCCTCGCGGCCGCGCGCGCTCACCACCACGACCGGCACCGCCGTCCACTCGCGCAGCCGACGCACGACCTCGACGCCGTCCAGGTCGGGCAGCCCGAGGTCGAGCAGCACGGCGTCGGGCGGGTGCGAGGACGCGAGCCGCAGCGCCTCGGCGCCGGTCGCGGCCTCCTCG
The DNA here is from genome assembly GCA_964619155.1 of uncultured bacterium. GTDB lineage: Bacteria > Eisenbacteria > RBG-16-71-46 > RBG-16-71-46 > RBG-16-71-46 > CAIXRL01. The sequence continues at coordinate 710 of CAZUEM010000128.1, forward strand.
ACCGCGTAGCCGGCGGCGGCCAGCGAGGCGCGCAGGAACCGGCGCATCGGCGCCTCGTCGTCCACGACCAGCACGCGCGGCGCGTCAGCGGGCGGCGTCGCGCTCATCGCGCACCTCCTCGGCGGGCGGCGCCTCGGGGGCGACCTCGCCCGCGGGCAGCCGCAGCGTGAAGCGCGCGCCGCCGCCCGGGCGCCTCGCGGCCTCGACCCGGCCGCCGTGCGCCTCGACGATCGCACGGCAGATGGCGAGCCCGAGACCGGTGCCGGCCGGGCGGCCCGGGGCGCCCGCGGCCCGTCCGGCGCCGGCCGCGCGCCAGAACTTCTCGAACACGCGCGACTCGTCGCCGGGCTCGAGGCCGGGCCCGCGGTCGCTCACCTCGACCGCGATCCACCCGCCGTCGCGGCGCGCGGCGACCTCGACCGCCGTGCCCGCCGGGGTGTGGCGCGCCGCGTTCTCGAGCAGGTGGACGAGCGCCTGCGTGACCAGCACCTCGTCGAGCCGCGCGAGCGGCATGCCCGGCTCGACGTCCACGCGCACCTCGTGCCCGCGCAGCGGCCCCTCGGTGAGCGCGAGCGCCGAGCCCACCAGTTCCTCGACCGGCACCCACTCGAGATGCGGCGGCACCCCGGCTTCGAGACGCGTCATCTGCAGCAGGTCCTCGACCAGCCGCCCGAGCCGCGCCGACTCCTCGGCGATGGCTTCGAGCAGCTCGCGGCGGGTCCCCGCGTCCGCGGGAGCGTCCGGCGAGAGCAGCGTGGTCGCGGTGCCGGTGATGACGGCCAGCGGGGTGCGCAGGTCGTGCGAGACCGACGCGAGCAGCGCCGCGCGCGCGCGCTCGGTCTCGGTCTCCACGCGGGCGCGCTCGGCCTCGGCGGCGAGCCGCGTGCGCTCGAGCGAGATGGCCGCCTGGCGCGCGAACGTCTGCAGGAAGCGCAGCGTGTCGGGCCCGGGCGCGAGCGAGGCGCCCGCGGGCCGCATGCCGAGGACGCCGACCGGCCCGCCCGCCGTGGACATCGGCAGGTAGAGCCCGCCGGCCGACGGCAGCGTGTCGGTGCCCCGCCCCGCCGGCTGGTCGTGGTCGAAGGCCCACTGCGCGACGCCGCTCTCGTGCGCCGCGTCGCCGAACCCGGCGGCGTCGCCGGCGGCCGCGGCCAGCCGCCCGTGCGCGCCGGGCAGCAGCAGCACGGCGGGGCCGCCGAACGTCTCCGAAACGGCCTGCACGATGCGCTCGCCCATGCGTCCCGCGTCGGGCACGCCCGCGAGGTCGCGCGTCAGGCGGTGGAGCGCCGCGGTGCGCCGCTCGCGCCCGCGCGCCAGCTCGGCCTGCTCGCGCAGCCGCAGCGCGAGCCGGCTGAGCGCCAGCGCCACCGCCAGCATGACGCCGAACGTGACGAGGTACTGCACGTCCGAGACGGCGAACGTCAGGTAGGGCGGCACGAAGACGAAGTCGAACACCGCCACCGCGGCGATCGCCGCGGCCACCGACGGGCCGCGGCCGCAGGTCGTGGCGGCCAGCGCCACGCCGAGCAGGTAGAGCATCGCGACGTTCGAGGGCGCGAGCCATTCGCGCAGCGGCAGCGAGACGGCGGTGACCGCGGCGACCATCCCGAGCGCGCGGGCGTAGCCGGCGGGCCGCGAGCGGGCCGCGGGCGGCGGCGGCGCGACGTCCGCCGCGGCGGCCGGCTCGGCGGCCGCGACGATCACCTCCAGCTCGCGCGCGCCGCGCAGGAGCGCGTCGGTCGTCGAGCCCGCGAGCCGCGCGAGCCACGCCGGCCGGCGCGAGCGCCCGACGAGCAACCGCGCCGCCTGGCGGTCGCGCGCGTAGGCCAGCAGCTCGGCCGCCACGTCCTGGCCCTGCAGGACCGCGGTCTCCGCGCCGAGGTCCTCGGCGAAGCCCATCAGGTCCGCGAGCCGGCCGCCGTCGCGCGCGCCGGCACGCAGCGACGCGGGCGTCTGCACGTGCGCGACGACCCAGGGCACGCGCAGCCGGTCGGCCATGCGGCGGCCCGCGCGCACCAGCGCCGGTCCGCCCGCGAGGTCGCCCAGCGCCACGACGAGGCGCCCGCCGGTCGAGGCGGCCGCGGCGGCGCCCTCGATGCGGCTCCACGATTCGCGCTGAGCGTCCACGCGGTCGGCGGTGCGGCGCAGCGCCAGCTCGCGCAGCGCGATCAGGTTGCCCTTGGTGAAGAAGTTCTGCAGCGCCCGCTCGGCGCGCTCGGGGACGTAGACCTTGCCCTCGCGCAGGCGCTGCAGCAGGTCGTCGGGCGGCAGGTCCACCAGCTCGATCACGTCGGCCCGGTCGAGCACGGAATCGGGCACGGTCTCGCGCACGAACACGCCGGTCAGCCGCTCGACGACGTCGTTCAGGCTCTCGACGTGCTGCACGTTGAGCGTGGTCGCGACGTCCACCCCCGCGTCCAGCAGCTCCTCGACGTCTTGCCAGCGCCGGGCGTGGCGGCTTCCGGGGGCGTTCGTGTGCGCCAGCTCGTCCACCAGCAGCAGCGCGGGCCGGCGCGCGAGCGCCGCGTCGAGGTCGAACTCGGCCAGCGTCACGCCGCGGTACTCGACGGCGCGACGCGGCAGGACCTCGAGGCCCTCGAGGAGCGCCTGCGTCTCGGGCCGCCCGTGCGTCTCGACCAGGCCGACGACCACGTCCACCCCGGCGCGCCGCCGCTCGTGGGCCTCGGTCAGCATCGCGTAGGTCTTGCCGACACCCGCGACGGCGCCGAAGAAGATCTTGAGCTGCGCGCGCCGCTCCAGACGCTCGCGCTCCTGAAGCCGGCGCAGCAGCGCGTCGGGGTCCGGTCGCTCGCGCGGGGCCGTGTCCATGCCCGCGATTACAGCACGGCCGGACGCGGCCGGCGAGGAGCCCGACGGTCGCGGGCCGCGATCTTGATGCGCTCCTGATGCGCGGCGGGGCCCTCCGGACACGCGCCTGACCCGGTTCCGCCGTCCAATGGGGCGTGCGGGGGAAGGACCCCGCGGGGAGGTCACATGTCGGACCTGTGGATGCTCGGAATCGTCCTGTTCTTCTTCGCCCTGTCGTTCGGCCTCGCCGGCCTGTGCGACCGGCTCCGTTGAGGAAGCCATGAACCCGCTCTACGCCGTCGGCGCCGCGATCACGCTCCTGCTCCTCGCCTACCTCGTCTACGCGCTCCTGCGCCCGGAGAAGTTCTAGATGACCCCGCACGGCTGGATCACGCTGGCGCTCTACCTGGCGGTGCTCACGCTGCTCGCGGTGCCGCTCGGGCGCTTCGTCGCCGGCGTCCTCGAGGGCAGGCCCGTACCCTGGGCCCGGCTCACGGACCCGCTCGAGAAGCTGTTCTACCGGCTCGCCGGCGTGAAGCCGGAGGAGGAGGCCGGCTGGAAGCGCTACGCCATCGGCGTGCTGCTCTTCAACGCCGCCGGGCTGCTCGTCGTCTACCTCCTGCAACGGCTGCAGGCGGTGCTGCCGCTGAACCCGCAGCAACTGCCGGCGGTCGTGCCGCACCTGTCGTTCAACACCGCCGCGAGCTTCGCGACCAACACGAACTGGCAGTCGTACGGCGGCGAGACGACGCTTTCCTATCTGGTGCAGATGCTCGGGCTGACCGTCCAGAACTTCGTCTCGGCGGCCACCGGCATCGCGGTCATGGCGGCGCTCATCCGCGGGCTCGCGCGCCGCTCGGCCGCGACCGTCGGCAACTTCTGGGCGGACCTCGTGCGCTCGACCCTGCACGTGCTGCTGCCGCTCTCGCTCGTGCTCGCCGTCGCGCTGATCTCGCAGGGCGTCGTGCAGACGTTCCATCCGTACGAGAAGGCGGCGCTCCTGCAGCCGCTCGCGGACGCGCGGGGCGAGGCGGTGACGGCGCAGGACATCGCCGTCGGCCCCGCGGCCTCGCAGGTCGCGATCAAGCAGCTCGGCACCAACGGCGGCGGCTTCTTCAACGTCAACTCCGCGCACCCGCTCGAGAACCCGACGCCGCTCTCGAATCTGCTCCAGATGCTGGCCATCCTGCTGATCCCCGCCGCGTTGTGCTTCACGTTCGGCGAGATGGTGGCCGACCGCCGGCAGGGCTGGGCGATCTTCGCGGCGATGACGCTGCTGTTCCTGCTCTGCACCGTGCCGGTCATGCTGATCGAGCACGGGCCGAACCCGCGGCTCGCGGCGCTCGGCGTGGACGCGTCGCCCGGTGCGCTGCAGCCCGGCGGGAACATGGAGGGCAAGGAGGTGCGCTTCGGTCCCGCGGAATCCGCGCTCTGGGCCTCGGCCACCACCGCGGCCTCGAACGGCTCGGTGAACTCCATGCACGATTCCTACCTGCCGCTCGGCGGGCTGGTGCCGATGGTGCTCATGCAGCTGGGCGAGGTCGTCTACGGCGGCGTGGGCTCCGGGCTCTACGGAATGCTCATGTTCGCGTTCACCGCGGTGTTCCTCTCCGGCCTCATGGTCGGGCGCACCCCCGAGTACCTGGGCAAGAAGATCGAGGCGTTCGAGATGAAGATGGCCTCGCTGGCCATCCTCATCCCCCCCGTCGTGGTCAAGCTCGGCACCGCGGTGGCCGTCGCGACCGCCTCCGGCCGCGCCGGCATCCAGGACCCGGGGCCGCACGGCTTCAGCGAGGTGCTGTACGCCGTCTCGTCCGCCGGCAACAACAACGGCAGCGCCTTCGCCGGCCTCACCGCTGCGACGACGTTCTACGACGTACTGCTGGGCCTGGCGATGCTGTTCTCGCGCTACTGGCTGATCGTTCCGGTGCTCGCGGCCGCCGGCTCGCTCGCGGCCAAGAAGAAGGTGCCGCCGGGCGAAGGCACGCTGCCCACGCACACGCCGCTCTTCGTCTTCCTGCTCGCCTCGGTCGTGATCGTCGTCGGCGCGCTGGCGTTCTTCCCGGCCCTCGCGCTCGGGCCCGTCGTCGAACACCTGCTGCTCGTGCGCGGCTGACGCGCCGGCCACCCGAAACGGAGTCCCGTTCCATGTCGAAGTCGAAATCCCGACCGCTGTTCGAGGGCGCCATCGTGCGCGGTGCGATCGTCTCGTCGCTCGTCAAGCTCGATCCGCGCGTGCAGATCCGCAATCCGGTCATGTTCGTGGTGCTGGTCACGGCGGTGCTCACGAGCGTACTCGCCGTGCTGGGGCTGCGCGGACACGGTGAGGAGCCCGTGAGCTTCGTCGTCGCGGTCTCGATCTGGCTGTGGTTCACGGTGCTGTTCGCGAACTTCGCCGAAGCCATGGCCGAGGGCCGCGGGCGGGCGCAGGCCGAGACGCTGCGTCGCGCGCGCAGCGACGTCTGCGCGCGCAAGCTCGAGGACCCGAAGGACCACCTGTCGGTCCAGCAGGTGCCCGCCGCGACGTTGCGCAAGGGCGACTTCGTGTTCGTCTCCGCCGGCCAGGTCATCCCGGTGGACGGCGAGGTCGTCGAGGGCGTCGCGTCGGTGGACGAGAGCGTCATCACCGGCGAGTCGGCGCCCGTCATCCGCGAGAGCGGAGGTGACCGCAGCGCCGTGACCGGCGGCACGAAGGTGCTCTCGGACTGGCTGGTCGTCCGCGTCGCCGCCAATCCCGGCGAGACGTTCATCGACCGGATGATCGCCATGGTCGAGGGCGCGAAGCGCCAGAAGACGCCGAACGAGATCTCCCTCGCGATCCTGCTCGCGGCGCTCACCCTGATCTTCCTCCTCACGACCGCGACCCTGCTGCCGTTCTCGCTGTTCGGCGTGCGGGTGGCCGGGGCCGGGACGCCCGTCACGGTCACGGTGCTCTCGGCGCTGCTCGTCTGCCTGATCCCGACCACCATCGGCGGCCTGCTGTCGGCGATCGGCATCGCCGGCATGGACCGGCTGACCCAGGACAACGTCATCGCCATGTCGGGCCGCGCCGTCGAGGCGGCGGGCGACGTGGACGTGCTGCTGCTCGACAAGACCGGGACGATCACGCTCGGCAACCGCATGGCGACCGAGTTCCTGCCCGCACCCGGCGAGGCCGACGCGCGGCTCGCCGACGCCGCCCAGCTCGCCTCGCTCTCGGACGAAACCCCCGAGGGCCGCAGCATCGTCGTGCTCGCCAAGCAGAAGCACGGCATTCGAGAACGCGACGTGCACGCCCTGGGCGCGAAGTTCGTGCCCTTCACCGCGCAGACCCGCATGAGCGGCGTGGACCTCGACGGGCGGCGCGTGCGCAAGGGCGCGACCGACGCGGTCGAGCGGTTCGTCCGCGAGCACGGCGGCGAGTTCCCCGAAGCCGTGCGCGCCACCGTCGAGTCGGTCGCCCGCGAGGGCGCGACGCCGCTCGTCGTCGCCGAGGACGCGCGCGTGCTCGGCGTCATCCGCCTGAAGGACGTCGTCAAGGGCGGCATCCGCGAGCGCTTCGCGCACCTGCGCAGGATGGGCATCAAGACCATCATGATCACCGGCGACAACCCGCTCACGGCCGCCGCGATCGCCGCCGAGGCGGGCGTCGACGACTTCCTGGCCGAGGCCACGCCCGAGGCCAAGCTCAAGCTCATCCGCGAGCAGCAGGCGGGCGGCCGGCTCGTGGCGATGACCGGCGACGGCACCAACGACGCGCCGGCGCTGGCGCAGGCGGACGTCGCCGTCGCCATGAACAGCGGCACGCAGGCGGCCAAGGAAGCCGGCAACATGGTCGACCTCGACTCGAACCCGACCAAGCTCATCGAGATCGTCGAGACCGGCAAGCAGATGCTGATGACCCGCGGCTCGCTCACGACGTTCAGCGTCGCGAACGACGTCGCCAAGTACTTCGCCATCCTGCCCGCGGCGTTCGTCGGCACCTACCCCGTGCTCGGCGCCCTCAACGTCATGGGGCTGGCGACGCCGCGCAGCGCGATCCTTTCGGCCGTCATCTTCAACGCCCTCGTGATCATCGCGCTGGTCCCGCTGGCCCTGCGCGGCGTCCGCTACCGCCCGCTCGGCGCCGCCGCGGTGCTGCGCCGGAACCTGCTCGTCTACGGCGTCGGCGGTCTGGTCGCACCGTTCCTCGGCATCAAGGCGATCGACCTGCTGCTCGTCGCCCTGCACCTGACCTGAGAGGCCTCGCCATGCGCTCCGAACTCCGCCCCGCGATCGTGATGATCGCCCTTCTCACCATCGTCACCGGCGTGCTCTACCCGCTGGTGGTGACCGGCATCGGCCAGCTCGCGTTCGGCCGCCAGGCCAACGGCAGCCGGATCGTCCGCGACGGCCGGGTCGTCGGCTCGCGGCTCGTCGGCCAGGCGTTCGACGACCCGCGCTTCTTCTGGGGCCGGCTGTCGGCCACCGGCCCGGTGCCCTACAACGCCGGCGCCTCCTCGGGCTCGAACCTCGGGCCGCTGAACCCGGCGCTCGCCGACGCCGCGCGCGCACGGATCGCCGCGCTGCGCGCCGCGGACCCGACGGCGGGCGGCCCCGTTCCCGTGGACCTCGTCACCGCTTCGGGCAGCGGCCTCGATCCGCACGTCAGCCCGGCCGCGGCCGAGTACCAGGTCGCGCGCGTCGCGCGCGCCCGCGGTCTCGACCCGCGGGCGGTGCGCGCGCTGGTCGCGAAGCACACCGAGGGCCGTACGTTCGGCCTGCTGGGCGAGCCGCGCGTCAACGTGCTGGAACTCAACCTGGAGCTGGAGGACGCCCGGAGGTGAACTTCGGCGGTCCGTGAACTAGCTTGGTCCCGCGCCGCACGTCTTCCACCGGAGGATTTCCGCCATGCAGGCCATCGGCACCTACGCCATCGAAGTCACCACCGCGCGGTCCTTCGACGACGCCATCGCGCGCGTCACCGAGCTGCTCGCCGAGCAGGGGTTCGGCGTGCTCACCGAGATCGACGTGAAGGCCACCTTCCGGAAGAAGCTCGACCTCGACTGGAGGCCGTACCGGATCCTCGGCGCGTGCAATCCGACGTTCGCGAGCCGCGCGCTCGAGGCCGTGCCGCACGTCGGCGTGCTTCTGCCGTGCAACGTCGTGGTCTGGGACCAGGGCACGCACCGCATCGTCACCGCCATGGAGCCGAAGGTGATGTCGCAGGTCGTGGACCACCCGGTGCTCGCCGAGGTCGCGGCCGAGGTGAGCGCCCGGCTGCGGACGGTGCTGGAGAAGCTCGGCTGACGGAGGGCACGGGCCCCAGCCGCGGCCCGCAAGTGACGGGCGCCTTCGCGGTGATCCGGCGCGTTCGGCGCCTGATCGCGCCGCGGCCGGAAACGCGAAGCCCCGGGGCGTCGAACGCTCCGGGGCCCGCGTGTGCCGCGCGGCCGGCGATCAGGCCGGGCGCGGACGCCAGTTGGCCCACGCGGGCCTGCCGTTGTCGTCGCGCAGGCGGAGCGGCTTGCCCTCGCGGTCGAGCTTCGCGGCGAGGATCACGCGCTCGCCGTCCACCTTCAGGTACGAACCGGTGATGGTCACCTGCTCGCCCTCGCCCAGCTCGAAGCGCTGCGCCGCGAGCCACGCGGCCGGCGCGAGGTGCACCCAGAACGTCTCGCCGCGGCTCTGCACCTGCGCGCGCAGGCCCTCGGCCATGCCTTCCATGGGCGTGAACTTCTCGACCTTGACGACGACGGCGGGGACCACGACCTCGAGGTTCGGGTCGTACTGGCGGTCGTAGGCCTGGCCGCGCTCCCAGCCGGCGAGGGCGGGATCGGGCGGCGCGGCGGCCGCGGCGCTCGCGACGAGCAGCAGCGCGGCCGCGAGGGCGAAGCGGAGCTTCATGGTGGACCTCCTGGCGGGCGTTGAGGGGGAACCAGGCGCGCTCTCGGGCACGTCTTCGCCGCGTCTCTCGTGCATCCCGCGGGCCAGCGCGGGCGGAGCGCGCACGGCGGCGGGCCCGCGCTCGCGGCCGCCCTCGCGCAACGAGATAGCCCCGCGAATCCGTGAACGTTTCCGTGACGCGCGACGCGGAATCGTCAGGCGCGCCTGCCACGCGCGCGCGCGGC
>CAZUEM010000129.1:0-9558 GCA_964619155.1 uncultured bacterium
GATGACCGCGGGCTCGTGGATCTACATCGGCTCGCAGGGCATCGTGCAGGGCACGTTCGAGACCTTCGCCGAGATGGCCGACCGCCACTTCGGCGGCTCGCTCGCCGGAAGACTGGTGCTGACCGCGGGCCTGGGCGGCATGGGCGGCGCGCAGCCGCTCGCGGCGACCATGAACGGCGCCGTGTGCCTGGCGGTCGAGGTGGACGAGTCGCGCGCCCGCCGGCGCGTCGAGACGCGCTACTGCGACCGCGTGACGCACTCGCTCGACGAGGCGCTCGCGTGGTGCCGCGAGGCGCAGGCGGCGAAGCGGCCGCTCTCCGTGGGGCTCGTCGGCAACGCCGCCGAGGTGATGCCCGAGCTGCTGCGGCGCGGCGTCGTCCCCGACGCGGCCACCGACCAGACCAGCGCGCACGACCCGCTCCACGGCTACGTGCCCGCCGGCATGACGCTCGAGCAGGTCGCCGAGGCGCGCCGCACGCGGCCGGACGAGGTCGTGAGGCGCGCGCGCGAGTCCATGGCCGCGCACGTGCGCGCGCTGCTCGCGATGAAGGCGAAGGGCGCGGTGCTGTTCGACTACGGCAACAACCTGCGCGGCGAGGCCGCGAAGGGCGGGTTGCCGGAGTCCGAGGCGTTCTCGTACCCCGGGTTCGTGCCCGAGTACATCCGGCCGCTCTTCTGCGTGGGCAAGGGGCCGTTCCGCTGGGCCGCGCTCTCGGGCGACCCGGCCGATATCCTCGCCACGGACGCCGCCGCGCTCGAGGAGTTCCCCGGCGACGCGCGGCTCCACCGCTGGATCCCGCTGGCGCAGAAGTCGGTCGCGTTCCAGGGCCTGCCGGCGCGCATCTGCTGGCTCGGCTACGGCGAGCGACACCGGCTCGGCCTGCGCTTCAACCGCATGGTGCGCGAAGGGAAGCTCGCGGCCCCGGTCGTCATCGGCCGCGACCACCTCGACACGGGCTCGGTCGCCTCGCCCTGGCGCGAGACCGAGGCGATGCGCGACGGCAGCGACGCGGTCGCGGACTGGCCGATCCTGAACGCGCTGCTCAACACCGCGAGCGGCGCCTCGTGGGTGAGCGTGCACCACGGCGGCGGCGTCGGCATCGGCAACTCGATCCACGCGGGCCAGGTGATCGTCTGCGACGGGAGCCCCGAGGCCGACGAGCGGCTGGCGCGCGTGCTGCTCAACGATCCCGGCACCGGCGTCATGCGGCACGCCGACGCCGGCTACCCGGAGGCCATCGCGCACGCGAAGGCCACCGGCATGAAGCTGCCGGGCATCACGGGATGACGCGATGACCTACTGGGCCGCGCACGACCCGTCGAGCAAGCCCGTCGCCGGCCGTTCCGCCTACCTCATCGTGCACAACACCTCGGAAGTGGCGACCCCCGACGCGGAGGGCCGCGAGGTGCTCCGCTACCCCAAGGGCGCGATCGTGTTCCGCGACGGGCGGGTGCTCGAGGTGGGGCCGGCGGCGGAGCTGTTCCGCCACCACCCGGACGCGCGGCCGCTCAACGCCAACGGCAAGCTGGTGACGCCGGGGCTCGTGGACTGCCACACGCACATGATCTTCGGCGGCCACCGCGCTGGCGAGTTCCAGATGAAGCTGGCCGGCCGGCCCTACGCCGAGATCGCGGCGGCCGGAGGCGGCATCCGCTCGACCGTGAACGCGACCTCGGCGGTCAAGGAGGACGTGCTCGAGAAGGGACTGGCGATCCGCCTCGAGCGCTGGCGCGCGAACGGCTGCACCACGGTCGAGGTGAAGAGCGGCTACGGCCTCGCGCCGCGCCGCGAAGTGCGGCTGCTCGAGCTGATGGGCGGCGCCGCGATCCGGGTGCCGGTCCGCGTCCACCGCACCGCGCTCGTGCTGCACGCGCTGCCGGCCGAGTACGAGGGCCGGCGCGAGCAGTACGTCGAGGAGGTGCGGACCGAGCTGCTGACCGAGATCCACCGGCGCGGCATGGCGGGCGCGATCGACGTCTTCTGCGATCCCGTCGGCTTCACGGTCGAGGAGTGCCGCGCGGTGCTCGCCCGCGCGGCCGAGCTGGGTTTCCCGCTGAAGCTCCACGCCGAGCAGACCGCGCGCATCGGCGGCGCGAAGCTCGCCGCGGAGTTCCGCGCGCGCAGCGCCGACCACCTCGAGAGCGCGAACGGCGAGGACTGGCGCGCGCTCGCGGAGGCGGACACGGTCGGCGTGCTGCTGCCGGCGGCGGCGCTGACGCTGCGCCAGCGGCTGCCCGAGGCGGCGATGATCCGCGCGGGCGGCGCGCGCGTCGCGGTCGCGACCGACTTCAACCCCGGCACCGCCCCGGCGCAGTCGCTCATGGAGTGCGCCGCGCTCGCCGCCCGGCTCTGCGGCTTCGACGCGAACGAGACGCTGCTCGCGGTCACCTGGAACGCGGCGAAGGCGCTCGGCGCCGAGAGCGAGGTCGGGCACCTGACGCCGGGCGCGTGGGGCGACGCGGTCATCTGGGAGTGCGAGACGCTCGAGGAGCTGCCCTACTGGATGCCCGCCGTGCGCCCCGACACCGTCTTCATGCGCGGCGCCGACCTGGCGCTGCCCGCGGTCGAACGGCGCGTCTGGCCCTGAGCGCCGCGCGGCCCCGCGGCGCGCGATTGGAGCCGCCGCGGAGCGGGAGTTAGCATGGCGGCCCGGCGCGCCGGGCCGCCATGCGCCGTTTCCCCAACCCATCCGGAGCCCCGAACCATGTCCCGCATCGTCGAGTGCGTTCCGAACTTCTCCGAAGGCCGCCGCCGCGAGGTGGTGGACCAGATCCTCGCGACCATCGCCTCGGTGCCCGGCGTGACGCTGCTCGACGCCGAGATGGACCCGGACCACAACCGCTCGGTGCTCACGTTCGCGGGCGAACCCGGGCCGGTGATGGAAGCGGCGGTGCGCGCGGTGAAGAAGGCCTCGGAGCTGATCGACCTGAACCACCACTCGGGCCAGCACCCGCGCATGGGCGCGACCGACGTGGTGCCGTTCGTGCCGGTCGAGAACGTGACGCTCGACGACTGCGCCGAGATGGCGCGGGAGGTGGGGCGGCGCATCGGCGAGGAGGCCGGCATCCCGGTGTTCCTCTACGAGGCGGCGGCCTCGAGCCCGGCGCGCACGAGCCTCGCCGACGTGCGGCGCGGCGAGTTCGAGGGCCTGCGCGAGTTGATCGGCAAGGACCCCGCTCGCCAGCCCGACTTCGGGCCCGCGAAGATCCACCCCACGGCCGGCGCAACGGCCGTCGGGGCAAGGCGTTTCCTCGTCGCCTTCAACGCGAACCTCAATACCGGGGACGTGCGGGTGGCCAAGGCCGTCGCGGCGGCGATCCGCGAGCAGAGCGGCGGGCTCAAGAACGTCCGCGCGCTGGGCTTCTCGATCGAGGGCGGGCGCCGGGCGCAGGTCAGCATGAACCTCGTCAACGTCGAGGCGACCCCGATCCACCGCGTGCTGGCGCTGGTGCGCGACGAGGCCGCGCGCCACGGCGCGGCCATCTCGGGCTGCGAGGTGGTGGGCCTCGTGCCCGAGGCGGCGCTTCTGGCCGCCGCCGAGCACGGCCTGCAGCTCGAGGGCTTCGGCCGCGACCAGGTGCTCGAGACGCGGCTGCGGACGCCCCCGCTCACCGAGGCGGTGCCGGTCGCGACGTTTTTCGAGCAGGTCGCCGGCCCGACCCCGACGCCGGGCGGCGGCACGGTCGCGGCCTTCACGGGCGCGCTCGCGACCTGCCTCGCGACCATGGTCGCGAACCTGACGATCGGCAAGAAGAAGTACGCCGCGAGCGAGGCGGCGATGCGCGAGATCAAGCGCGAGGCCGAGTCCCTGCGGGCCGAACTGCTCGGGCTCGGGCGGCGCGACAGCGAGGCGTTCGACGCCGTGCTCAAGGCCCGGCGGCTGCCGCAGGCGACCCCGGACGAGCAGGCCGCCCGGGCGGCCGCCGTCGGGGCGGCGGACCTGCAGGCCTCGCGCGTGCCGCTCGAGACCCTGCGGGCCTGCACCCGGGTGATCGGCCTGGCCGAGGCGGCGGCGCGGCAGGGCAACGCCAACGCGGTCACGGACGCGGGCGTGGCCGGACTGCTCGCCCTGGCGGCCGGTGAGGGCGCGGGCCTGAACGTGGAAATCAACCTGAAGTCGCTTCCCGAGGGGGCCGATAAGGCAGCAGTGGCAGCGGACCTCGAGTCGGCGCGCGCCGCGCTGTTCGCCGCGGGCGAGCGGTGCCGAAGCGCCGTGAGGGCCGGCATGAACGCTTGACGCAGACAGTCCCGCAGCCGGAGCGACGAGGGGGTCGCCCGGGGAGAACGAGCCAACTTGGAAAAGGCGATCGAGATCAAGCGTCGCGCTCAGCGCTGCATCCAGAACGGCGACCTCGACGGAGCGCTGGCCGAGTACGAGAAGCTCGTCGGCTTCGAGGACTCCGACCCCTACAACTTCGTGCTGCTGGCCGACCTGCTCTACAAGAAGGGCGAGCAGGCCGACGCCGCCGAGCGCTACCTCGCGGCGGTGAACGCGTACGAGAAGGCGTCGCTGTACAAGAACGCGATCGCCGTCTGCAAGAAGATGACGCGCCTCTCGCTGACCCCCGCGAAGGTGCTGAACGCGCTCGCCAACCTGCACGCCCTCGACGGGCTGGCCGGCGAGGCGGCGCTCTACTACGTCCAGTACGCCGAGCACATGGTGCGCACGAGCGCGCCCGCCGAGGCCGCGCACGCGCTGCGCAAGGCGTTCGACGTCTGCCAGGACAACATCCGCGTCCTCGAGCAGCTGTCCGAAGCGTGGGTGCTCGCCGGCGACCAGCACCAGGCCGCGCTCGCGCTGGTCGAGGCCGCGGGGCACTACCGCGCGCGCGGCCAGGAGATCGACGCCGCCCGGGTCGCGAAGCGCGCGGGTGCGCTCGACGCGAGCGTGGACGGGGTGGCGGACTTCGACGCCCCGCCGCCGTCCGCCGCGGGCGCCGAGGAGCCGGCGCAAGCGGCGCCGGCCGCCGGGATCGAACGCGAACGGGAAGCCGCCCCGGCGGCCGAATCGCCCGTCGCCCGAGCGGACGCGCCCGCGCCCGACGCCGGGCTCGCGTCGGTCGAGGACGCGCTCGAACTCGAGCCCACGTCGCGGGCCGGCGTGGCCGCGCCCGCGGCGGAGAACGCGGACGGGCACGGGGTCGAGGGCTTCGATTCGGGGCGCCACGACTACGCGGCGGGCGCACCCGCCGAGGCGCCCTCCGCGGCCGCGCCGTCCGAGGCGTCGCCCGACGACTTCGCGGTCTCCGAGGCCGACATCCAGGTGTACGGCGAGGTGGACGCCCCGGCGGACGCCCGTGCCGTGCCCGCGCCGGCCGGCGACGAGGACGTGCAGTACGTGATCGAGGAGGGCAGCCTCGCGGACGCCGTGCAGGCGGTCGAGGCCGCGTCCGGCGAGACGCCCGCGGGCGAGCCGGTGTACGAGATCACGGTGGACGATTCCGACGCCGCGGGATTCGGGATGAGCCCGGAGCGCGCCGAGGCGATCGCCGCCGCGGCCCCTGACGACGAGGTCGAGCACGTGATCGTCATCGAGGACGAGTCCGGCCCCGTCGAGACCGTGCGCGAGGAAGGTCCGCCGCACCCGCACGTCCACGGCCGCGCGCCCGGCCTCGCCTTCGGCGCGCCCGGCGCGCCCCGGCACGAGCCCGAGGGCGCGCACGCGCCGCACGCGCACCCCTCCGGCGTGCACCGCGCCCCGGCCTCGCACGAGATCGGGCTCCAGCACGTCGAGGGGCTGCTGACGCAGGCGCAGGAGCAGTTCCGCGCCGGCGAGCGCGAACAGGCGTCCGCGACGCTCGCGCGCGCGGCGCAGGCGTACGAGGTGCTCGGACGCTACGACAGCGCGGCCACGATCTACCGCAGCCTCGGGCGGAGCGCCACGGTGGCCCCGGCGGTGCTCGAGCTCTGGCTGGTCAACTGCGAGCGGCGCGGCGACGCGAAGGAAGCCGCGTCGGTCGCGTGCGAGGTGGGCGACCGGGCCCTGAACGCCGGCGACGAGCCCGCCGCGAAGCGCTGGTTCGAGCGCGCGCTCGAGTTCGACGCCCAGAACGACCTCGCGCGGCGGCGCCTGCAGCGCCTCGCGAGCGGCGCCGCACCCGCGCCGGCCCCGGTCGGGGCCGCGCCCGGCGCGCCGGCGATGGAAGCCGGCCGGGTCGAGGTGGCGGTCGGCCGCGGCGAGGCCGTGACCTTCGACCTGTCGGGGCTCCTCTCGGAGTTCCAGCGCGGCGTCGAGGCGCAACTGGCCGGGGACGCGCGCAGCCACTACGATCTCGGCATGGCGTACCGCGAGATGGGGCTGCTCGAGCAGGCCGTGGACTCGTTCCGCATCGCCGTGGGCGATCCGGCGCTCGCCCCGCGCGCGCTCGAGATGGTCGGCCGCTGCCACGCCGAACAGGGCCGCTGGGCGGAGGCCGTTGGCGAGTTCCGCCGCGCGCTCGAACACCCGATCGCGGCCGACGACGGCGCCGAACTGCGCTTCCATTACGCGCACGCGCTGGTCGAGCTGGGCGAATCGGAGGCCGCGCTCGCGGAGTACGAGACCGTGGCCGCGCAACTGCCGGGCTTCGAGGACGTGGACGCCCGGATTTCGGCCCTGCGCCGGGTGCTGGGACGGGCATGACGCCCACGCGGCCCGGCCGGACGGCAGGCCGCCGGGTCGATCTGCATTCCCACACCTTCTTCAGCGACGGGCAGCTCTCGCCCGAGGAGCTCGTCGAGCACGCGCTCTCGCGCGGCGTCGTCGCGCTGGGAGTCACGGACCACGACACCGTCGAGGCCATGCCGCGCGCGCTCGCGGCGGGGGAGGGACGGCTGCGCGTCGTGCCGGGCATCGAGATCTCCTCGACGCTCGGCGAGTGGGACCTGCACGTCCTCGGCTACTTCATCGACTACCAGAGCGAATCGCTGCTCGAGCGCCTGCAGGCGTTCCGCGGCGAGCGCCGCCAGCGAGCGCTCGCGATCATGCAGCGGCTGCGCGAACAGGGCGCGCCGGTGGACGAGAAGGCGGTGTTCGCCTCGGCCGAGCCCGGCGTGGTCGGGCGACCGCACGTCGCCCAGGCGCTGCTGCGCGCCGGCCACGTGCCGAGCGTCGAGGCGGCTTTCCAGAAATACCTCGGGTCGCGCGGCAGCGCGTTCGTGCCGCGGCCCGCGTTCCACTCCGAGGAGGCGATCGCGTGCATCCGCGACGCCGGCGGCGCGGCCGTGCTGGCGCATCCCGGCCCGGGACTGCCCGAGCTGGTCCTGGAGCGCCTGAAGGAGGCAGGGCTCGACGGGGTGGAGGTGTGGCACCCCATGCACGGGGCCCCGGCCATTCGCAAGTGGCGGCTCGCCGCGCGGCGGCTGCAGCTGATCGAGTGCGGCGGCTCGGACTTCCACGGGACGCACCGCGGCGCCGGGCTCGGCGACATGCCGGTGCCCGAGCGGACGGTCGAGCTGCTCGCCGACGCGGCGCGGCGTTGACGCGCTCGCCCGCGCGCGACTAGCCTCGCGCGCGCGACCCGTCCCGCCCGCGCGGGGCGCGTCCGCGCAGCTCCCCGCCGACCACCCCGACGGAGTCGCCGCCATTCGCCGCCTTCCCGCA
Organism: uncultured bacterium; assembly: GCA_964619155.1. Lineage (GTDB taxonomy): Bacteria > Eisenbacteria > RBG-16-71-46 > RBG-16-71-46 > RBG-16-71-46 > CAIXRL01. The sequence continues at coordinate 7,584 of CAZUEM010000129.1, forward strand.
GCGCTCGTCCTGTGCACGCTGCTCGCCGCCGCGCCCGCGCGCCCGGCCGCGTTCGACCCGCCCGCCGCGCACGCCACGCTGAGCCTGCCCGCGTGGTGGGCGCGCCCGGGCACGCCGGGCTGGACGCCCGACGCCGCGCTGGCGTTCGGTCTGCCGCAGGTCTTCGCCGGGCACGCGCTCGGCGGGTTCGAGCTGCTCGACCCGCTGGCCCCTTCGGCGCGCCTGGCGCCCGGCGTCGCCGAGGCGCAGGCGCCGCTCGCCTGGTACGACAGCGCCACCGTGAAGGTCGGCGAAGGCGCGGGCTGGCGCGGCTTCGGCGCCGCGCTGGTCGCGGCCGAGCCCGCGCTCGCGCCGCCCGCGGGGCGCAAGCCGCGCTCGGTGTGGACGATGAGCAGCGGCGACGCGGGTCTCGACCGGCACGCCATCTTCGTCGCGCGCGGGGACGAGCGTTCGTGGGCGCGCGGCGGGGCGTCGTCGGGTCGGCGCGGCGGGCTCGGCGACCTCGACGCGGCGGGCGATCACCTGTGGGCCGTGAGTGCGGGCGCCCGGCGCGGCGCCCACGTGGGGGAGGCGGGTTTCGCGCAGCGGGGCGCGGCGGTGCGCCAGCGCGTCGGCGCCGCGGACGCGGCCCGCGGCGAGTCGGGCTTCGCGCGCTGGGGCTGGAGCGACACGACGCGCTCGCTGGGCGTGCGGCTCGAGCGCGCCCGCGACGAGCGCGAGTCGTTCGCGGCGGGCGACGTCCTCTACGGCGACGCCCGCCGCGAGTCGCAGTCGAACCTGGCCGAGCTCTCGGCCGGGGCGGGGCGCGGCAGCGCCACGCTGGGAGCGCGGCTCGAGTGGCGCGAGGGCCGCGTGACGCGCGCCTACGGGGGCGCGGGCGTGACCGACGACTGGCGCGCGCGCTCGGCGTGGGCCGCGCTGCGCGCGGAGGCGCCGGCCGGGAGCGGACGGCTCGAGCTGCAACTGGGCGGCGGGCGCCACTCGGCGAGCGCGCGCGCGAAGGAGCGCTGGCAGCTCGCGCCCTCGGCCGCCTGGCGCGCGGGCGGCGCGGCCCGCTCGCTGCGACTCTTCGCCGAGCGGGTCGTGAACCCGGTGTGGAGCGACCTCGCGCCCGGCGAGGCGCCCTTCGTGCAGGACACCTGGGCGGGCGGCGCGGAGATGCGCGCCGCCGCGGGCGCCTGGCGCGCGGGCGTGCTCGCGCTCGCCGGCCGCACGGGCGCGCGCGCGACGCTCGTGCGCTTTCCCGTGCGCGACGCGGCGCTGCGCTCGGGCTGGAGCCGGGAGCCGTCGCGCCACGGCTTCGCGCTCGCCTCGGCCGAGGCCGCGGCGACGTGGCGCGCGCTGTCGGCCGACGCGTCGGGCTTCGCGCTCGCGCGCGACGGGGACTCCGGCCGGCCGCGCGTGGACCCCTCGCTCGGCGCGACGCTCGGGCTCGGCGCGGCGTTCCGCCTCTTCGCCGGCGACCTCGGCGCGCGGCTGCGCGCCGAGGCCGCCTGGGTGGGAGAGCGGGCCACCGACACCCGCGACCCCGCCTTCGCCGAGACCACGCTGCCCGGCTACGTCACGCTGTCGGCCGCCGCGGAGTTCACGCTCGGCGACGCGACGCTGGCGCTGCGGGCGAGCGGGCTCGAGGGCGGGCGGCACGATGCGACCTGGGCCGACCTCGCCGACGCGCCGCTGCTGCGGACGGCGCGCGGCGCGGGGCGGGTGCTCCGCTTCGAGATGATCTGGCCCCTGTTCAACTGAACCGCCCCCCCGGCCGCCCGGCCGGGAGGGCCGACCCGCCCCCGCGGGAAGCCCGTGTTCGACCTGACGCCGTCGGAGCGCAAGGGCGCGCTCGTCCTGCTGGCGCTCGTGGCCCTCGGGGCGGTGGCCGACCTCGTCCGCCTCGAGCCCGTCTCCGCGCCCCCGCCGGCCGACCGGCCCGAAGCGCCCGCGGCGGGGGGCGCCGCGGGGCCCGCCGCGGGGCCGGGCG
>CAZUEM010000130.1:0-9495 GCA_964619155.1 uncultured bacterium
GGGAACGGCGGCGCCCGCGGGGACGCCCTCTCCCGCCTCGATCCGTCCGAGCGAATCGCCCACCTGCACGGTCTCGCCCACCTTGCGCGCGTGGCGCAGCACGCCCGGGGCGTCGGCCACGATCTCGACCGCGGCCTTGTCGGTCTCGAGCGTCGCCACGGGCTCGTCGGTGCGCACAGCCGAGCCGTCGGGCTTCAGCCACTCCACGAGGACCGCCTCGGAGATGGACTCGGCCAGCCGCGGCACGCGGATCTCGACGCTCATCGCTTCGCTCCCTTCGCCGGTCGTCCCGGGCGTGACTTCGTGGCGCCCTCGCCCGCGCCGGTCCCGAACGCCTCGGCGAGGATCTGCTGTTCCTGCTGCTGGTGGAGCGCGTACCAACCGGTCGCGGGCGACGATGCCGAGGGCCGCGAGACGCGGCGGAAGTCCACGCCCGGAGGCGTCACGCCGTCGATGCGGTGCCGCATCGCGCGCCAGCCGCCCATGTTGGCGGGCTCCTCCTGCACCCAGCGCACCTCGCGCAAGGCGGGGTAGCGCGCGAGCGCCGCCTTCACCTCGTCGCCGGGGAACGGGTACAGCTGCTCGAGCCGCACGATCGCGACGTCGTCGCGCCCGCCCGCGGCGCGGGCCTCGAGCAGCGTGTAGTAGAACTTGCCCGAGACGACGAGCGCGCGGCGCACCGCGCCCGCGTCCGCGAGCGGGTCGTCGATCACCGGCCGGAACGCGCCCTGCTCGAACTCCGCGACGGTCGAGACGGCGAGCTTGTGCCGCAGCAGGCTCTTCGGGCTCATGATGACGAGCGGCTTGCGGAACCGGCGGTGGAGCTGGCGGCGCAGCGCGTGGAAGAGCTGGGCCGGCGTGGTGAGGTTGCAGACCTGCAGGTTGCGGTCGGCGCACAGCTCGAGGAAGCGCTCGAGCCGCGCGCTCGAGTGCTCGGGCCCCTGGCCCTCGTAACCGTGCGGCAGGTAGAGCGTGAGGCCCGACATGCGGCCCCACTTGGCCTCGCCGCTCGCCACGAACTGGTCCACGATCACCTGCGCGACGTTCGTGAAGTCGCCGAACTGCGCCTCCCAGGCGACCAGCGTGTGCGGGTCGGCCGTGCTGTAGCCGTACTCGAAGCCCAGCACCGCGGCCTCGCTGAGCATGGTGTCCACCACCTCGAAGCGGCCCTGCTCGGGCGCGAGGTGCTGGAGCGGCGCCCAGCGGCGGCCGTCCTCGGCGTCGTGCAGCATCGCGTGGCGGTGCGTGAACGTGCCGCGCCCCGCGTCCTGGCCCGTCAGCCGCACGTTGCGGCCCTCGAGCAGCAGCGAGCCGTAGGCGAGCGACTCGCCGAGCGACCAGTCGAGGCGGTCCTCGAGGAACATCTTCCGCCGGTCCGCGGCCAGCTGGGCGATCTTGCGGTGCGGCCGGAAGTCCTCCGGCAGCTTCGTCAGCCCGTGCAGCACCTGCTCGAGCGTCGCGCGCGGCACGCGGGTGTCGGCGGTCCAGTCCTCGCCCGCCCAGTCGAGCCCGCGCCACAGCCCGCCCGGGGTGCCGCGCCGCGGCGGGACCGGCTCGCTCGTCGCCTTGCGGTGCGCGGCGCGGAAGCCCGCGTCCAGCTCGGCTTCGAGCCGCCCGAGCGCGCCGGCGTCGAGCACGCCCTCGGCCACGAGGCGCTCGGCGTAGCGCCGCGCGGCGGGCACGTGCCCCGCGATCTTCCGGTACATGACCGGCTGCGTGAACGACGGGTCGTCCATCTCGTTGTGCCCGTGCCTGCGGTAGCACACGAGGTCGATGAACGCGTCGCGCTGGAAGCGCATGCGCCAGGCGAGCGCCAGCGACATCGCGCGCACGCACGCCTCCGGGTCGTCGCCGTTCACGTGGAAGACCGGCGCGTCCATCGCGCGCGCGATCGCCGTCGGGTAGCGCGTCGGGCGCGAGTACTCGGGCGAGGTCGTGAAGCCCACCTGGTTGTTGACGATCACGTGGATCGTGCCGCCCGTGACGTAAGCCGGGAGCTGCCCGAGCGCCAGCGTCTCGGCGACGATGCCCTCGCCCGCGAACGCCGCGTCACCGTGGATCAGCACCGGCACGCCGCGCGTGCGGGCCGCGTCGCCGGCCGCCTCCTGCTTGGCGCGCAGCGACCCGAGCACGACCGGGTTCACGAACTCGAGGTGGCTCGGGTTGTAGCACAGCGACAGCGCGATGCTGCGGCCGTTGGGCAGCGGCATCACCGACGAGTAGCCGAGGTGGTACTTGACGTCGCCGTGGCCCTGCGCGTCCTCGGGCAGCGCGCTGCCCTCGAACTCGCTGAAGATCGCCTCGAGCGGCTTCTTCATGATGTTCGCGAGGAAGTTGAGCCGGCCGCGGTGCGGCATGCCCATCTGCAGCGACTCCACCCCGAGCAGCCCGGCCTCGATCGTCAGCTCCTCGAACATCGGGATGAGGCTCGCCCCGCCCTCGAGCGAGAAGCGCTTCTGCCCCGTGTAGCGCGCGTGCAGGAACTGCTCGAAGCCGTCGGCCGCCAGCATCGAGCGCAGGACGCGCAGCCGCTGGCCCGCCGAGTAGTGCGGGCGGTTGAGCCCGCGTTCGACGCGGTCGGCGAGCCAGTCGCGCTGGGCCGGGTCGGAGATGTCCATGTACTCGACCGCCAGCGTGCCGCAGTAGGTGGCGCGCAACGCCTCGACGAGGTCGCCGAGCGTGCGGCCGAACTCGCCGAGGAACGGCGCGCCCGAGACCTCGCGCTCGAGGTCGGCCTCCGAGAGCCCGAACGCCGACAGCTCGAGCAGCGGGTGGCTCGTCTCGCCCGAGCCCAGGGGATCGAGCCGCGCGACGAGGTGGCCGAACTCGCGGTAGGCGTGCACCAGGCTGCGCACGCCGGCCTCGGAGCGCGACGGCGCCGGCGCCTCGCCCCACTCGCGCGAGGTCCCGACCTCGACGCCGGCGAAGAACAGCGCCCACTCGGGGGCGACGGAGGCGGGGTCCGCCTGCCAGCGCGAGTACTGCTGGTCGATGTAGTCGGCGTTGGCGCGCAGGACGAAATCGAGTGGCCGGGCCATGACTCCCTCGGAAGGTACGACGCGCTCGGACCGTGCGCGTCTGGCGGGGTCACGGTCTGAGGATGGACGGGCGCCGTTTATAGCAGATGGCTCGGGCGGGATTCACCCTCCGGGGCCGGCCGTTCCCCGGCGGAGAACGCCGCGGCCGGGCGCCGCCGCCCGAATGGGCTGCGCCCCGGGGCTGACCGGCCCGGGAGGCGGGACGGCCCCGCCGCCTCGCGGGCCGGCGCCCGGTCCCGGCGTCCGGCGCCCGGCCTGCCGCGCCCGGCGTCCGGCCGCCTTCGCGCCGGCCGGGGCCTTCGCGGCATCTGCTAGGTTGCCGGCTGCACCCTCGGTCTCCATCCCCGAGGCCCTGACCCCACGGCCGTTTTCGAGGAGATCGCGCATGCGAGCCCGCTCGTTCCTGTTCCTGATGACCGGCATGGCCGCCCTGCTGGCCTTCCCCCTGGCATCCCCGTCCGCCGCCGAGGAGCCGACCGCCGTGAACCCCCTGCTGGCCGAGTGGACCACCCCGTTCGGCGTCCCGCCCTTCGACCGAATCCGCGAAGAGCATTACCTGCCCGCCTATCGCGAGGCCATCGTCCGGCACGACGCCGAGGTCGCCGCCATCGCCGGCGCGCGGGAGGCGGCGACGTTCGCGAACACCATCGCCGCGCTCGACCGCTCGGGCGAACTGCTCACGCGCATCGAACTCGTCTTCGGCGGCCTCTCGGGCGCCGAGAACACGCCCGGCCTGCAGGCCATCGCCCGCGAGACCGCGCCCCTGGTGGCGGCGCACCGCGACGACGTGGCGCTGAATCCCGCGCTCTTCGCGCGCGTGAAGACCGTCTGGGAGGCCCGCGCGAAGCTGAAGCTCGCGCCCGACGAGGCCACGCTGCTCGACCACACGTACCGCAACTTCGTCCGCGGCGGCGCGCGGCTGCCCGCGGAGGGGCAGAAGCGCCTGCGCGAGATCAACGCCGAACTGTCGAAGCTCTCGATCCAGTTCCGCGACAACCTGCTCGCCGAGACGAACGGCTACCGGCTCTTCGTCGAGAACCGGGCCGACCTCGCCGGCCTGCCCGAGCGCGTCGTGGCCGGCGCGGCCGAGGCCGCGGCGAAGGCCGGCAAGCCCGGCCAGTGGCTCTTCACGCTGCAGGCCCCGAGCCTGTGGCCGTTCCTGCAGGACGCCGGCAACCGGGCGCTTCGCGAGCAGCTCTACACGGCCTACGTCTCGCGCGCCGGCGGCGGCTCGAACGACAACCGCGCCACGCTCGTCCGCATCGCCGCGCTGCGCGCCGAACGCGCGAAGCTGCTCGGCTTCGCCACGCACGCCGACTTCACGCTCGACGAGAACATGGCGAAGACGCCGGCCGCCGTGGAGGACCTGCTCATGCGCCTCTGGAAGCCGGCCGTCGCCATGGCCGGCCGCGAGGCCGCCGACCTGCAGGCCGCGATCCGCGCCGACGGCAAGGACTTCGAACTGAAGCCCTGGGACTGGTTCTACTACACCGAGAAGCTCCGCAAGGCCCGCTACGCCATGGACGAGTCCGCGCTGCGCCCCTACTTCGCGCTCGAGAACGTGCGCGAGGGCGCGTTCCGGGTCGCGAACCGGCTCTACGGGCTGACGTTCGCCGAGCGCAAGGACCTGCCCGTCTACCACCCCGAGGTCCGGGCCTTCGAGGTGAAGGACCGCGACGGCTCGCACCTGGCAATTTTCTACACCGACTACCACCCGCGGCCCGGCAAGCGCGGCGGCGCCTGGTCGGGCACCTACCGCGGTGCGCAGGTGCGCGACGGCAAGGACGTGCGCCCGGTCATCGTCAACGTCTGCAACTTCTCGCGCCCCACAGGCGACGACCCCGCGCTGCTCTCGCTCGAGGAGACCGAGACGCTGTTCCACGAGTTCGGCCACGCGCTGCATTCCATGCTCTCGCGCGTGCGCTACCGCGGCGTCGCCCGCACCCCGCAGGACTTCGTCGAGCTGCCCTCGCAGATCATGGAGAACTGGGCGCGCGAGCCCGACGTGCTGCGCGACTACGCGAAGCACTACCGCACGGGCGAGCCGATCCCCGAGTCCGAGGTGAAGAAGATCGTCGGGGCGCGCCGCTTCAACCAGGGCTTCGCCACCACCGAGTACCTGGCGGCGTGCCTGCTCGACATGCGCTGGCACACGCTGAAGACCCCGGTGGACGGCGTGGATCCGGTCGCGTTCGAGCGCGACGCGATGAGCGCCATCGGCCTGCCGGCGACGATCGCCCCGCGCTACCGGAGCCCCTACTTCCAGCACATCTTCGCGGGCGGCTACTCCTCGGGCTACTACAGCTACGTGTGGGCCGAGGTGCTGGACGCCGACGCGTTCGAGGCGTTCCGGCGGAAGGGCATCTTCGACCCCGCGACCGCGCTCGCGTTCCGCACCGAAGTGCTCGAGAAGGGCGGCAGCGAGGACGCGATGACGCTCTACCGGCGCTTCCGCGGCCAGGAGCCCTCGGTCGAGCCGCTGCTCCAGCGGAGGGGGCTCAAGTAGGTCGCCGCCGGCGCGCGGCCGCCCGGGCGCTTCCGGGCGGCGGTGCGGCCGCGCGCCGTCAGGCCGGGCGGCCGCCGCGCGGCTCCGGTGGGGCCGGGGCGCGCGCCTGCTCGCGCGTCGCTTCGTCCGCGCAGAGCAGCCCGCACATGGCGAGCGTCCAGGTGCCGAGCGTCTTGGACACCTCTTCGAGCGTCCCCACCCATTGCTGCGTCGGGGCGGCCATCAGGTCCCAGGGAATCTGGTCGAGCATCTCGGACGCCGCGAAGCACACGATCGCGACCGACAGCGGCAGCATCGCCGGCTCGAGCGGCCGGCGCGTGGGCCACAGCATCGCCATGACCACGAGCAGCCCCAGCGCGTACCCCCCGAAGATGTAGAGGTCGTGATCGAGCACGCCGAACGGCTGCGGCACGCCCATCCGCGCCATCTTCGCGACGGCCAGCTCGTGCAACTGCGCCACCTCGTCGAACGCCAGCCAGATGCCGCCCAGCCCCGCCAAGATCCAGCCCGCGGCCTCGCGCGCGTGTCCGGGTGTCCGCATGGCACGCCGCGAGGCCACGAACATCCCCGCGGCGCACGTGACGAGGCAGAAGCCGCTCGCCAGCGTCATCAGCCCGGACAGCGGCCGGCCGCTCCAGCGGAAGTCGAGGAAGTAGTAGAGGCCGTTCCCCGCCACGGCGGCCGCCGCGCAGGCGGCGATGCCGCCGAGCCAGCCCAGCCCGAGGAAGCGCGCGTGCCGGCGCCAGCCCGCATCGCACGACGTCGCCAGCCACTGCCGGATCGAGATGCCCACCTCGCCCCTCCCTGGGCCCGTTCGGCGCGCTTCCGCGCAGCACCGCGCAACGGCGGCGAAACGTACCAGACGAAAGGTGGCGCCGGGAGAGGATCTCGGACGGCCTCGCGACCTCCCCGGGTGGGACGCGGTCCGGTCCGGAATCCACCCGGCGCGCCGCGGGCGCGGCCTACCGGAACAGCAGCTGCGCCCGCTGGTCCGCGCCGGACTCGAACGTCATCCAGTAGTACCCGGGGGCGACGAGGGCTCCCTGGTCGTCCCGGGCGTTCCAGTCGGTGGCGTAGCGCCCGGGCTCGAGCATGCGGTCCGCGTAGAGCGTCCGCACGCCCGTGCCGTCCAGCGCGAGCACCCGCAGGGAGACGGAGCCGGGACTCGAGGCCGAGAAGACGATGGTCGTGGCCGTGTCCACCGGGTTGGGCGCGGGGTACAGGTCGCCGGCGGACTCGAGGACGAGCGGGTCGGGCGCCGCGACGTCGCGGGTCGCGACGGTGAGGCCGGCGGAGCGGACGGCCAGAGAGCCGAAGATGCGGGCCCGCGCGAAGTACCCGCCGGGCGAGAGCCCCGTGAACCGGAACGCCCCGTCCGCGGTGTGGGTGGTGGTCACCACGGTGCTGCCGAAGAGCAGGTCCACCGGCACGCCGTCGGCGTCGGCCACGACGCGCGTGCCGAGGTACCGGCCGTCGGCGGCGGTGAGCGGTCCGACGAGCTGCACCTGGCCGCTCAGAGCGAACGTCGCGGGCTGCGTCGTCGTCTCGCGGCCGCAGCCCGCGGCCGCCAGCGCGGCGACGGCAGACAGGCCGAGGATGAGCGCGCGAGTCGTCATGTCGTGTTCCCGGTTCCGGGGAGGGCCCGGAGCCCCCGAGGACGTCCGGCCCGACGCCCGCTCATCGCACGAGCAGGTACGCGACGTAGGCCGCGTACAGCGTCAGCAGGATCGCGCCCTCGACGCGACCCAGGCGCGAGCCGGTGCGGGCCATCATCAGCAGCAGCCCGCCGCTCCCGGCGAACGCGCACCAGTCGATCACGGTGAGGTCGCGCGGGAACGGGATCGGGCGCACCAGCGCGGTCGTCCCGAGGATGCCGAACACGTTGTAGATGTTGGAGCCGAGGATGTTGCCGAAGGCGACGTCCGAGCGGCCCTTCAGGGACGCGGCGAGGGTCGCGACCAGTTCGGGCAGCGACGTGCCGATCGCGACGATCGTGAGGCCGATCACGGTCTCCGACAGCCCGGCGACGCGCGCGACGGTCACCGCGCCCTTGACCAGCAGGTCGGCCCCCACGACCAGCAGCGCGAGCCCGCCGCACGCGAAGAGCAGCGCCGCCCCGAGCGCCCCCGGCGCCGGGTCGTGGGTGTGCGACTCGCCCTCGTGCAGCGCGGCCGCGGCGCCGCCGCGCCGCTCCGTCCACCAGACGGCCAGGACGTATGCGAGCAGCAGGCCGACGAGCGCCGCGCCGGCCGGGCGGGTCAGCTGCCCGGCCGTGACCGCGAGCGCGATGAGCAGCGCGGACGCCGCGAGCATGACCCCCCCGTCGCGCCGGACGGCCGCCGGGCTGACCGGGATCGGGCGGATCAGCGCCACGAGCGCGGCGATGAGCAGGACGTTTCCGATGTTCGAACCGACGACGTTGCCGACGGCGATGCCGGGCGTCCCGACGAGCGCCGCCCGGATGCTGGTCAGCATCTCGGGCGCCGAAGTGCCGAAGCCGACGAGGACGAGGCCGATGAGGAGCTCCGAGACGCCCAGGCGCCTCGCCACGCCGACGGCCCCGCGGATGACTCCTTCCCCGCCGAGGGCCAGAAGCGCGATCCCACCGACGACCTGCAACACCGTTTCCACCGGACGCTCCGATCCCGGGCCCGGTTCAGCCGGGCGCCGATTGACCTAACGACGGACGGCAGGCGGCCGAAGCCGGAAGGCCGCCAGGCTCAGCACGAGGGCGAGGCCCGAACCGAGCAGCACCCCGATCCGCGCACCCGACTCGCCGGCCGCGTCCCCTTTGAACGCCAGGCCGGCGAGGAAGAGGCTCATCGTGAAGCCGATCCCGCACAGGCAGCCGACGCTCACGACGTCCCGCGTGGACAGCGTCGCGCGGGCTCGGACCAGCCGGGCGGTCGCGAGGTACGCCAGCGAGACCCCGATCGGCTTGCCGAGCGCGAGCGCGGCGGCGACCGCGGCCGGCAGGCCGCTCACGAGCTGGGCCGGGCGGATTTCCGCCAGCGAAACCCCGGCGGCGCAGAACGCGAACGCGGGCAGCACGAAGAACGAGGAGAGCGGGTGGATGGCGTGTTCGAGGCGCCCGAGCAGCGTGTCGTCCGCCCCCGCGGGCCGGGGCGGCACGATCATGGCGGCGGCGACCGCCATGACGGAGGTGTGCACGCCCGCCTCGATCGCGAGCCCCCACGTCACCAGACCGACCAGCGGGTAGACCCAGATCGGCAGCGCGACGCGCCGCTGCACGAGCCAGGTCGCGCCGAGGACGGCGAGCGCGGCGACGAGCGGCGCCACCGCCAGGCCGGCGGTGAACAGCACGGCGATGAGGACGATCGCGATCAGGTCGTCCACCACCGCGAGGGTGAGCAGGAAGATGCGCAGCCGCGCGTCGGCCTTCGGCGCGAGGATCGCCAGCGCGGCCAGGGCGAAGGCGATGTCCGTCGCGACGGGCACCGGCCAGCCGCGCGGCTCGGCGGCGCCGGCGATCAGCAGATAGATGGCGACCGGGGCCAGCACCCCGCCGACGGCCGAGGCCACGGGCAGCAGGACGGCCCGCGGGTCCGAGAGTTCGCCAATGGTCAGCTCACGCTTGAGCTCCAGGCCGATGACGTAGAAGAAGATCGCCATCAGCCCGTCCTTCACCCACTCCTTGAGCGTGAGGTCCAGCCGCCAGGCGCCGAGATCGAGCGCGAGCGGCATCTTCAGGAAGGAGAAGTACGCGTCGGCGAGCGGGGAGTTCGCGATCCCGATCGCGAGCGCGGCGCACAGCGCCAGCAGCGCGCCGCCCCCCGCCTCCGTCCTGAGGAACTCCCTCACGGTCTTCTGCATCGCCTCACTCCTCGATCCCCCGCGCCTCGAGCCGGGGCGGCCTGCCATCCTTCCGGTGTGCTGGTGCCGGGAGAGGGTCTCGAACCCCCACGGGCTTCAAGCCCAGCGGATTTTAAG
>CAZUEM010000131.1:0-9490 GCA_964619155.1 uncultured bacterium
GGCGCGAGCCACAGCGCGGCGAGCGCGAGCGCCGCGCCCGCCAGGCCGGCGGCGGGCGCGCCGTAGCCGGCGGCGAACCCGATCGCGGCCGGCAGCGCCAGCACCAGCACGAGCGGCAGCGAGCGGGGCGCCGCCGAGGCCAGGCGCAGCGCCGCGAGTTCCCTCGGCGAGAGCGGGGCGGCGCGCAGCAGGTCGAGGTCGGGCGCGGCGACGAGCCCGGCGAGCGCCTCGTGCAGGTCGAACACCAGCACGCCGGTCAGCGTCGCGGTGAAGAGCCACGCGAGCAGCGCGCGGGCGGCCGTCTCGGCGAGCCCGGCCTCGCGCAGCGCGCCGACCGCGAGCGCCAGCGCCCGCGCGAGCGCCGCGGCGAGCGCCAGCGAGACGAGCGCCGAGGCGGCGCCCGAGCGCGCCCGCCGGCGGCCGCGCGAACGCGTCCACAGCCGCGCCCGCGCGAGCGCGAGCAGGCCGCGCGCGACGCCCGCGACGATCACGAGGCCGGGCCCTCCGCGGCCAGCTCGAGGAAGAGCTGCTCGAGCGTGGCGTCGCCGCGCGCGCCGCGCAGCTCGGCGAGCGTGCCCGAGGCCACGATGCGGCCGCGCCGCAGCATCACGACGCGGTCGCAGAAGCGCTCGGCGACCTCGAGCTGGTGCGTCGAGACGAGCACGCCCGCGCCGGCGGCGGCGCGCTCGCGCAGGAGCTGCTTGAGCGCGAACGCCGCGGGCGGGTCGAGGCCGGCGAGCGGCTCGTCGAGCAGCAGCACGGCGGGCTCGTGCAGCAGCGCCGCCGCGAGCGCGACCTTCTGGCGGGTGCCGAGCGAGGCGCCCTCGAGCAGCGCCCCGGCCGCGTCGCCGAGCGCGAGCCGACCGAGCAGCGCCGCGATGCGCGGCTCCGCGACGCGCGGCGGCACCTCGTAGAGCGCGGCGACGAAGGCGAGGAACTCGGGCGGCGTGAGCCGCTCGTAGAGGAACGGCCGGTCGGGCACGAACCCGAGCGCGGCCTTCGCGGCCCGCGGCTCGCGGTCGAGCGGGTGGCCGTCGAGCGCGATGCGCCCGGCATGCGGGCGCAGCAGCCCCGCGGCGCAGCGCAGCGTCGTGGTCTTGCCCGCGCCGTTGGCGCCGAGGAAGCCGACGATCTCGCCGGCGCGGACCTCGAGCGACACGCCCGCGACGGCGACGTGCGCGCCGAAACGGCGCTCGAGCCCCTCGATCGCGAGCCGGACCGGGGCGTCCATCAGGCGCCGAGCGCTTCCGCGAGCAGCGGCAGGCTCGTGTCGTAGCGGTAGGGCACGTTCATGTGCCCGTCGTCGTACTCCTCGTAGCGGTGCGCGACGCCGAGCCGCTCCAGCTCGCGCACGAACCGCCGCGCGCCGTGGTGGAGGTGGAACTCGTCCTTCCGGCCGCAGTCCAGGTAGAGCAGCTTCAGCGAGCGCAGCGCCTCCGCGCGGTCCGCGAGGCGGCGCAGCGGATCGTGCGCGAGCCAGCGCGCCCACACCTCCGGGCGGCCCTCGGCGGTCGCGAGGTCGAACGGCAGCGCCACGCCCAGCTCGGCGTGCGGGTCGGGCGAGTAGCACGCGGCCATCGCCAGGATGTTGAGCGCGAGGAAGTCGTCCTTGCCCTTCTGCGGCTTCGCCTCGAACTTTCCGAGGAACGCGCGCGGGCCGCCGGCCTCCTGCAGCACCGACAGCGTCTTCGGGAAGTCGGGCGCGTAGCAGAACTCGAAGTACATGTCGCCGCTGTGGCAGGCGACCGCGGCGAAGACATCCGGGTGGCTCATGCCGAGCGTGAGCGCGCCGAAGCCGCCCGACGACTTGCCGGCCACCCCGCGCGCCTCGCGCGTTCCGCGCGTGCGGAAGTGCGCGTCCACCCACGGCACCAGCTCGGCCACGAGATGCTCGCCGTAGCGGCCGGTCGCCGCGGAGTCCACGTACTGCGAGCCGCCGAAGCGGGTCGAGCAGTCGGGCATCACCACGATCATCTCGCCGCAGCGGCCCGCGGCCACGAGCGCGTCGAGCCGGTCGTCGAGCGAAGGCGACCACAGATTGTCGTTGAGCAGCATCCGGCCCCGCCCGGTGAAGCCGGTGAGGACGTAGAGCACCGGGTAGCGGCGCGCGGGCTCGGCGTCGTACGAGGGCGGCGTCCACACCGGAATGCGGCGCACGTGCGGATCCCCGAGCGGATTGCCCTTCAGCACCGCGCTTTCGAACTCGACCACCTGCACGCGTCCGCGCGCCATCGTCGTTCCTCCGTTCATCGCCGGCCCGGCAGCACCGCGATCCCGCCCGCGGCGGGCGCGCGCCCGGCCAGTGTCGCCCGGATCGCCGCGAGCGCCGGGTCGCCGGCGCGGTCCGGGCGGGCCTCCTCGAGCGCGGCCACCTCGCGCCGCGCGACGTCGTCGAGCCGCGCCTCGAGCAGCCCCTCGAGCAGCGCGAGGCGCACGTCGAAGTCGTCCGGCACGAGGAACGCGAGCACCTTCGTCTCGAGCAGCGCGAACTTGGGGCTGCGCCCGCGCAGCATCTCGGCGAGCGCCGCGTGCACCTCGGGGCGGCCGACGCCCGCGCGCAGCGCTCCGAACAGCGCGCGCCGGGCGGCCGTGGTGTCGGACTCGGCGAGCGCGGTGACGGCGGCGCGCATCCAGGCGCGGTACATGGTCGTGTCGTCCGCGGCGCCGAACGCGGTCCACGCCGCCTCGGCGGCCGCGCGCCGGCCGCTCCAGAGCAGCGCCCACCCGGACCAGTACCAGACGTCCTCGCTCAACTCGCCGGCGTCGTGCGCGCGCGCGAAGGCGTGCACCGCGCCGGCGGGCCGGTCGAGCAGCAGCAGGTCGGCGCCGACCTGGAAGAACGGGTCGCGCGCGGCGGCGTACAGCCGCTGGAAGTCGAGCCCGTCCCAGAAGAGGAACACGCAGGGGTGGCCGGCGGCCGTGGAGTCCGAGAAGCCCGAGTAGAAGTGCGACTCGAGCGAGCGGTCGCCGTACGCGGCGCGGATCGCGGCGCCGTTGCCCATCTGGAATCCCGCGAAGGGCGGCAGCGTGGCGAAGAAGAAGCGGGTGCCGGGCTCCGGCTCCGGGGCCACCCGCAGCAGCGCCTCGCGCAGGCGCGCCGACAGCGCCGCGCCGCGCTCGAAGTAGTGCGCGGTCAGGTGCGAGGTCCAGCCCCACGCATCGTCGGCGACCGCGAACGCGGGCACCGCGCTCGCCGCCGCGTGCCACCAGAGCGCGGCCGCCACGGCGGCGGCGAACGCGAGCCGCGAGAGCCGCGCGGCGTGCACGGCGACCAGCACGGCGCCGCCCACGGCGGCGAGCGTGTAGAAGTAGGCGCTCCAGCCGTGCACGACCGGGGCGACCGGCACGGCGAACGCCGCGAGCCAGGCGAGGGCGAACACGCGCGCGTGAGGCGCGTGCGCCGGCGCCCGGCCGTCCCCGGGCCCGGCCTCTCGCGCCGCGCCGCCCGCGGGGAACCACAGCGCCAGCGCCCCGAACGCGGCGAGGGCCGCCAGCGAGGGCGCCGCGCTCCAGAACGCCGCGAGCAGGCCGGTCGGGTTCTCGAGCCCGGCGAGCGCCTGCGGCAGGTGGACCCACGCGGCGAGCAGCTCGAGCGGGCCGAAGCGCAGCGCGGCCGGGGCCGGCGCCGACGCGCGCAGCGCCAGCTCGCCGGCCGCCCACGCCGCGAGCGGCAGCGCGAAGGGCGCGACGCGGCGCAACGCCGCGGCCGGCGCGCGGCCCTCGATGCGCCAGCTCCACAGGAAGAGCAGCGCCGGGAGCGGCAGCGCCGACTCCTTGGCGAGCGCCGCGGCGAGGAACGCGGCGAGCGCGAGCCGGTCGCGCCCGCGGCGGAAGAGCGCCAGCGCGCCGAGCGAAGCGACGAGCGCGAGCAGGTCCTGGCAGCACGAGATCCACGTGAGGTTCACGCGCTGCAGCGGCAGCACCGCGAAGTAGACGAGCCCGGCGAGCGCGCCCGCGCGCGGGGCGAAGGCGCGCAGCAGGTCGTACAGCAGCGCCGCGGCGCCGAGGAACAGCGCGAGGTTCGCGAGGTGGAAGGCGAGCGGGTTCGGGCCGAGCAGCGGCGCGAGGACGCCGAACCAGAGCTGGCGCGAGAGCGGGCGGAAGTAGTTCGGCAGCGCGCCCTCGCCGGCCGCCCACGGGCCGCGCACGGCGTCCTCGAGGAACAGGTAGTCGTCGTTCAGGAATCCGGTGCCGAGCGCGCCGGCGTAAAGCGCGGCCACGCCGGCCGCGAACAGGACGGCGGGCAGCCAGCGGGCTCGGACGAGGGAGGCGGGCACGGGACCGCACTGTAGCCGCGGCCCGAGCGGCGCCGCCAGCGCGCGGGGCGGCCCGCCTTTCCGCGCTTCCCGGGTGCGCCCGCGTCCGGACCCCGGGACGCCGGGGCAAGTGGCCCCGCCCGCGAACGGCGCATCGGCGCTCAATGGTCCCGTGCCGCTTGCCGAAAACGAGTGCGACACCCCGCCGCGATCACCCACCCGGAGCCGTCATGTCCACGCCTTCGCCCAAGACCCCCGACTGGAAGCAGCTCGACCGCGCCGGCTGGCTGCTGTGGGGCGTCACGTTCCTGCTGCTCGTGACCCTGGCGGTCACGATCCCGGCGCTCTACCTGCCGCTCGCCGAGATGCTCGGCGCCTCGCCGGCCTTCGCCGACCTGCCGATCGTGCGCGAGCCCGCGGTGACGCTGGTGGCGCTCGTCGGGCTGGTGCTGCTCTTCTGCCTGTACACGGTGACCAAGCAGCGCGAGATCAACCTGATGCGCGCGGCGATCGAGCGCCAGACGCGCGAGCGCGAGGACGTGCAGTCACGCCTCTCCGAGTTGTCGGGCCTGTTCCAGACCTCGACGACGCTGCAGCTCCAGCTCCGGCTGGACCTGATCCTCGAGATCATCGTGCGGCGCGTGGTCTCGACGCTGGGCGCGCAGCAGGCGTCCATCATGATCCTCGACCCCGAGAGCGGCGAACTCGTGACGCGCGTCTCGCACGGTCTCGAGTCCGAGTACGCGCACGGCGCCCGTGCGCGCGTCGGCGAGGGCATCGCCGGCTACGTCGCGGCGCGCAACGAGGCGCTGCTGCTGGGCCAGCAGCCGCCCAACGAGGAGCTGGGCCGCCACTACAAGACGCAGCGGCGCATCACCTCGGCGCTGTCGCTGCCGCTCTCGCTCGGCGACCGCGTCGTGGGCGTGCTCAACGTGAACCGCATCCATTCGACCGAGCCGTTCCGCGAGGACCACCTCGAGGTGCTGCGCGTGTTCGGCGCGCACATCGCGGCCGTGATCGACCGCGCCGAGATGATGGAGCGCCTCGGCACCCGCACGCGCGAGCTCGAGGAGGACGTCGAGCACCTGGCCGAGACCAACCGCCTCAAGGACGTGTTCCTCTCGACCGCGAGCCACGAGCTGAAGACGCCGCTGTCGTCGGTGCTGGCCTACGCCGAGCTGCTCGACGACCAGGAAGGACGGCTGACGCGCGAACAGGCCCGCGAGTTCGTGGGCCGCCTGCGCGCCGAGGCGCAGCGGCTCCTCGGGCTGGTGGACGACATTCTCGACCTCTCGCGCCTGGAGAGCGGCGCGATGGAGCTCAAGTTCGGGCGCCTCTCGCTCAACGCCGTGGTGCGCGACGCGCTGGAGACGACGAAGGGCCTCGCGCGCAGGTACGGCGTCGAGCTGCGCACCGAGCTGGACGAGACGCTGCCGCGCCTGGCGCTCGACGAGGTGCGCATCCGGCAGGTGGTCGTGAACCTGCTCGTCAACGCCATCCGCTTCAGCCCGCGCGACGAGACGGTGACCGTGCGCACGCGCATGGACGGGCGTTTCCTGCGCCTCGAGGTGACCGACCGCGGCCCCGGCCTCACCCCGGCGACGGCGCTGCACATCTTCGAACTGTTCGGGCAGGGCGCGGGCGCCGAAGGGGAGGGCCGCAACGGTCTCGGCCTCGGGCTGCACCTGGTCAAGCGCCTGACCGAGCTGCACGGCGGCCACGTCGGCGTGCAGAGCCTGGAGGACGAGGGCAGCACGTTCTGGATGAAGCTGCCGGTCGCGGCCGCCCAGCCGGCCGAGCCCGAGCTCGAGGCCGCCGCCTAGCCCGCGAGCGCCCCCCCGCCGGCCGCGCGCCACCCGCCGTGGCGCGCGGCTTTCGTTTCGCGGTTCCGGGCCGGCCGTCCCTCTAAAGGAGGGGCCCCGCCTGGCCCGGCCCCCGCCACCTCCGGTCCTTGACGGCACCTTCGCCGCTCGCATAGGCTTCGCCGTCTTTTTCCTCCCATAGACGCCGACGCAGAGGTTCCCGAATGAAGCGCACGTTCCAGCCCAACAACCGCCACAAGAAGAAGACGCACGGCTTCCGCGCCCGCATGAAGAGCAAGGGCGGCCGGAAGGTGCTGGCGGCGCGCCGTACGCGCGGCCGCAAGCGCCTCACCGTCTCGTCCGATTCGCGCTGACCGCAGCCACGCCCCCACTCTCCCTGCGCCCTCCCGGCGCCGGGGACCGCGCCACCGACGTGACCCGGGCGCGGGAACGAGACGGGCCATCGAGCCGGGCCGCGTCGCACTCCGGCGGCAGACGATGAGCCTGGCCCCTTCCGAACGCATCCATCGCCGGCACCGCATGCGCAGCAGCAAGGACTTCGCGGCGGTGCGCCAGGGCGGAACGGCCTACCGCGGCCGCACCTGCCTGCTCCTGGCGCTTCCTTCGCCCGGCGAGGTCACACGGCTCGGCATGATCGCGAGCAAGCGGGGTGTGGGAGGTGCGGTGCAGCGCAACCGGGCCCGCCGAAGGCTCCGCGAGATCGTGCGGCGCCGCTGGTCGCGGGTCCCCCACCATGGATTCCTGCTCGTGTTCATCGCCTCCCGCGCGGCCCTGACGGCGCCGCACCAGGAAATGGCCACCGAGGTCGAGAGCCTGCTCGCGCATGCGGGCGCCCTCGCTCCCGCGGTCCACGCCTGACGCATGCGCGCGATCGTCCTGACGCTCATTCGGCTCTACCAGGTCGTCACGCCGCCCGCCTTCCGCGGCGCCTGCCGCCACCATCCCACCTGCTCGGAGTACGCGCGCGAAGCGATCGCGCGGCACGGCGTGTGGCGCGGCGGCCGCATGGCGCTGGCCCGGCTGGGCCGCTGCCACCCCCTGGGATCGGCCGGCTACGACCCGGTGCCCTGACCCATGGACCGTCGAACCATCTTCGCGCTCGTCCTGTCGCTCGTCGTCTTCGCGGCGTTCACCGCGCTGCAGGCGAAGTACGCGCCCAAGCCCGTGCCGAAGCGGCCGGCGCCGGCGGCGACCGCCGCGGGCGATTCGGCCGCCCCGTCCGCCGTGGCCCCGGCGCCTCCCGCGGCGGCGGCGGTCCCCTCGCTCGCGCCCGACACGGCCGCGGCCGCGGCCCCCGCGATTCCCGAGCGGCGCACCGTGGTCGAGACCCCGCTCTACCGCGCGGAGTTCTCGAACCGCGGCGCCCGCCTCGTGGGTTTCGAGCTCAAGCGCTATTCGTCCGCCTACGGCGCCGGCAACTTCCACGCGCAGCCGTCGCGCCGGCCCCGGCCGGGCGCGGAGGTCGCGGCGGGCGACCGCGTGCACCTCGACGGCGGCCCGACGTTCGCGCTCGACTTCGGCTCGGGCGCGTCGCAGCGCTCGCTCGCGAACACGATGTTCGCGGCCGCCGAGAGCACCGACGCGACCGGCGCGGTCCGCGTGCTCACGTTCACGGGCCGCGACGCGGCGGGGATCGCGATCCGCCAGACGTGGCGCGTGCGCCCCGACAGCTACATGCTCGACCTCGAGGTCGAGACCTCCGGCATCCCCGCCAACTCCGACGTGCGCGACTACTCGCTCGTCACGCGCTCCTGGCCGCTGCTGACCGAGTCGGATCCGAACACCGACATGCAGGGCCTGCGCGCCGTGAGCCTGGTCGGCAAGGACCTGCACCGCGACCACGCCTCGGGCCTCGTCGGCCGCAACCCGAAGGTGTTCGAGGGCGTCGCGCACTGGGCCGGCGTCCAGAGCCGCTACTTCCTCGCGCTCGTCGGCACTCCGAACGCCGACGGCAAGGCCGCCGTCGCCTCGGCGGCCTCGATCGAACTGCCGGCGGACCGCCTCGCGATGATGCCCGCCGGCACCAAGCCGACGGTGCCCGCCGCGATCGGCGCGCTGGTGATGCCGCTGCCCGCCTCGGGCGCCGGCACGCACCGGTTCGTGACCTACATCGGTCCCGCGGACCACTTCGCGCTCGCGAAGGAGAGCGGCCCGCTCGAGATGGAGCGCTCGGTGGACCTCGGCTGGCGGTGGATCGTGCCGTTCAGCAAGCTGCTGCTGCAGATCATGCGGGCCATCGATTCCGTGGTCCGCAACTACGGACTCACGATCCTGCTGCTCGCGACGCTGGTGCGGCTGCTCCTCCACCCGATGAACATGGCGGGCATGCGCAGCATGCGCGCCATGCAGAAGCTGCAACCCGAGATCGAACGGATCCGCAAGAAGTACGAAGGCGATCCGCAGGCCCTCAACGCGGCGACGATGGCCCTGTACCGCGAGAACAAGGTCAACCCCATGGGCGGCTGCCTGCCCATGCTGTTGCAGATGCCCCTGTTCTTCGCGCTCTACGCGGTCATCAACAACGCCATCGACCTGCGCCAGGCGCCCTTCGTCAGCTGGATCCACGATCTCTCGTCGCCCGACCTGGTGGCCATGCTCGGACCACTGCCGGGAATCGGGCATTTCCCCGTGCGTCTGCTGCCGCTGCTGATGGCGGCGACGGGCCTCCTGTCGCAGTTCCTCACGCCGACGGATCCCAAGCAGGCGCCGATGATGTACATGATGAACATCTTCATGGTGTTCATCTTCTACAACCTGCCTTCCGGCCTGGTCTTCTACTGGACGGTCATGAACCTGCTCACCGCGGTCCAGCAGTGGCTCGCGATGCGGGGGGACAGCGGGGCCGTGGTGGTCCCCGCGGAGGCGGGCAAGGGACGGAAGTCCTGACGTCCCGGTTCGAGACGTTCGGCGTGGCAGGCGGGGTTCGCGCCGAAGTAACCTGACCCGTCGTTTCCACAGGTCCTTCCGGCAGCGCCGAGGCGCGCGCCGGCCGCTCGCCCCGCGGGGGAGCGCCGCGCGAATCCGCCGCGCCGAGGGATCACGAGTCCATCCGCCCACGCGACACCGCATCGGCGCGCCTCACGGCCGCGCCCACGACCGGTCGAGCGCGTTCGGGCAACGGAGAACCAATGGCAAAGGGTTCGGTGTACGAAGGCAAGACCGTCGAGGAGGCCGTCCGCATCGGTCTGGAAGACCTCGGGCTGTCGCGCGCGGAAGCCACCATCACGGTGATCGAAGAAGGCAAGGGCGGCTTCCTGGGCTTCGGCGCGCGCCCGTTCCGGGTCAGCATCATGCGCCGCCCGGGCGGCGCGGTGCGCGAGCCCGAGGAGACGCGCGAGCGCCGCGTGTCGAGCCGGCGCGACGACCGGCGCGGCGGCCGCGGCGGGCGCGACCGCGAGCGCGGCGGCCGGG
>CAZUEM010000132.1:0-1758 GCA_964619155.1 uncultured bacterium
CGTTCCTGCCGATGCTCGCCCTCGTGAAGACTCGCTGCGCCGCGCTCGTCGCGCCCGACGGATCGCTCCTCGCGCCCGTCGCGGGCGCGCCGCGGCCCGGCGGCGAGGCGCTGCCCGAACTGCCCGAGTTGCCGGTCGCCGACCTCGTGCGCGGCGAGTTCGCGGCGACGGGCCTGTGGTTCGCGGCCCACCCGCTGGATGCGCTCGCGCCCGCCGCGGCGCTCGCGGGCACGGTCGCCTGCGGCGCGCTCGAGGCGCACGCGGGCCGGCGCGTCGCGATCTGCGGCGTGCCCTGCGCGTCGCGGCGCGTGGAAGCGAAGACCGGGGGGGTCGTGCTGTTCACGACGCTCGCCGACCGCTCGGGGCTCGCCGAGTGCGTGCTGTTTCCCCGCGACTACGCGCGGCTCGGCGCGGCGATGCGCGGCGAGGTCGTGCGCGCCGAGGGCCGCGTGGACGAGACGCTCGGCGCGCTCACGCTGGTGGTCGAGCGCGCGAGCGGCTACGGCGCGGGCGCCGCCGCGCCGCTCGCGGGCATGGCCGGCGAGGGCGCGCCGTCGCGCAACCGTCCCGAGCCCGCGCTCCACACCGGCGCCGGCGAACACGGGCCGCCCTCACGGTACCGCGCGCAGGCGTCGTGAGCGCCGGGCAGTGCGGGCCCACCGCGGAGCACACGCCGGCGTGACGCGGGCGTCGCGCGCAGTCGTGCGCCATGCGCCGGGGTGACACCGGCGCGCACGGCGGCGGCGCAGTGCGGCTCGCACGCGCAGGCGGCACGCGCGCGCCCCGCCCCTACTCCGCCCTTCGCACCGCCTCGGCGCACGCGCGCACGATGTCGCCGGCGGGTTCGATCGAGCGGATCGCGGCCACGCTCCGGCCCGCCTGCCAGACCTCGCGGTTCTCGCGCTCGGCATAGGCGTCGCGCTTCATGAGCCAGGCCGAACGCAGCGCGAAGTACGTCCGCATCCAGTGCTTCGTGCGGCGCCCGCGCAGCATCCAGCGCTCGAACGCGTTCACCTCGAGGCCCGCGCGCTTCACGGCCGGCGTCGCGAGGATCGCGACCGGCACGCCGGTGATGCGCTCGGACAGCACGACGTCGTCCTCGCCCGCGGCGACGATGGCGCGCTTGTACGCCTCGCTCGCCGTGCACTCGGGCGTGGCGATGAACCGCGTGCCCATCTGCACGCCCGCGTAGCCCATGCGCAGCGCGGCGGCGAAGCCGGCCGCGTCGCCGATGCCGCCCGCGCACACGACCGGCAGCCCGAACGGGGCGAGCTCGGCGAGCAGTTCCTCGGCGGAGCGCGGCCCGGCGTGGCCGCCGGCGCGGCGGTTCACGGCGATGAGCCCGTCCACGCCGCCCTCGACGGCCTTCGCGGCCCACT
This sequence comes from uncultured bacterium, assembly GCA_964619155.1. Taxonomy (GTDB): domain Bacteria; phylum Eisenbacteria; class RBG-16-71-46; order RBG-16-71-46; family RBG-16-71-46; genus CAIXRL01. The sequence continues at coordinate 1,380 of CAZUEM010000132.1, forward strand.
TCGCCTCGGTGACGTCGTGGTAGACCACGCCGCCCGCGGCGTGCGCGGCGTCGCACACCCAGCGCGGGTTGCCGAGCGAGGTGACGAAGAACCGCACGCCCTCTTCCAGCGCCTCGTCCACCCAGCGCCGCATGCGGTCCATGTAGGCCTTCGACGAGCGCTCGATGAGCGCGTTCATGCCGATGGGCTTCGCGGTCAGCGTGCGCATGTGGCGCAGCGCATCGCGGAACTCGCGCTTGTGCACGTACGTGAGCGAGACGGGCTGGGCGATGCCGATGCCGCCGGCCTCCGAGACCGCCGCGACCAGCTCGGGGTTGCCGCACGGATACATGGCGCCGCCGATGAGCGGCACCTCGATGCGCGCGTGCCGCGTGAGCGG
>CAZUEM010000132.1:1858-9402 GCA_964619155.1 uncultured bacterium
GATACATGGCGCCGCCGATGAGCGGCACCTCGATGCGCGCGTGCCGCGTGAGCGGGGTGTCGAGCGACCCGGCGCTCATCGCGGCGCGGCCCCGGGCGCGAGGCCGATCCTCCAGCGCACGCGCACGACCGCGACCTCTTCGCCGGCGGCGTCGCGGATCACCGCGCGCACCTCGTGCTCGAGGTCGCCCGTCACCTCGGGCACGGTCACGTCGGCCTCGGCGACCAGCGTGCCGCGCGCCTTCTTCGCGTACTCGGCCGTCAGCGAGAGCACGATGGCCCGCGCGTGCGCGGGCAGCGCGGTCACCATCGCGAGGCCGCTCGCCATCTCGCCCAGGTTGGCGAGCGCGACGGCGTGCACCGAGTCGAGGTGGTTGCGCACGCCGCGCCGGTCGCGCAGCTCGATCCGCGCGCGGCCGGGCGCGAGTTCGAGCACGCGCGCGCCGAGCGCGCCCGTGTAGGGCACGAGCCGGCCGAAGACGAGGCCGAAGAACGAACGGCCGAACGGCAGCGGCGCGAGCGAGCGCCACAGCGAGAGCACGCGGGCGCCGGGCGAAGCGGGAGCGGACATGGCGGGCACTCTCCCAGCGGGCGGCGCGGGCGGCAAGGACGGACGCGGGTGCGGGACGCGGTGGATGGCGTGGCCGAGGACGCCGGTGCGGCCTGCGGCGGGCGCTACAGCTCCAGCTCCGCCCGCCGCGCCTTGAGTGCGCCCAGCACGAACGCGATGTGCTGGTCGAGGTCCACGCCCAGCTCGGCCGCGCCGTTGACGATGTCGCCGCGGTTCACGTTGCGGGCGAAGTCGGCGCGCTTGAGCTTCTTCTTCACCGACGCCACCTCGACGTTGGCGATGGACCTGTCGGGCTGCACGAGCGCGCACGCGACCAGGAAGCCGCACAGTTCATCGCACGCGAACAGCGCCGTCGCCATGGGCGTGTCGCGCGGCACGCCGGTGTGGGTCGCGTGTCCGAGCACGGCGCGGCAGACGTCCTCGGGCCAGCCCTTCTCACGCAGCACGGCCACGCCCTGCACGGGATGCCGCTCGAGGTCGGGGTGCCGCTCCCAGTCGAAGTCGTGGATGAGCCCGGTGATCCCGTAGCGCTCGACGTCGCCGCCGTGCGCCTCGGCGTAGGCGCGCATCGCCGCCTCGACGAGGTAGCAGTGCTTGCGGAGCGCGGGGTTCGCGATCCACTCGTGCAGGAGCGCGAGGGCTTCTTCGCGCGTGGGCAGGGCGCCGGCAGCGGTCATCGTCGGGTGGCCTCCGGCCGCCGCGACGGGCGTCGCGGCGCAGCCGGCGAGGACGTCACTTCTTCTGGAAGAACTCGCGGTTCTTCGCCGTGAACGCGGCCCACTTCTCGGGCACGCCGTTGTCCGGGAAGATCGCCTGCACGGGGCAGGCCGCCTCGCACGCCTGGCAGTCGATGCACTCGTCGGGATGGATGTAGAACTGGTCCTCGCCCTCGTAGATGCAGTTCACGGGGCAGACCTCGACGCAGGACTTGTCCTTCACCCCGATGCAGGGCTCGGCGATGACGAAAGGCATGGCGAACGACCTCCGGTGCGGATGCGACGCGCGGGACGGACCGGCGCGCGGGCGTGCGGGCCTGAAGCAGACGCGCGGCAGTCTAGGAAACGCGCCCGCCCGCGGCAAGGCCGGCGGCCGTGGGGCCCGCGCGCGCGGCGCGCCGCGCGGCCCTGAAACGCGCGGCCCCTCCCGGCGTCGCGCCGGAAGGGGCCGCCGGACGGCCGGCTCAGTACGACGCCGTGCGGGCGTGCGCGCTCGCCATCTTCAGCACCGCCAGCTCGCCCTGGCGCGCGTAGTCGATCGCCTCGCCGAGGATGCGGGCGGCCTCCTGCGGGGCGTGAAAGCCCATCGAGTTCTCGGCGTTGACGAAGTCGATCCGCCACTGCGCCTTCGAGGCGAGCCGGTACACGCCGGCCCGGTCGAGCGCGGCGCTGTCGGCGCCGTTCGCGCGCGCGGCCTTCACGCCGTCGTAGAGCTGCACCAGCGCGTCCTCGGCGCGCAGCAGCAGCGCCTGGTTGCGCGCCTGGATCAGCTCGGCGCGCGCCTTCATCTCCTCGGCCGGGAACGGATGGCAGGTCAGGCACGCGCGCTCGATGTTGAGCAGCGGGCTGCGCACGTGATGATCGCTCACCTTCATCGCGCCCTCGCGCGTGTACGGCATGTGGCAGTCGGCGCAGGCCACGCCGCTGCGCGCGTGGATGCCCTGGCTCCACATCTCGAACTCGGGGTGCTGCGCCTTGCGCACGGGGCCGCCCGTCTCGGCGTGCTTCCAGTCGTGGAAGCCGATGCTGTCGTAGTAGGCCTCGATCTGCTCGACCTTGATGCCCCTCGCCCACGGGTAGGTGACGACCTGGTCGGGCTTGCGGAAGTAGTACTCGACGTGGCACTGGCCGCACACGTAGCTGCGCATCTCCTGCCGCGTCGCCATGGTGTTGGGGTCGTAGTTCGCGACGCCCTGCGACGCCTTGAGCGCGCGGATGCCACGCAGGAACCCGGGCCGCGTGACGCGCAGCGCCATGCTCTTCGGGTCGTGGCAGTCGATGCACGCGACGGGGTGCTCGACGAGCGCGCGCGCGTCGGCCCACTTCATCGCGCTGACGATCTCGAAGCCCTTCATGACGTCGCCGCCGCCGGCCTTGCGGTAGGCGGGGATCACCGACGCGTGGCAGTGCAGGCACGAGCCGGGCTGCGGGCGCTGCTTCACCCGCTCGGTGCTGTCCTGGTCGGCGAGCGTGAAGGCGTGGCCGCGGTCCTCGGTGTACTGGATCGAAAACGCGTAGCCCGCGAAGATCCGCTTCAGGTGCGGGTCGTCGTCGAGCCGCGAGAACGCTTCGCTGCCGCCGAAGCGCGTGCGCTCGGTGTCCGAGGTGCGCAGGTAGCCGTCGTACTGGCGCGGGAAGTTCCGGCCCCACAGCTCCGGGTCCACGGTGTCTTCGTCGAGTTTCGCCAGCTCGAGGTAGGTGGTCTTCGCCTCGCGCTTGCGCTCGGACACGTTCATCAGCAGCAGCGTGACGCCGAACGTGGCGAGCGCGGTGAGCGCGACGAGGCCGGCGTACTGGGCTTTCGACGGCATGGCTTATCTCCGGGGGCCGTGGCCCACGCCCGCGTGGCAGTGCACGCAGCGCTTGCCCTGATCGCGGGCGTCGTGGGCGCCGTGGGTGGCGGGGAAGATCTCGCTCACCATCTCCTCGTGGCAGCCGATGCAGTTGTGCTCGAGCCGCACGGCATTGAAAGAGGTGATGCGGATGGGTTCGGGAAAGTTCTGGAGCGTGAACCGGCTCGAGTGGTTCCAGCCGTTCTTCGCCTTGCTGACGAATTTGCCGATCGGGTCGTGCGGCGTGTGGCAGTCGTTGCAGGTCGCGCGGCCGTGGTGCACGGACTTCTGCCACGAGTCGAGATACTCGCCCATGACGTGGCAGTTCGCGCAGGCATTGGGGTCGTTGCTGAAGTACGACAGTCCCTGCGCGTAGAAGAACGTGTAGCCGCCGAGACCCGCGAGCAGGCCCACCGCGAGTGCGAGGATCGTGGGGAGTTTCACCGGCGTGCTTCCGGGTGATCGGGGGAGAAGCGCGGGGTCGCGCTCCGGGAGACTGCGCGGCGGACGCTAGCAGGTCGGCGAGAGCCGCGACAACATTCCCTGCCCCGATGGGTGACGCGAGTCCTTGTCCCGCCCCGTCGCTACGGCCTAGCCTCGGCGGCGCAGCCGATTCACGGTTCGCAACCGTCCGCCTCGCGGACGACGGAGTCCCGACCGAAGAGGACCGATTCATGATCCCCCGCCTGCCCTTCGCCGCCCTCGCGCTCGTCGCGATCGCCGCCTTCGCCGGCCCGTCCGGCGCCGCGCCCACGGTCACCTGGGACGGCCAGTTCCGCGCCCGCTGGGAGTACCGCTCGCCGCTCGACTACCGCCTGCCCGGCGCCAACTCGCGCCCGGCGACCGAGGGGCTCGGCGATCGCGGGGACGTCGCGCTGATGCGCACGCGGCTCGGCGCGAGGCTCGTGCTCGAATCCGACGTCGAGGCGTACGTGCAGATCCAGGACTCGCGCACGATGGGCTCGGAGCCGAGCACGGTCGCGAACACCGCGAACCTCGATGTGCACCAGGCGTACGTGGACCTGAAGAAGCTGGGCGGCTCGCCCGCGTGGATGCTGCGCAGCGGACGGATGGAGCTCGCCTACGGCGACCAGCACCTCGTCGGGGCTCTCGACTGGGGCAACGTGGGCCGTTCGTTCGACGGCTTCCTGCTCCGCTGGAGCGGCACGTCCGCGCGCGTGGACGCGTTCGCGACGTGGGTGGGCGACAACCGCCGATTCGGGACCGACCGGATCTTCGGGGGGCTCGTCGCGACGCTGAAGCCCGCCGACGGGCTCGAACTGGAGCCGTTCGCGTTCGTGCGCGACTTCGGCGACACGAGCTTCGCGGCCGAGAGCGGGGCGAAGGGCGCTCTGCGCGACCGCACGCTCGGCGCGCGGGCGAAGTGGGCCAAGGGCCGCCTCGACCTGCGTGGCGAGGCGATGTCGCAGGACGGCACGCGCTCGGCGGACGACGTCGTGGCGTGGGCGGGCAGCGTGCGCGCGACGTTCGAGGCTCTCCCGAAGCACCAGCTCAAGCTCACGGCCGAGTACATGACCGCCTCGGGCGACGCCGAGAACGACGGCACCTGGAAGCGCTTCGACCCGCTCTACCCGACCGCCCATGCCATCCTCGGCTACGCCGACGTCGCGGGATTCAGCAACGTCCGGGACGTCAATGGCGGCGTCTCGTTCGCGGCCGGCAGGGTCTCGATGGTCGCGTTCGACGTGCACCGGCTGTCGCTCGCCGAGGAGCGCGGCGCGTGGGTGGACGCCGCCGGCACGACGCTGCGGCGCGACGCCACGGGCGCGGCGGGCTCCGACCTCGGAATCGAGTACGACCTCACCGTGCGCTGCAAGGCCCGGCCGGGCGTGCTGTTCACGGGCGGGCTGTCGCGCTTCGAGCCCGGCGACTACGTCGAGGCCACGGGCGGCGGCAGGGCGCAGACCTGGGGCTTCCTGCAGATGACCGCGACCTTCTGACGCCTCGTCCCGCCTCCGTTCGCTCGCGGCGCCGTCCGGTCCGTTCGGACGGCGCCGCTCGCGTCACGCCGGCCCGAGCGGCCAGCCGGCCAGCATCCAGGCCACGAACATCAAGCCCCAGACCACCAGGAACGCGACCGAGTAGGGCAGCATGGTCGCGACCAGCGTGCCGATGCCGGCGGTGCGGTCGTAGCGCTGGAAGAACGCGATGATGAGCGCGAAGTAGCTCATCATCGGCGAGATGATGTTCGTGGAGCTGTCGCCGATCCGGTACGCCGCCTGCGTCAGCTCGGGCGGGTGGCCGAGCAGCAGGAACATCGGCACGAACACCGGCGCCATGAGCGCCCACTTGGCCGAGGCGCTGCCCATGAACAGGTTGAGGAACGCCGACAGGCCGATGAATCCGAGCATCAGCGGCGTGCCGCCGAGTCCCGAGGCCTTCAGGGCCTCGGCGCCCTTCACGGCGAAGATGAGGCCGAGGTGGGTCCAGTTGAAGTAGGCGACGAACTGCGCGGCGAAGAACACCAGCACCAGGTAGCCGCCGAGCGTCTCCATGGACTTCGCCATGCCCTTGAGGACGTCGTTCTCGTTCTTCACGGTGCCGGCCGCGGCGCCGTAGGCGATGCCGCCGATGGCGCCGGCGGCGAAGATGAGCGCGACGATGCCGCTCATGAACGGCGAGTGCAGCAGGCTGCCGGTCTTCGGGTCGCGCAGGAAGCCGTCGGCCGGCACCGTTCCCCACGCCAGCAGGGCGCCGAACGCGAGCGTGGCGAGGAACGCCGCGAGCAGGCCGCGCTTCTCGGCCGGTTCGAGCGGCTTCAGCTCGTCGCCGCCGCCCGCCTCCGGGTTCCGGGCGCGCAGGCGCGGCTCGACCACCCGCTCGGTGACGAACGTGCCGACCACGGTGAGCACGAAGGTCGAGGCAAACATGAAGTAGTAGTTGCACGCCGGGCTCACCTTCGCGTCCGGCGTGACGATGCGCGCGGCCTCCTCGGTGAGGCCGGCGAGCAGCGGGTCCACGGTGCCGAGCAGCAGGTTGGCGCTGTAGCCGCCCGAGACTCCGGCGAAGGCCGCGGCGAGCCCGGCGATCGGGTGCCGCCCGGCGGCGGCGAAGATCAGCCCGGCGAGCGGCACCAGCAGGACGTAGCCGATCTCGCTGCCGACGTTCGACATGATGCCGGCGAACACCACGACCGGCGTGAGCAGCCGCCGCGGGGACGAGAGCACCAGCAGCCGCATGGCGGCGCCGATGAGACCGCTCGCCTCGGCGACGCCGATCCCGAGCAGCGCGACCAGCACCGTGCCGAGCGGGGCGAAGCCGGTGAAGTTGGTCACCATCTTCGTCAGGATCTGGTGCAGCCCGGACACCGTGAGCAGGCTCACGGGCCGGATCACCTCGCCGGTGCCCGGGTGGAGCGCCGAGATGCCGCTGCGCGCGAACAGTTCGCTCAGCACGATCACGGCGAGCGCGAAGATCAGGAACAGCGCGGCCGGGTGCGGCAGGGCGTTGCCGCCGCGCTCGACGAGCGCGAGGAAGACGTCGAGCGGGCTGCGGCGGGCGGCGGGTCCCGACATGGGGCGGATCTCCTCGTCACGTGTCGCTCGCGTGCGGCGCGGCCCGCCGGCACGGCTCCCCCGCGGGGAGCGCTCGTCCCGCGCCGGGGCGGGCGCGGGACCGCGGCACGCTAGCAGCGCCGCGCGGGCCGGAACAGGGCGGATTTCCGGCCATCCTGCGGTTTCGACCGGCCGTCGGGCGGGGCTTGACCGCCCCGGCCGCGCGCCCGGAGTATTCCGCGCTCGCGCACCGCCCCGACCCCTTCCCCGGCCTCTCATGTCCAAGTCCGCCGATCTCTCCGCCCTGCGCATCGACCGTTCGGCCCCGCCCCCTTCGGGCCCGGGCCGCTGGCCGCTCGTCGCGGTCCTCGCCGTCGTCCTCGTCGCGGCCGCCGTCTTCGCCTGGACGCGCCTCGCGCCGGGCGGGCCCTCCGTGCGCGTGGGGATCGCCGAAGCCACCGGCGGCGGCAGCGCGACGGGCGCGGGCATCAGCGCGAACGGCTACGTCGTCGCGCGCACCAAGGCGTCGGTCTCCTCCAAGATCCTCGGCCGGCTCGCGTGGATCGGCGTCACCGAGGGCTCGCGCCTCCGCGAAGGCGAGATCATCGCCCGGCTCGAGAGCGCCGACTACGAAGCGGCGGCGCTCGCCTCGAGGGCCAACGTCGCGTCGGTCGAGGCGCAGCTCGCGCAGGCCAGGCGCGACCTGCAGCGCACGCAGGCGTTGCGCCGCGACCAGCTCGTCTCGGACGCCGACCTCGAGGGCGTGCAGACGCGGCTCGAGGTGCTCACCGCGCAGCTCGGTGCGGCGCGCGCCCAGGCCGAGCTCGCCCGGGTGAACGTCGAGAACACCAACGTCCGCGCGCCGTTCGCGGGCACGGTGCTGCGCAAGGACGCCGAGGTCGGCGAGATCG
>CAZUEM010000133.1:0-9359 GCA_964619155.1 uncultured bacterium
CCGCGCCCCCCGAACCGCCGCCGCGCACGCGGGCCGCCTGACGCGCCCACGTTCGCGCGGCCCGCGCCCCTCCGCGGCGCGGCCGCTCCCGGTTCGACCCCCACCGGCGGGACCCCCAGGGCCCGCTCCGGAGGCGCCGTGCTTTCCCATCGTCCATCCGCCGCACGGCGGACCTGCTTCGCCCTGCTCGCCGCCGCCGCGACCGCCCTTCCCGTCGCGGCCGCGGCCGAGACCGTCTACCCGCTCGACTCGATCACCGTGGTCGCGCGCCGCGTCACGTTCGGCGCCTCGGCCGCGATCTCGAGCCGCGAGGACCTCAACCGTTCGCTCGAGCGGCTCGGGCTCTCGCTCGTCCGCCGCGGCGTCGCGCTCGGCACCGACCTGTACGCCGACGGCTTCAAGCGCGGCGACCTCGCCGTGGTCGTGGACGGCGAGCGCTACCACTGCGCGTGCCCGAACCGCATGGACCCGCCGACCAGCCTCGCGATCCCGATCGAGCTGGCGGACGCCTCGTGGGACCGCGCCTCGGGCGGGCTCGGCGCCGGGCTCGCGGGCCGGCTCGCGCTGCGGCGCGAAGCCCCTTCCGAGGCGTGGCGCGCGCGCGGGGCCGCCGAGGGCGACCTCGTGCGCTCGCGCGACGGCTCCGCCTCGTTCGCGCTCGAGGGGCGCGGCCAGCGCCTGAGCGGCCGCGTGATGGGCGGCGAGTCGTACGAGGACGGCGGCGGCGCGACGTTCCGCGACCGCTACGGCTTCCGCGACGAGCGCGTGCGCTACGGGCAGGGCGACCTCGCCTGGCGCGGCGCCCGCGGGCGCGCGGCGTGGGGCGTGCAGGGCACGGTCACGCGCGACGTGCCGTACGCCTACCTGCTCATGGACGAACGCGTGAACGACCTGTGGAACGCCTCGCTGGCGTACGGGGACTTCAAGGCCTACGCGAGCCACGCGCGGCACCTCATGGACAACGGGCTGCGCACGTCGTCGGCCGGGCCCATGGCGATGGGCATGAGCACCGCCGCCGACCAGACCACGGTCGGCCTGCTCGGGCGCGCCGCGGGAGCCGACCTCGAGGCGTGGGGGCGCGAGTGGAACGCGAACAACACCATCGCCACCCCGATGCGGCGCGCGGAGAACCACCTGATGCCGCGCTACCGGCAGTGGGCCGTGAACGCCGCACGGAAGTTCGCGGCCGGGCCCTTCGCCGTCTCGGCGCGGGCCGGGCTGACGCGCGCCGGCATCGCCGACGGCGCGGCGCTGGCGCGTTACCGCGCGCTGCACCCGGAGGCCGAGGGCGAGCGCTGGTTCGCGCCGTTCGCGCTCTCGGCGACGCGCAGCTTCGGCGCGGCCGCGCGCTGGAGCGCGATGGCCGAGGTGGCGTCCGAACCGCCGGGCGCCGAGCAGCTCTACATCACCGTTCGCCGGCCGATGATGGCGGTCGTGAAGCCCGACTGGACGGGCAACCCCACGCTCGCCCCGCCCGCGCGCGCGTCGCTCCGCGGCCAGTTCGCCACGCGCCTCGCGACGCTCGAGCTGGGCGGTTCGTGGGTGGACGGCTACGTGCTGCCGGTCGCGCGGCGCGCCGGGACGACGCCGCACGTCACCTACGCGAACGCCGACGCCGCGCTGCTCTCGGGCCGTGCGAGCGGCCGGCTCGCCTGGGCCGAGTGGACGCTCGCCTACACGCTCGGCTGGAACCTCGCGGCCAGGACCGAACTCGCCGAGGTCGCGCCGTTCGCCGCGAGCCTCGTCGCCCGCCCGCCGCTCGGCGCCGGCGTCGAGGGCCTCGTGCGGATCGAGACCGCCGCGCGCCAGTACCGCGTGGACGCATCGCTCGGCGAGACCGGCACGCCCGCCTGGGGCCGCCTCGACCTCGGCCTGCGCTGGTCGCCGCGCCCCGGCGCGGGCGCCTCGTTCGAAGTGGTCAACGTGACCGACGCCCTCTACGGCGAGCACCTCTCGTACGCCCGCGACCCCTTCGCCGCCGGGCTCCGCGTCATGTCCCCGGGCCGCACCGTGCGCCTGGCCGTGACGATGGGGGACTAGAGGGGGCCAAATACCTCTGGACGCCTCCGGGAGGGATGCGGATACTGCCCATCCGTGCAGCAGCCATGAGCCCTCCCGGAGGCGCCGTCCATGCAGGTCCGTCCCACGCACTTCCTCGCGAACGCCGAATCCGGCCGCGGATCGCTCGCGAGCTGGCTCCGCGAGTACGCGGCCCGCCGCGACAACCGCGGCGCGCTCGTCCACTGGCACACGCTGCCCGCGCGGCCCGCGCGCTTCGGCGAGTTGCTGCCCGCGCTGCCCGCGCCGCTCGCCGCCGCGCTCGAGGCGCGCGGCATCGCCCGGCTCTACACGCACCAGGTGCGCGCCGTGGAGTCGCTGCGCGCCGGGCGCGACACCGTCGTCGTCACCGGCACCGCCAGCGGCAAGAGCCTGTGCTTCCACCTGCCGGCGCTCGAGACGCTGCTGCTCGAGCCCGGCGCGACCGCGCTCTACCTGTTTCCCACCAAGGCGCTCGCGCAGGACCAGCTCAAGAGCCTGACGCGCCTCGCCGCCGGCGATCTCGCGGTCACCGGCGCGCTGCTCGCCGGCGTCTACGACGGCGACACCGCCGCGCCGACGCGCAAGAAGCTGCGCGAGCAGGCCAACGTCATCCTCTCGAACCCCGACATGCTGCACGCCGGCATCCTGCCGCAGCACGCGAAGTGGGCGCGCTTCCTGCGCTCGCTGCGCTACGTCGTGATCGACGAGGCGCACGCCTACCGCGGCATCTTCGGCAGCCACGTCGCCAACGTGCTGCGCCGGCTCGAACGGCTCGTGCGCCACTACGGCGGGAGCTTCCGCTACGTGCTGTGCAGCGCCACGATCCGCAACCCGCGCGAGCTGGCCGAGGCGCTGACCGGCCGCGAGGTGACCGTCGTGGACGACGACGGCGCGCCGCGGGGCGCGAAGCACTTCGCGTTCTGGAACCCCCCGTACCGCGACGAGACGCGCATCGAGCGGCGCTCGTCGAACGTCGAGGCGTGCGGCCTCGTCGCCGGCCTGATCGAGCGCGGCGCGCAGGTGATCGCGTTCACCAAGTCGCGCGTCTCGGCCGAGCTCGTGTACCGCTACACGAAGGAGCAGCTCGAGCGCTCGCGCGCGAAGCTGCCGGACGAGGAGGAGCGGCCCGGCGGCGTGCGCATGCCTCCGTTGCACGAGCGGCTCAAGCCCTACCGCGGCGGCTACCTGCCCGAGGACCGGCGCGCGATCGAACGGGCGCTCTTCGAGGGCGAGCTGCGCGGCGTCATCAGCACCAACGCGCTCGAGCTCGGCATCGACGTCGGCGGCCTCGACGCCGCCGTGCTGATCGGCGCGGCGCCCACGCTGGCGAGCATCTGGCAGCAGGCCGGGCGCGCCGGGCGCAGCGGCGACGACAGCCTCGTCGTGCTCGTCGCCTACAACGACACCGTGGACCAGTACCTCATGCGGCGGCCCGAGTACTTCTTCGGGCGCTCGCCCGAGGCCGCCTGCATCGACCCGCACAACCCGTACATCCTCGCGCAGCAGCTGGCGTGCGCCGCCTACGAGATGCCCATCGCGCCCGAGGACGAGGCGGCGTTCGGGCCGCAGACGCACGACGTGCTCGCCGCGCTCGAGGACGCGGGCGAGACGCGCACGATCGACGAGCGCGCCTACTGGGCGAAGAGCGACTTCCCGGGCGCGAAGGTCTCGCTGCGCACGATGAGCGACGACACCTACACCATCGTGGACGGCACCCGCGGCAACGCCGCGATCGGCAACGTGGACGCCATCAGCGGACTCGAGCTGGTGTACCCGAACGCCATCTACCTGCACGAGGGCGAGAGCTGGTGGGTGCGCTCGCTCGACCTCGAACAGAAGATCGCGGTCGTCGAGCCGCGCGAGGCCGACTACTACACGCAGCCCGTGCTCGACACGAACGTCCGCGTGCGCGGCGAGCTGGGCAAGCGCGAGTGGCGCGGCGAGTCCGTCACGTTCGGCGAGGTCACCTACTCGTGGCAGACCATCGCCATGAAGAAGATCCGCTTCCGCTCGCTGGACGCGATCGGTTACCACCCGCTCGAACTGCCGCGCCTGACGCTCGAAACCGCCGGCTTCTGGCTGGCGCCGCGCGAGGAGACCTGGAAGGCGCTGGTCGCCGCCGGCCACAACCCGTGGGAGGCGCTCTCGGGCGTGCGCAACCTGTTCGTGACGCTGCTGCCGCTGATGGCGATGTGCGATCCCGTGGACCTGGGCGGCATGATCGACTCGTCGAACCTGGGCCGGCCGACGATCTTCGTGTTCGACCGCTACCACGGCGGCCTCGGCTTCGCCGAGCAGGGCTACGCGCGCCTGGACGAGCTGGCCGAGGCCGCGCTCGCGCACCTCGTGGGCTGCCCGTGCGGCGACGGCTGCCCCGCCTGCGTCGGCACGCCCATCTACCGTCCGGCGCAGCAGCAGGACCTCGACGCGACGAAGGCGGCGCGGGACATTCCCGGCAAGTCCGCGGTGCGGGCGCTGCTCGAGCGCTGGTTGGGCGAACCGAAGGGCGGAGGGATCGCATGAAGAAACTGCGCTACACCGCGCGCATCGGCGCGCGGCCGGAGGCCGTCTGGAACGCGATGCTGGGCCCGGAGGGCTACCGGGACTGGGCGTCGGCGTTCGCGGAAGGGTCCTACTACGAGGGTGCGTTCGAAGAGGGCGCGAAGATCCGGTTCCTGACGCCCGCCGGCGAAGGCATGGTGGCGCGCATCGCGGTGAGCCGGCCGCCCGAGTACGTCTCGATCGAGCACTTCGGCATGGTCCGGAACGGCGTCGAGGACACGACGAGCGAAGCCGTCCGCGCCTGGGCGCCGACGCACGAGACCTACTCGCTCCACGAGGTGGACGGAGCGACCGAGCTCCACGTCGAGCTGGACTCGCTGCCGGAGTGGGAGGAGTTCATGAACGAGGCCTGGCCGAAGGCGCTCGCGCGCCTCAAGGCGCTCTGCGAGGAGCCGGCGGTGTGAGCGCCGCGACGCCTTCGCCGGCCGGACCGGCCGCGGTCCGGCGAGGCGGCGCCCGCACCGCGGTCGTCGTCGTCGTGATGCTGGCGGTCGCCCTGCTCCACGTGTTCCGGGTCGGGTCGCGACTCCCCGGTTCGTGGCACGGGCTCTACTACGCGTACTTCTCGGACGTCGTCGTGCCCTTCGGCGTGTACTTCCTGCTCTGCCAGGCCGAGACGCGCCTGCCGCTCCTGCGGGGCTGGCGCACGAAGGCGCTGGCGGTGCTCGGCGTCGCGTCGCTGGCCGAGGTGATGCAGTCCTTCGGCGTGCCCATGCTGGGGAGCACGTTCGATCCGCTCGACTTCGCGATGTACGGCGCGGGCGTGGCGCTGGCCGTGGCCGCCGACCGCGTGGTGCTCGCGCCGCTGCTTCCGGGATGGTCCGCGGGCGGCGAAGGTCACACGCCGGCCGGAGCCCGCTGATGCCTCGCCGCGCCGCTCGGCCGCGCGCTCGGACTGCCTGAAGCCAGGGGCCGCACCGCTCGGCCCGGCGCTCACCGGAGGATCCATGCCCGTCTTCGCCACCGAACGCTCCATCGCGGCGCCGGTCGAGGCCGTGTGGCCCGTGCTGGCCGACGTCACACGCTGGCACGAGTGGACCACGTCCATCACCCGCGTCGAACCGCTCGGCGACCCCGCGCTCGCCGCGGGCGCGCGCTTCCGCGTGTTGCAGCCGAAGCTGCGGCCGGCGCTCTTCACCGTGACCGAGTGCGAGGCGCCGCGATCGTTCACGTGGGTCACCGCGAGCCCGGGCCTGCGCGCGACCGCGTGGCACGTCCTCGAGCCCTCGCCCGGCGGCTGCGTCGTGCGCCTGCGGCTCGAGTACGCCGGGCTGCTCGGCGGGCTGGTCGCGGCCCTCGCGCGCGACCTGACCGTGGACTACATGGCCCGCGAGGCCGAGGGGCTCAAGCGGCGCTGCGAAGGAGGTTCGTCGTGAACGGCGGTCGCGCCAGGCTCGCGCCGCCGCCTGCGGCCCGGCCGGTGAGCGGCGCGCCGCGGCCCCGCGAGCGACGCTGATGCCCCGCTACGCGGTGCTGCTTCGGGGGGTGAACGTCGGCGGGGGCAATCGCGTGCCGATGGCGGACCTGCGCGCGCTGCTCGGCTCGCTCGGCGCGACCGAGGTGCGCACGCTGCTCAACAGCGGCAACGCCACCTGCGCGCACCCGGGCCGCTCGGCGGCGGCGCTGGCGAAAGCCGTCCGCGCGGCGCTGGACGAGCGGCTCGGCGTGGACGTGCCCGTGATCGTGAAGTCCGCGGCGGAACTCGAAGCCGCGATCGCGGGCAACCCGCTCGCGAGCGTGGCGGCGAACCCCTCGCGGCTGCTGTTCGCCTTCGCCGCCGGGCCCGCGGCGCTCGCTGGGCTCGAAGCGATCCGCCCGCTCGTGCGCGAGCCCGAGCGCTTCGCCATCGGCAGGCACGCGGCCTGGCTCTGGTGCGCGAACGGCATCTCGGCGAGCCGGGCCGCCGAGGCGCTGCTCGGCCGGATGGGGCGCGAGGTCACGACGCGCAACGCGGCCACCGTCGGCAAGTTGCTCGCGAGGCTGCGCGAAGACGCCGCCTGACGGCAGGGAGCCCGACGCCTCCGGCTGCACCGAGCGCCGGCGGCTCGGGCGCCGCCGCGCGACCGAATCCCGCGGCGCCCCCGGGCCGTAGTCACCCGGGCCGGCCTCGGGGGCCCTCCGCGGTCGCCGGCTGCCCGCCCCGGTCTCGCCCCGCGGCCGTGCCCGTGCCCACCATCCAACGTCCGGAGGTCCTGCATGCGTTCGCCGCTCGTCATCCTCGCCCTCGCCGTCGCCCTCGCGGCGCCGGGTGCTCCCGGCACCGCCCACGGGGGGCCGGCCGCGACCGACACCGCCGAGGTGCGTCGCTGGAGCGAGGACTTCGACTTCCTCGCCCGCGAGATGCCGGCGCGACACGCGAACCTGTTCCACACCGTGCGGCGCGAGAGCTTCGACAGCTCGCTCGCGGCGATCCGTTCGCGACTGCCTTCGCTGGAGCGCCACGAGGTGATCGTCGAGTTGATGCGGCTGGCCGCGTCGGTCGGCGACGGGCACACCAACGTGTCGCCCTGGCGCGACACGGCCATCGCGTTCCACCGCCTGCCCGTCGCGCTTCACCGCTTCGGCGACGGTTACCACGTGCGGGCCGCGACCCGAGAGCACGCGGGGCTACTGGGCGCGAAGGTGCTGCGCATCGGCGACGTCGCGATCGATTCCGCCGAGGCGCTCGTGGCGCCGCTCGTCGGCCGCGACAACGCCATGGGCGTGTGGACGTACGCGCCGCTGCTGCTGCAGATGCCCGAGGTGCTCCACGCCGTCGGCCTGTCGCGCGATGCCGGCGGGGCGGATCTCGTGCTCGAAGCGGGCGGGTCGCGACGCACCGTCCACCTCCGGGAGGCCGGCCGCTTCCCGAACCTGTCCGGCGACGTGGACCGTTCCTGGGACGTGCCCGAAGGCTGGGTGGACCTGCGCGAGCGCTCGGCCGCGCCTCGCTGGCTCTCGGCGACCCGCGAGAGCCGCTGGTTCACGGTCGTGCCGGAAGGGCGGCTGCTCTACTGCCAGCTCAACGAGGTCATGGAGCGCGGCGAGAGCATGCAGGACTTCTTCGCGCGCGCCCTGGCGGCGGCCGACTCGGCGCGCGCCGGGCGCTTCGTGCTCGATTTGCGATTGAACGGCGGCGGAAACGGCGACTTCAACCGGGCGATCGTGCGCGCACTCGTGCGCTCGCGCTTCGACGAGCGCGGACGGCTCTACGTCGTCACGGGCCGCCGGACCTTCTCGGCGGCGCAGATGCTGGCGTGCGACCTCGAGGCCTGGAGCCATCCGGTCTTCGTCGGCGAACCCTCCGCCTCGCGCGGGAACCACTACGGGGACTCGCGCCGGCTCGTGCTGCCCCACCACCGGGTGACCGTGCGCGTGTCCACGCTGTGGTGGCAGCACTGGGACCCGCGCGACTCGCGGCCGTGGATCGCGCCGGAGGTCGCTGCGCCGCTCACGCTCGCGGACTACGCCGCGGGGCGCGACCCGGCGCTCGAGGCGATCGCCCGCCACGTGCCGCAGCCCTCGTTCTTCGAGCGGATCAGGCCGCTGCTGCTCGCGGGTGACCGCGCGGCCGCGTGGCGCCTGGTCGAGGCCTACCGGGCCGACCCCGTGAACGCGTGGCAGGACGCGCCGCGCCGGCTTCGCCACGCGCAGCAGCAACTGGAATACGAAGGCCGCCGGGAGGCCGCGGCGCTCGCGGGGGAGTTGCGCGAGCGGCTCGCGACGGCGACGGCGCGAGCGCGCTGACGGCCCGTGACCCGCCCGATCCGCGCGCGGCCGGGCGCGCGCGGGCGCCCGGCCGGCCGACGGGGGCCATCGCGGGGCGGTGCATCGGGGCGATGGCCCCGCTATCATGTGCGCCCCGCACGAACGGCGCGGCCTCCGTCCGCCGCCGGTCCCGCAGCCCCCGAGGAGTCCCATGTCCCAGCATCCCGACTGGCCGGTCGCGTTCTTCGACGACGACTACCTGCGCATCTACCGGCCGACCTTCACGCCCGAGCGCACGGCCGCCGAAGTGAACTTCATCGAGTCGCTGCTCGCGGCCCCGAAGGGCGGCGCGGTGCTCGACCTCGCGTGCGGCTACGGGCGGCACGCCATCGGCATGGCCTCGCGCGGCTACCGGGTGACGGGCCTCGACTTCAACCCGCACTACCTCGAGATCGCGGGGCAGGAGGCGAAGGCCGCGGGGGCGGACGTGGCGTGGCGCTCGGGCGACATGCGGGCGCTGCCGTTCGAGCGCGAGTTCGACGGCGTCTACTCGTTCTTCACCTCGTTCGGCTACTTCGGCGACGAGGAGAACGAGCAGGTGCTCGCCGGGGTCGCGCGCGCGCTCAAGCCGGGCGGACGGTTCCTTCTCGACATGATGAACCGGGACTGGCTGCTCACCCATCCGGAGCAGCGCACCTGGACGCAGCGCGACGACGGTTCGCTCTTCATGGAGGAGACCTCGCTGCAGCTGGCGCCCTCGCTCGTCGTCGCGCGGCAGATGCTGATCGACCCGACGGGAGGGCCGCAGGTGACGAAGGAGTACTTCCTGCGCGCGTACACCTGCGCCGAGCTGACCGCGCTGCTGCGCCGCCACGGCCTCGTCGTGAAGGAGGTCTGCGGCGGCACCGACCGGCGCCCCTACGACACCGAGGCGCACCGGCTCGTGCTGGTGGCGGAGCGGAGCGCCTGACCGTGCCGGCGGGCGACGCGCTGCGCTCGCGCCTGGGCGAGCTGGTGCGGCGCCGCCGCGGCGGCGACGACCCGGCCGGCGAGGCCGCGCCCGCGGCGCC
>CAZUEM010000134.1:0-9345 GCA_964619155.1 uncultured bacterium
CGCCGAAGCCGGCGCGCGCCACGACCCGCCCGTCCGCGGCCACGAGCACGGGCGTCAGGCCGGCGGCGCCGGGCGAGGCCGCGAGGCCGTCCGGGTCGGCCGCGCGGGCGAGCACGAAGGCCGGCGAGCCGACGGCCACGCGGCGCCCGTCCACCGTGCCCTCGAGCCCGCCTCCGGTCGTGCTGGCGACGCCCTCGGCGCGCGCCTCGCGCACGTCCGGCCACGCGGCCGCGAAGCCGGCGGCGATGGGATGCGCCGAGTGGCGCTCGAGCGCCAGCACCGCCGGGCGCACGGCGTCGTCGCCGCGCCACTCCGCGAGCGCCGTGCGGCCCTCGGTGAGCGTGCCGGTCTTGTCGAGCACCAGCGTCGCGGGCCGGGCGAGCGCCTCGAGCGCGTCGCCGCCGCGCACCAGGATGCCGGCGCGCGCGGCGCGGCCGATCGCCACCGTGATCGCGAGCGGCGTGGCGAGCGCGAGCGCGCACGGGCAGGTCACGACCAGCAGCGCGATGGCGTGGTCGAACGCGCGCGCGGCGTCCACGCGGCTCCAGCCCCACCACGTCAGCGCCGCGAGCACGAGCACGACCGCGACGAACACGCCCGCCAGCCGGTCAGCCGAGCGCACCACCGGGGCTCGGCGTGAGGCGCTGCGCTCGACCTCGCGCAGCAGCAGCGCCACGCGGGTCTCCTCGCCCGCCTTCTCGATCCGCACGCGCAGGGTCGCGCCGTGCACGACCGTGCCCGCGTACACGGCGTCGCCGGGCCGCGCGGCCACCGGGCGCGACTCGCCCGTGAGCAGCGAGCGGTCGAGCGCGGCCTCGCCCTCGGCGACCACGCCGTCGCCCGGGAGCGTCTCGCCGTGGCGCGCCTCGATCACCATGCCCGGCACGAGGGCCTCGGCGGGCACCTCGCGCACGCCGTCCTCCCCGACCACGCGCGCGACCGGGGGCGAGAGCGCGTAGAGCAGTTCGGCCGAGTCGGCGGCCGCGCGCTGGGCGCGCGTCTGCAGGAAGCGCCCGACCAGCAGCAGGAACACCAGCGCCGCCACGCCGTCGAAGTAGATGGGGCCGCTGCCGCGCACGGTGTTCACGACGCCGCGCGCGAACGCGCCGGCGAGCGCGATCGCGACGGGCACGTCCATGTGCAGCGCGCGGGCGCGCAGCGAGGACCACGCGCCGCGGAAGAACACCCGGCCGGGCCAGAGGAGCGCGGGAGCGGTCAGGATCATGCTGAGCCAGCGGAAGAAGTGCTCGAACTCCGCCTCCATGCCCGAGAACTGCCCGCTGTAGAGGGCGACCGCGAGGAGCATGACGTTCGTGGCGATCGCGCCCGCGACGCCGATGCGGATGAGCGCGCCGCGGTCCTCGTCGCGGCGCAGCGCGTCGGCGCGCGCGCCGCGGAACGGGTGCGGCCGGTAGCCGAGCGTGTCGAGGAACCGCGCCGCCGACGAGAGCGAGGTGGCCGCGGGGCTCCAGGCGAGCCGCACGATGCCACGCGCGAGGTCGAGTTCGGCCCGCGCCACGCCCGGCACCGCCAGCGGCGTGCGCTCGACGAGCCACACGCACGAGGCGCAGTGCACGCCCTCGAGGTAGAGATCGGTCTCGCAGAGCCCGCCGGCGCGGTTGCGCACCCACAGCTCGCGGAACGAGGGGTGGTCGAACTCCTCGAACGTGCGTCCGCTCGGCTCGACCTTCGCGCCGCGGCGCTCCGAGAGGTCGTAGTAGCGCGCCAGCCCCGAGTCGTGCAGGACGTCCCACGCCGTGCGGCAGCCGCCGCAGCAGAACGCCGGCTCCTCGCCGGCGAGGCCGGCCGGCACGGGCAGGCCGCAGTGCGCGCACGCCGCCGGCGCCGCCCCCGCCTCGCGGCCGAGGGCGGAAGGCGGCGCCGCCGCTTCAGCGCCCGTCACCCGCCGGCTCCTCGGCGCACTTCGGGCAGTGCCCGCCCTTCGCCGTCGCGGCGTGAAAATGCCCGCCGATGGTGGCGATGCCGAGCACGACGAGCAGCGCGGCGGTGACGAGCGGCAGCCGGCGCCGCAGCGGCCCCAGCGCGCGCTGGGCCGCGAGCCCGAGGCCGGCCATCACCGGGACCGTGCCGAGCCAGAACGCCGCCATCACGACCGCGCCCGACCACGCGTCGCCGGTGCCCGCGGCGGCCGCGACGTACACCCAGAGCCAGCCGCACGGCAGCAGCGCGGTCACGAGCCCCACGACGAGCGCGCGCAGCGCCGGCGGCTGCGCGTGCACTGCCTTCACGGCGGCGGTGAACCGCTCGCGCAGGAAGCCCGGCGCGCGCGGCAGCGGCAGCCGCGCGCCCGCGGACGCGAGCAGCGTCGCGCCGCCCCAGGCGATCATGGCCGCGCCCGCGGCCACGGCGGCCGCCCCGTGCAGCCCCGCCGCCGCCCCCGCCTGCTCGAGCGTCCGCCCGAGCGCCCCGGCGATCACGCCGAGCACGAGGTAGGACGCCAGGCGGCCCAGGTTGTAGGCCGCGTGCGCGAGCGCCTGCCCGCGGCCGCCCTGCGCCGCGTAGAAGCACACGAACCCGCCGCACATGCCCGCGCAGTGGGGACTGCCGAGCAGGCTCGCGACCAGCACCGAGCCGGCGACCGCGATCATCGCCCGGTTCCGCGCGGCGCGTCGCGCCGCAGGCTCGCGAGGAAGACGTCGGCGCCGCGCGTCGCCGTGAGGCGCAGTTCCCACATCCCCGGCCGGCCGAGCGCCGCTTCGGCCTCGTAGACGCCCGGAGCGGTCTCGGCGAGCGTCACGCGCGCGGGCGTCGCCGCCGCCAGGTTGTGCACGGCCTCGAGCGCCACCGTGCAGCCGGCGACGGGCGCGCCGAGCGAGTCGGCCAGCGTCGCGCGCACGTGCGTCGCCGCCGCCGTCCCGGCGGACAGCGCGGCGTCGGCGCGCCAGCCGAGCGCGTCGCTGCGGCCCTTCCGCGCGGCGAGCGAGTCCCACGCCACGGCCCTGCGGTAGTAGTCGGGCTCGATCACCGCGCCGTTGGGCTCGCGCGCGACCTGGATGAGCCACACGTTGGCGCCGACGGTGACGGCGAGCACGCCGATCACCGCGAGCGGCCAGAGGGCGGCGGGCTTCATGGCTTCTCCTCCCCTTCGCGTCCCTCGCCGTCCTCGTCGCCGTCGTCGCTCCGGTGCGGCGAGGGACCCGGCAGGCGGTGGACGTAGTTGCGCCCGAAGCGGTCGCCGTCCTCGACGCGGAACATGACCCGGCGCTCGCCGTCCGCGAACGCCTCGCGCGGCGAGAGCACGAACACGGTCGTGGTCGTGGTGCGGCCGGCCTCGACCGGGAACGGGTTGATCGGCGCGACCAGGCGCGCGTCGGGGGCGCCGATCAGCGAGATCGCGTAGCGGCGCGCGTCGGGGTTGCGGTTCGCGAGCCGCAGCCGCACCTCGTTCAGGACCGAGTCCTCCTCGGCCATGCGGTACGGCGCGCCGGTGCCGCGCAGCACCGTGACGTCGGTGGACGAGCGGTACGCGAGGAAGAACACGAACAGCCCGACGGTGAGCGCCAGCGCCAGCGGGTAGAGCACGAGCCGCACGCGCAGGCCGCGCGGGCCGCTGCGCTCGAGACCGTTGCGGCTCGTGTAGCGGATCAGGCCCTTCGGCCGGCCGATGCGCGACATGACCGCGTCGCAGGCGTCGATGCACTGCGTGCAGTGGATGCACTCCATCTGCAGGCCGTCCCGGATGTCGATGCCCGTCGGGCACGCGAGCACGCACAGCTCGCAGTGGATGCAGTCGCCCGCGTCGGCGGGCCGGTCCACGAGCCCGCGCATGCGCGGTTCGCCGCGGCGCGGGTCGTAACCGACGATCATGGTCCGGCGGTCGAACAGCACGGTCTGCAGCCGGCCGTACGGGCAGGCGAGCAGGCAGGTCTGCTCCCGGAACCACGCGAAGTCGAGGAAGATCGCCGCCGTCGTGAGGCCCATCACCGAGAACGCGACCGGGTGCTTCGCGGGAGAGCCCTGCACCCACTGCACGAGCTGCTCGACGCCCACGAAGTACGCGAGGAACGTGTGGGCGAGGAACATCGCGAGCCCGAGGAAGATCGCGTTCTTGAGCAGTCGGCGGGGGGCCAGCCCCCCCTGCCGGTCGAGCTTCTTCGAGCCGCGCGGTCCGCCCTCGAGCGCGTACTCGATCGGGCGGAACAGGTACTCCATGTACACGGTCTGCGGGCAGCCCCAGCCGCACCAGACGCGCCCCCAGATCGCGGTCACCAGGAAGATGGCGATCCCGACGCTGAGGAACAGCAGCATGAACAGCAGCGTGTCGGTGGGCAGGAAGACCGTGCCGAACAGCGTGAACTCGCGCTTCGGCAGGTCGAGCAGGATCGGCGGCCGCCCGTTGATCCGCAGGTACGGCAGCAGGAAGAACAGCAGCATCAGCACGTAGGCCAGCACCCGGCGCTGTCCCCACCACGCGCCCTCGGCGACGCGCGGGCGGATCCGCCGGCGGGTTCCGTCCGCGTTCAGCGTCGAGAGCACGCGCTCGGGGGCCTGCACGGGCCGGGGATGGTCAGCCATGCCTGTCTCCTGAAGCGGCCGGGATGTCGATGCGCCGGAAACGCTACGGCGCGGGTGACGCCGCCGAATCGGCCGGCGCCGGCTCCCCCGCCACCGGGGCGCCGAGCTTCTCGCCCTGCGGCTCCTTCGCCGTCGCGGGCTTCGTGCCGTGCAGCGTGGCCACGTACGCCGTCACCTGGGCGATCTGCTCCGGCGACAGCGCCGCGCTCCACTGCGGCATGCCCTTGTCGAGCACGCCGTTGGTGACGACGGTCAGCATGCTCCGGTGCGTGTTGCCGTGGATCCAGAAATCGTCGGTCAGGTTCGGGCCGATGCTGCCGCCGCCGTCCGCCAGGTGGCAGGCGGCGCAACTCGCGGCGAACGTGGCCTTGCCCTGGGCCAGCGCGCCGGCGTCGGCGAGCGCGGCCTCCATGGCCGCGACGTCGAGCGCGGCCGTCGCCTGCTGCTCCGGCGTGCCGAACTGCTCGGCCGCCGCGGCCACCTCGGACTCGTAGTTGGCCACGCGGCCCTTGCCCGAGCCGACGCCGGGGATGACGTTGAGCGCGTACAGCGCCGCCCAGACGATCGTGGCCCACAGGAGGATGGTCCACCACGCGGGAAGCGGATTGTCGTACTCCTGGATCTCGTCGTACTGGTGGTCCAACAGGCGGTCTTCGTCGCGCGGTGCGCTCATGACCGTGGCTCCTCCTCCGGCTGGCCGGCGGGGTCGTCGTCGAGGGGCATGCGGCTCGCGGCGTCCATCCGTGCCTTCGTCGAGGGACGGAAGATCGCGATCACGATGCCCAGGAACGCGAGCATGAACAGGACGAGCGCGGCTTCGGCGTAGCCGGCGAGTCCCGCGTGGCTCATCACGTCGGAGAGCTTCACGTCACCGCTCCCCGGCGAGCGGGCCGCGCTGCGCGACGCCGCCCGAGTTCTGGATGTCCTTGCCGAGGCGCTGCAGGTAGGCGACCAGCGCCGTGATCTCCTTGTCCTCGAGCCCGGCGGGGCCGCCCTCGGCCGCCAGGCCGTCGGCGATCGCCTTCGCCTGCTCGCGCGCCCGCTCGGCGGCGCGGCGGCCGGCCACCACGTCTCCGTAGGGCACGCCCAGCATCGCGAGGCCGTCGACGTGGTCCTGGATGCGCTCGAAGTCGGTGACCGCGGTGAGCAGGTGCGGATACGCGGGCATGATCGAGTTCGGGGTGATGGCCTTGGGCTCCTGCATGTGCATCACGTGCCACAGGTCGGGGTACTTGCCGCCCTCGCGCGCCAGGTCCGGCCCGATGCGGCGCGACCCCCAGAGGAACGGGTGCTCGTACACGAACTCGCCGGGCTTGCTGTACTCGCCGTAGCGCTCGGTCTCGTGGCGGAGCGGGCGGATCATCTGCGAGTGGCAGTTGAAGCACCCCTCGCGCTGGTAGATGTCGCGGCCCGCGAGCTCCAGCGGGGTCCACGGCTGCACCGAGGCGATCGTGGGCACGTTCGTCCGGATCAGGAACGTCGGGATGATCTCGAACAGCGACGCCACGATCACCGCGATCGTCGTCCAGACGGTGAACAGCACGGGCAGCGCCTCCCAGCGGCGGTGGCCGGAGAGCCGGAAGCCGGCCCAGGCCGCCTTCGCCGAGGTGTCGCCGTCGCGGACGAGCGGGGGCGCCTGCACGGCCGGCTCCTCGAGCTTCGCCGGCCGCGCCTGCCAGGTCTTCAGCAGGTTCCAGCCGCACACCACCACGCCGGCCAGGTAGAACGTCCCGCCGATCACCCGCACCCAGTACATCGGGATCAGGCGCATCGTGGTCTCGATGAAGTCCGGGAACTGCAGGCGGCCGGTCTGGTCGAACGCACGCCACATCAGGCCTTGCGTCACGCCGCCGCTGTAGATCGCGACCGCGTACAGGATCAGGCCGAAGGTCGCGAGCCAGAAGTGCACCTCGGCCAGCCGCGTGCTGTGCAGCTTCGTCTGGAAGAGGCGCGGCGCCAGCCAGTAGAGCATGCCGAACGTCAGGAAGCCGTTCCAGCCCAGCGCGCCGGTGTGGACGTGCGCGATGATCCAGTCCGTGTAGTGCGCGAGCGCGTTGACGTTCTTGATCGAGAGCATCGGCCCCTCGAACGTCGACATCATGTACGCGGTCACCGCCACCACGAAGAACTTGAGGATCGGGTCCTCGACCACCTTGTTCCAGGCGCCGCGCAGCGTCAGCAGGCCGTTGACGCCGCCGCCCCACGACGGCATCCACAGCATGACCGAGAAGATCATGCCGAGCGTCGAGGCCCACTCCGGCAGCGCCGTGTAGTGCAGGTGGTGCGGGCCGGCCCAGATGTACATGAACACCAGGGTCCAGAAGTGGAGGATGGACAGCCGGTACGAGAACACGGGCTTCTGCGCCGCCTTGGGCATGAAGTAGTACATGAGCCCGAGGAACGGGGTGGTCAGGAAGAAGGCCACCGCGTTGTGCCCGTACCACCACTGCATGAGCGCGTCCTGGACGCCGGCGTAGATCGAGTAGCTCTTGAGCGGCCCGACCGGCAGCGACAGGTTGTTGAAGATGTGCAGGATCGCCACGGTGACGATCGAGGCGATGTAGAACCAGATCGCGACGTAAAGGTGCCGCTCGCGGCGGCGCGCGACGGTCATGAAGAAGTTGACGGCGAAGATCACCCACACGACTGCGATGGCGATGTCGATGGGCCACTCGAGCTCGGCGTACTCCTTCGACTGGGTGAAGCCGAGGGGAAGCGTGACGGCGGCCGCGACGATGATCGCCTGCCAGCCCCAGAAGTGGGCCGCGCTGAGCGCGTCCGAGTACATCCGGGTCTTCAGCAGGCGCTGCATCGAGTAGTAGACGCCCGTGAAGATGGCGTTGCCGGCGAACGCGAAGATGACGGCGTTCGTGTGCAGCGGACGCAGGCGGCCGAAGGTCAGCCAGGGCGCCAGGTTGAGGTCCGGCACGGCGAGCTGCAGGGCGATGATCACCCCGACCAGCGTGCCGACGAGCCCCCAGACCCAGGTCGCGACCATGAACTTCCGGACGATGGCGTCGTCGTACCGGAACGTGTCGAGCGATGCGTTCATTGCGGCTCCCGTGCGTGGCGTCGGTGGCCCCCGCGTCGCGGGGGAGGATGGACGGACCGGAGGGGGCGTGCCCGCCGGCGGCGGGCCTGGCTCCGAACCGCCTTCCCTCCTTCAACGCGCCGAGCCGCCGCGGCACATCCGGGTGTGCCGCCGGCGGCGGAAGGAAGGGCGGAAGAACGGCTCGGGCAGCCGGGCCCGCGCGGCCTTCCGCAACATCCGGGCCATTCCGGACGCGCTTCAACGATCGCATCAGCGCGGCGGCATAACCATTTACCCGGACGCGAACTCGTCCTGGCGCGGCCGCCGGGGCACCGGAGCTTCACTCCGTCGCGGCTCGCGTCAAGGGACTGTCACTTCGTCACGCGGCGTGACGGGTTGGCGCGACGCCGCGCGACGCGCCGGCGGGTCAGTCGCGAGCGACCTCGGCCTCGCGGGCGGCGCCGACCGAGACGGTCGAGATCGGCACGCCGGTCTCGCGCTCGATCGTCTCGAGGTACTCGCGGGCCGCCGCCGGCAGGTCGGCCCAGCGCCGCGCGAGCGCGGTGCCCGTCTTCCAGCCGGGGAACCGCCGCCAGACCGGGCGGCAGCGGGACAGCGCCCGAGCCGAGGCCGGGTACTCCGCCAGCACCTGGCCGTCGCATTCGTAGGCGGTCGCGACGAGCAGTTCGTCGAAACGGTCGAGCACGTCGAGCTTGGTCACGACCAGCCGCGTGAGGCCGTTGATGCGCGCCGCGTAGCGCAGCGCCGGCAGGTCGAGCCAGCCGCAGCGGCGCGGCCGGCCGGTGGTCGCGCCGTACTCCTCGCCCGCCTCGCGCAGCCGCGCGGCCTCCGCGTCGGGCATCTCGGTCGGGAACGGGCCATGGCCGACGCGCGTCGCGTACGCCTTGCTCACGCCCACGACCTCGTCCACGACGGTGGGCCCGAGGCCGACGCCGAGCGGGGCGCCGGCCGCGCTCGCCGAGGACGAGGTGACGAACGGGTACGTGCCGTGGTCCACGTCGAGCAGCGTGCCCTGCGCGCCCTCGAGCAGCACGCGGCGGCCTGCGCGCAGCGCCGCGTGCAGCTCGGCCGAGACGTCGCAGACCAGCGGCTCGAGCCAGGCCGCGGCCGGGGCGAGCGCGTCGTGCAGCGCGGCGCCGCTCATGGCCGCGAGTTCGGGCGCGGCCTCGGGGAACTCGCGCGCGAGCCGCGCGAGGTTGCGGTCGGCCTGAGCGACGAACGCCTCGCGGTCGTAGAGGTCCGCGACGCGCAGCCCGGCGCGGCCGGCCTTGTCGCGGTACGCGAAGCCGATGCCGCGCCCGGTCGTGCCGATCGCGCCGGGGCCGCGCTCGGCGACCGCCTCGGCGGCGCGGTGGTACGGCAGGATGAGGTGCGCCGAGCCCGAGACGCCGAGCTGCCCGCGCGCCGGGATGCCGCGCGCCTCGAGCCGGTCCACCTCGTCCCGGAGCCGCTCGAGGTCGATCACCACCCCGTTGCCGATCAGGCAGCGCCGCCCCGGGTTGAGGATCCCCGACGGCACGAGGTGAAGGACGAGCGTCTCGCCGCGATGGATGACGCTGTGGCCGGCGTTGGGGCCGCCCTGGTAGCGGGCGACGACGTCCGCGCGGGCGCTCAGCGCGTCGACGATCTTGCCCTTGCCCTCGTCGCCCCACTGGGCGCCCACCACCACCGTGCACGGCATCGAACCCTCCCCTCGCGAAAAGCGACGCGGCAAGGTAGCGGAGGGGTTCCGGGGTGTCCAACCCGGGAGAACGGCG
>CAZUEM010000135.1:0-9315 GCA_964619155.1 uncultured bacterium
CCGCGGCGGCGGCCGATCAGCACCACGGCCATGCCGAACACGAACCCGCCGATGTGCGCCCACCAGGCCACGCCGCCGCCGGCGCCGATGGACAGCGTGCCGGTGAAGATCTGCACCACGAACCACAGCCCGAGCACGAGCATCGCGGGCAGGGCGATGATCTGGAAGAAGAAGAAGATCGGCACCAGCGTGACCACGCGCGCGCGCGGGAACATCCCGGCGTAGGCGCCGAGCACGGCGGCGATCGCGCCGCTCGCGCCCACGGTGGGCACCGGCGAACCGAGATCGAAGAGCATGTGCGCGAGCGCCGCGGCGAGCCCGCCCGCGAGGTAGAAGAGCAGAAACCGCCAGTGGCCGAGCCGGTCCTCGACGTTGTCGCCGAAGATCCACAGGTACCAGAGGTTCCCGAGCAGGTGCACCCAGCCGCCGTGCAGGAACATGGACGTGAACGCGGTCGCGACCGTGGGCGCGACGGGCTCCATGCCGGCGAACGCGTACGCGAAGCGCAGCGGCACCATGCCCCAGTACTGCACGAACGCGCCCAGCATCGGCCCCAGCGAGAGCTGGTAGAAGAACGCGAGCGCGTTGAGCGCGATCAGCGTGCGCGTCACGACCGGCACGCTTTGCGAAGGGTTGTCGTCGCGGAGCGGAATCATGCGCGTGGAAGGTATCGCGAAACGGTTCCGCGCGCCGAGAACGCGCGGAACGCACGCGTTTGACGCTGCCGGAACAGCTTCCTATCCTGCGCGTCCTCGAAGCCAAAAGCCCCCGAATCGCCGGCCGCCGAACCGACATCTATCGGCACCGACGCATTCGTTTCGAACCCCTTCTTCGCCGGGAGCCGTCATGTCCAGCGCCACCTCCGTCAACGACGCCAACTTCGACACCGAAGTGCTCAAGTCGAGCACGCCCGTCCTCGTGGACTTCTGGGCCCCCTGGTGCGGCCCGTGCCGCGCGGTCGCGCCGACCGTGGACGCGCTCTCGCAGGAGTTCGCGGGCAAGCTCAAGGTCGTCAAGCTCAACACCGACGAGTCGGGCGAGGTGGCGATGAAGTACGCGGTCACCTCGATCCCGACGCTGATGGTGTTCAAGAACGGCGAGATGGTCGAGCGCGTGCTGGGCAACCGGCCGAAGGCCGACCTGGCCGCGCTGGTGTCGCGCCACCTGTAGCACTCCTTCGCTCGCACGAAGGAAGCGGCGGCCCGCGGGGGAACCCGCGGGCCGTCGCGGTTTTCGCGCCGTGCGGCGGGGGCGGGACCGGGGCGCGGCGTGCGGGCCGGGCGCGGGATGCGCGACGGGCGCACGCGAAATGGGGCGCTGCGCGACCGGCGCGGCCGGCGTCGCGGCGCGCGTCAGACCGCGGCGGCGACCATCGCGAGCGCGCGCGGCAGCCGCTCGGCGACGTCGCCCGCGGTGAGCCCGATGGGCCCGATCTCGCTCGCGGCGAGGTCGCCCGCGAGGCCGTGCGCGAACACCGCGAGACGCGCGGCGTCGTAGGGCGGCTGCTTCTGCGCGAGCAGCGCGACGATGGCGCCCGTGAGCACGTCGCCCATCCCGGCGGTGGCCATGCCGGGATTGCCGGTCGGGTTCACGCACGCGCCGCCGTCCGGGTTCGCGACCACGGTCGGCGCGCCCTTCAGCACCAGCACGCAGCCCCAGCGCGCGGCCCACTCGCGCGCGGCGTCCACGCGCCGCGTCTCGAGTTCCGACGGCAACTCGCCGGTCAGGCGCGCCATCTCGCCCAGGTGCGGCGTCAGCACGCGCGGCGCGGGCGACTCGCGCACCATCGCGGCGAGGTCGCCGTCGGGCGGCGCGAACGCGTTGAGCCCGTCGGCGTCGAGCACGACCGGCGCCTCGAGCCGCGGCAGCAGCGCGCGCGCGAGGCGCATCGCGTCGCCGTGCCGCGACAGCCCGGGGCCGACCGCGACGGCGTCGGCGCGAGCGGCCTCGGCGAGCAGCACGGGCAGCGCCGTCACCGTGAGCGTGCGCATCACGCCTTCGCCGCAGGCGATCGGCATCTGCTCGACGAGTTGCGCGGCGAGCGGATCGTGCAGGCTCGCGGGCGCGGCGACGCGCACGTAGCCGGCGCCGGCGCGGCTCGCGGCGCGCGCGGCCAGCACCGCGGCGCCGGCCATGCCCTGCGCGCCGCCCACGATCAGCGCGCGGCCCGCGCTGCCCTTGTGGGCGCGCGGGTCGCGGCGCGGCACGAGGTCCGCGAACGCGGCCGGGTGGCCCAGCTCGGCGCCCGCCAGCCCGGCCCGCTCCGGCGGCAGCAGGCCGATGTCCACGACGTCCAGCTCGCCCCGGTGGGAGCGGCCGGGGAACAGGTAGTGCCCGCGCTTGGGGTGGCCGAACGTCACCGTCAGGTCGGCGCGCACGGCCCGCTCGGCCGTCGCGCCGGTGTCGGCGTCCACGCCCGTCGGCAGGTCCACCGCGATCACGCGCGTGCCGCGGTTGCGCAGCAGGTTCAGCGCCTCGCAGGCGGTGGCGACCAGCCCGCGCGGCTCGCCCGCGCTGCCGGTGCCGAGCAGCGCGTCGAGCGCGAAGTCCCAGCGGTCGGCGCCGGCGACGAGCCCGGCCACGGCCGCGTCGCCCTCGAGGAACTCCGCCCGCACGCCCTCGGCCTCCAGCTTCGCCAGGTGCGCGGCCGCGTCGCCGCGCACGGCTTCGCGCGCGGCCGTCACGCCGACACCCACGCGCGCGCCGCGCGCGGCGAGGTGCCGGGCGGCGACGAAGCCGTCGCCGCCGTTGTTGCCGGGGCCGCACAGCACGAGCACGCGCAGCGCGACCGGCGAGCCGAAACGGCGTTCGAGCGACTCCGCGACGCCGCGCCCGGCGCGCTCCATGAGCGCCTCGCCGGGCACTCCGCCGCCGATCGTGGCGGCGTCGAGCGCGCGCATCTCGGCGGCGGTCAGCAGCAGCATGGCGTCAGTGACGGCGCCCCCGCGCGCGCGCGTCGCCCGTGAGGTCGCGCTTGAGCCTGCGCGCGTACTCCGCGTCGCGCTCCACGCGCGCGATCAGGTCGGGATCCGACGACAGGAACGGCAGGTCGAACAGCTCCGGCTCGGCTTCCTGCACCGTGTAGATGTGCTCCTGCTCGTGGCGCTGGAACTGCACGGCGCGCTCGACGTTGTCGAACGACTTGCCGGGCAGGAACTTCTCGTGGAACACGTCGTACACGTACACGTGCACCTTCTCGTCCGCCTTCACGCCGTCGGGGGGCGGGTACACCTTCACGCGGGCCGCGCGAACCTTCGCTGACGACATCCGTTCTCCTCAGGGTTGCCGGGCCGCGGGGGAGGCGGTCCCGTTGATGGCGTCGACGATCCCCAGCAGCTCGTGCACGTCGTCGACGTCGAAATCCGCGCCCGAGACCTTCGTGTCGAAGGTGTCCCCGTAGCGCGCGAACACGGTCATCATGCCCAGGCTCTTCGCGCCCACCACGTCGCGCTCGGCCCAGTCGCCGATCATCATCGCCTCGTGCGGCTCCGTGCCGAGCCGGCGCAGCACCTCGCGGAACGGCGCGGGCGCGGGTTTGCGCTCGCCGGTGTCGTCGAACGTGACGACGGCGTCGAACACGTGCTGCAGGCCGAGCGCGCACAGGCGCATCCACACCTGCAGCCGCGGCGCGTCCGAGACGACGCCGAGCCGGATGCCGCGCTTGGCCAGCTCGAGCAGCGTCATGTGGGCGTGCGGGTAGAGCACGAGCGCGGACTCGCGGGCGCGCCGGTAGGCGACGATGCCGGAGGCGAGGATCTTCGGGTCCACCTCGCCGAACTCGCGCTGCAGCAACTCGTCGAAGACGCGCTGGAACTCGAGCCCCTGCTCGCGGTAGATCGAGTCCACGCGCTCGCGCAACTCGGCGCGCGAGAGCCGGAAGCCGGCGTCGATCATGCCGTCGATGGCGGCGGTGATCGCGGCTTCCTTCATCCGCATGAAGTCGGTGAGGGTGTTGTCGAGGTCGAAGACGATCGCTCGGATCACGCGTTTCGCGCTCCGGTCCGCGGTCACTTGGTGGACGGGCCCACCGTCCGGCCGAGGCTGATCTCCCCGTTGTCGATGCGCAGGTTGAACCCGCATCCCGGGTTGCTGCAGACCCAGGCCTTGTAGGTGATCGGCGCGCCGTCGCGTCCGTAGTCGGACAGCGGGAGCAGCACGCCCTTGCCGCACTTGCAGCAGGCCGGAAACTCGTTCATCCCATCCCCCTCCCCATGGCGACCGCACGGCACGATCGCGCAGGGGCATTTTCGGCCGCGTTCCGCGCGGAGTCCAGCGCTTTGTCGGCGCGCACATTCGCGCTCGCGGGCGCACCGCGCGCGCGTTAGACTCGCCGCCACTTTTTCGGCATCCCTGCTGCGCACGAGGAACCTCCTTGCCCGCGACCGGCCACCGGCCCTTCACCCGATTCCTGCTCGCCTCGCTCCTGGCCGCGGCCTGCGCGGCCCCGGCATGGGCCGTGCTCGACGTCGAGAACCGCGGGCCGACGCTGTCGGGCGGGGCGTTCGCGATGCGGGTGACGAACATCGGCAGCCTCGGCAACCCGTTCTTCGAGCAGGGGCGCTCGTTCGACCCGTCGTTCGAGTACCCGCGCGGCAGCGGCAACGAGGGCCTCAAGCACGCCGACCTGTGGGTGGGCGCGCGCGTGCCGTCGCTGGGGGCGTACCGCGTCTCGGGCGGGCCGCTGCTCGAGTGGCGCCCGACGCTGGATGCGGACGACCGCGTCCGCACCGCGTACGGCGGCCAGTTCGGGGCGCAGCCGTTCGTGGACGACGACGGCGACGGGCGGATCGACGAGGAGATCCTCAACGGCCGCGACGACGACGGCGACGGCGAGCGCGACGAGGACCTCGGCATCTCGGCCTCGCAGGCGCTGCACGCCGAGTACGTGGACGACCGGCCCGAGGCGGTGGCGTACGGCTACGAGGGCGGCGAGGCGCACGTGCCGATGCACCTGACGGTGAAGCAGGAGGCGTTCACCTGGTCCATCCCGGGCTACGACCGGATCGCCGGGGTGCGCTTCACCGTCACGAACCACGGCGCCGAGACGCTCGAGGACGTGCGGCTGGGACTGCTCGCCGACCTCGACGCGCGCGGCCCCGGCGAAGCCGGCGGCCACGTCAACGACCTCCTCGGCACCGGGCGCTACGAGGTGCACTACAACGACGGCATCTCGAGCGTGCCCAGCTTCAACGCGGGCTACTACGGCGAGCCGCCGCTCCCGCACTCCAAGGCGTGCCTCGGCACGCTGTCGGGCGAATGGCCGGTCGTGTACGACGGCGTGAACCCGGCGCTGCCGGCGTTCGGGGTGATCCCGCTGCGCCACAGCATCGACCCGCTCGCGCGGGTGCTGCGTTCGAAGCTGGTCTCGCCGAACACGTACGAGCCATGGATCTACGGGCTCGGCGAGACGTCGTTCCGCTGGTCGGTGGTGGCGCGCGACCTGCCGTCCACCGAGGGCGGCCCGCCGCTCTTCGACGCCGACCGCTACCGGCTGCTGGCCGGCGAGTGGGAGGCGCCGCGCAACCTGCAGGCCGCGCACGACTGGGCGGTGATGGTCTCGTGCGGCCCGTTCCCGAAGATGCCGCCCGGCCATTCGTACTCGTTCGACCTCGCGTTCGTGTGCGGGCCGGACCGCGACTCGGTCGCGACCGGGTTCGGGCGCGCCGCGACGCTCGAGCGCGGCGCGTGGGTGAACCTCCACCCGGACACCAGCCGCTCGCTCGTGGGCCAGCTCACGGTGGGCAAGAGCGGCTTCACCGGCCACGAGACCTGCTTCCAGTCGCCGGCCGGGGTGAACGTGGTCTTCGATCCCAACTGCTGGGCGAAGTTCCCGCAGAACGGCCAGTACGAGTCCATCCCCCAGGAGGTGGCGTCGGCGTTCGAGACCGTCATGCCGCGCGGGGCCTGCCTGTGGGTGGACGCGGACTGCGACGAGTGCACGGGCTTCGACGGCAAGGAGACGCAGGCGCACTGGGCGGACCCGGCGTCGGTGCCGCCGCCGCCCGCGTACCGCGCGGTCGCGGGCGACCGGCGCGTCACGGTCGAGTGGGACAACTCGCCCGAGGTGCTGGTGCGCGCGCCCGCGAGCGGCGCGACCGCCGCGCCGGTGACGTTCAAGGGCTACAACGTCTACCGGCTCTCGGACTGGCGGCGGAAGCAGCTGCTGCCGGGCCCGGAGCGCTTCCAGCTCATCGCCTCGTTCGGACTCGACACGCTGAACGGCGAACGCTCGCTCGCCACGGTCACCGACTCGACGCTGGACTGGACGCGGATCACGTTCGGGGCGCGGCAGTACCCGATCGGCCGCTACCGCTTCACCGACGCGCGGGCGCTGAACGGATTCGACTACCTCTACGTCGTGACCACGGTGGGCGAGCGCGCGGTGCAGCTGACGCCGACGCTGCGCGTGACGCAGCGCTTCGAGAGCCCGATCGTGAGCGCGCTCGACTCGCTGGTCTCGCCGCGGGTCGAGGCCGCGGCGGCGGGCGGCGGCGTGTGGGTGGTTCCGAATCCGTTCCGCGCGCGGGTCGAGTGGGACCGCCCGGCGATCGCGGGCGACACGTTCGGGCGCCACCTCGACTTCATGGGGCTGCCGCGCGCGCCGGCGACGCTCAGGGTCTTCACGGTCGCGGGCGACCTCGTGTGGGAAACGGCGCACGACGGCCGGGACGGGTCGGGGCAGGCGCGCTGGAACCTGATCTCGCGCAACGGGCAGGACGTCGAGTCGGGCATCTACCTCTTCACCGTGGACTCGGACTACGGCCGGCAGGTCGGCCGCTTCGTGGTGATCCGGTGAGGCGCGCGACCGCGATCCTGGCGCTCGCGCTCGCGGCGGCCGCGGCGTTCACCGCCTGCCGCAGGAGCACGCCCGTCGCGCCGCTGCCGTCCCCGGCCCCGAAGGTGGTCGCCGTGCAGCCGCCCGCGCGCACGTCGGGCTACTCGTTCGACGGCCAGATCTGGGCGCTCTTCGACCGGGCGCTCGATCCCCGGTCGGTGGACACGACCACGGTGTTCCTCAAGAAGGACACGCAGCGGCTCGCCGCCGCGGTGAGCTACGAGCCCACGAGCCGGCGCATCGTGGTCGTGCCGAGGGCGCCGCTCGCGCTCAACACGACCTACACCGTGCTGCTGACCGAGCGCGTGAAGGCGAAGGACGGCACGCCGCTCGCCGCCGACTACCTGTGGCAGTTCTCGACCTCGAGCATCCGCCGGCTCACCTACCTGACGCCTTCGCCCTCCGAGCCGGCCACGCCCGTCGCGATGCTGAGCTGGCGGAGCCCCGACGCCGTGCCGGGAACGCTCCAGTTCGACGTCTACGCCGGCACCGACTCGCTCGCCGTGCTCGGCCGGACGCTGCCCGCGATCGCGCGCACGACCAGCGCATGGCACCTGCCGCGCGCCTACTGGCCGTCGAACACGCGCGTCTACTGGTCGGTCCGCACGCTCAACACGTCCACGGGCGAGCAGCTCGAGTCCCCCGTCGCCGGCTTCACGGTCGGATCGCTCGACGCGCCGTCGCGCGCCGTGACGCTCCCGATGCTCGAGTGGGGCGGCATCCGCGCGGGCAACGCGCTCCAGTACTGCACGCAGACCACCGTGCCGATGGGCATCGGCACCATCGCCGCGGTGCGGTTCGACCTCAACCCGGCGACGCTGGGGCGCAAGGTGAAGAGCGCGCGGCTCGTGATGTACGCCACCAGCAACTTCTCGGGCATCCCGTTCCTCTCGGCGTGGACCGCGACCCCCGCGAGCTGGCCGGTGTGCGGCATGGTCTACCCCGGCCCGCCGTATCCCGAGACCGGCGGGCAGCTCGCCACGGCGCGCGTGGGCTCGGTCTCGAACCAGATGATCCTCGAGTCCATCGCGCTCGCGGCCTGGGCGGAGGGCATGCTGCGCGGCGGGGACTTCTCGGGCGTGCTGCTGACCTCGACGTCCTCGGTGCTGATGAGCCTCAACACGGGCGGCGGCACGCAGCCGCGGCCCGTGCTCGAACTGACGCTCTACGACTGACGGCCCGCCGGCGCCGCCCGGGCGCGACGCCGCGGCGATGACAAGCCCCCGTGAGGACTCCCGGCGCGGGGCGAAAGCCGCTTGACCGCCCGGAGCCAAAGGCCCGACAAATCCCCGGACCATGAACCCCGACACGACCGCGCGGCCGCGCCGCGCCAGCGCCCCGTTCCTCGCCCTCGGCCTCGCCCTCTTCTGCGCCCTCGCCGCGGACGGCGCCTCCGCCCAGGTCACGCGCCCGTGGACCCCGCCCGGCGACTCGCTGATGCGCGACGTGACCACGGCCCGCATGCGCTTCCAGCGCCAGCGCGGCGACTCGGTGGGCGGCGACAACTACTCCGCCTTCGACGACGTCGGGCGCATCGCCCGGCGGCTGCTGCGTTCGCTCGGGCGCGAGCACTTCATCCAGGCCCCCGCGCTCGAGGCCACGCTCGACTCGCTCGGCTTCGACACCGAGGTCACGGTGGACCCGGCGCAGCCGAACGTCGTCCTGGTGCTCGTCCGCAACCCGTTCAAGCTCTCGTCGGACGCGGTCGGCTACCTCTACTGGCACGTGCGCGACGACCTGCGCATGCAGGGCGCGAGCTTCCCGCCCGCGCGCGACGTCCGCCTGCGCACCTGGTTCACCGGCCGCCAGGTGGCGCCCTACGAGGCGTGCGTGCTCTTCACGGGCAAGGGCGAGAAGCCGCGGCCCTCGCTCAAGCTGTTCCGGCTGGGCGCCGACGGCCGCTTCTGGAACCTCGTGCAGCACGAGGGCAACGCGCCCGACTTCGGCGCGAACGCGAAGCTCGCGTTCGTGGACGCGAACCTCGACGGGCAGCCCGAGATCGTCTCGTTCCACCCGGTGGAGAACGACTCGTTCTTCACCATCCGTCCCGGCGTGCCCCCGATCGTGAACGAGTTCCTCTACACCGAGCGGCCCGAGGGTTTCGTGCTGCACGACGCCCGCACCGTGCCGGGTCCGATGGAGGTGCTGCGGATGTTCGCGATGCACCTCGCCTCGCCCGAGCCCTCGCGCGCGCGGCGCCTGCTGCGCGACCCGGCCAGGGTGGACGAGGCGATCGCGAACGGCTGGGCGAAGCTGCGCGGGCGGGACGCCTGGATCGTCGAGTACGGCGAGGCCGACCAGCCGTGGCCCGAGTGGGTGGCGGTGCGCACGAACGACCCGGGCGGCGCGCGCCGCTGGATCTTCCGCTTCTACATCCAGGACGACCGCTGGGTGATCCGCGACTGGCGCGCCGTCCAGCCGGCGGCGCCGCCGCTGCCGCCGCCGGGCGCCGCGCCCGCCGTCACCGCGCGCGGGCGGCG
>CAZUEM010000136.1:0-9179 GCA_964619155.1 uncultured bacterium
CGGTCCGCGACCCTCGCCAGAACCTCGGAGTTGGGCAGGAACTGCCCGGTGTCGGGCACGCCGTCCACGTACTCGATGGTCTTGGGCGGCTCGGCCGCGGCGGCGGGAGTCGCGACCGCGAGGCAGGCCAGCGCGAGCGCGGGCAGCAGCAGGCTCCTGAGGGAGTGGTCCGGGCGCATCGGTCCTCGGTCGGGGAGGGGGATCGGGGTTCGCGGAGGGTGAAGCGGCGGCAATTCTAGGGAGCCGCCCGAGAGCGGGTCAAGACTCGCGGCCCGGATGGCCGTCCGGGCCGCGTCAACTTGCGGTCACGCGTCGCCCGGGCCCGCGCATTCCGCACGGGGCTCGCCACGACGGCGGGCGGCCCGCGCCGCGCGCGGCCCTACGGCGTCCCCGCGAGCTTCGCTCTCAGGAACCGCGCGCCCTCGACGTAGGGCAACTCGTGCCCGCCCTGCGGCGGGAACTTCGTCGTCACTTCGGCGCCCTCCGCCTGCGCGGCTTCGGCATACGCGCGCGCCGCCGCGACGGGCGCGACCGCGTCCTTCTCGCCGTGCAGCACGAGCAGCGCGGCCTTCACGCCCTTCGCGGCGACACCTTCGTACGCGGCCGACTGCGCCGCCACGGCCCGGAACGCCGCGGGCCTCCCGGCCGCGAGGGCGAGCGCGAGCGACGCCCCGCGCGAGACGCCCCAGGCGCCGACGCGCGAGGCGTCCACGCCCGGCATCGCGAGCAGCGTGTCGAGCGCCGCGAGCGCGGCCGCCCGCGCGGCCTCGCCGGTCGCGTCCACGGGGCCCGTGGACGTCCCGCGCCCCGGCGCGCCGGCGACGACCACGGCGAAGCCCGCCTGCGCGAGCCGTGCCGCGGGCACGAGCAGGTCGGCGGGCGCGAGCGATTCGCCCGGCAGCAGCAGCACCGCTCCGCCGTTCTCGAAGCCCGGCTCGGCCGGCACGCGGCGCAGTTCGGCGTCGCGGCCCGCCACCCGCACGAGCACGGGCGGGTAGCGGTCCTCGAGCACGCTGCCCGCGGCGACGAGCGAGGCGCGCGCCGTGACCGGGGCGCCCTCGCGGGCGTGCGCGTGGAAGCGCACCTCGAGCCGGGCCTTCGCCGCGCTCGCCTGCACGAGCAGCTCGGTCTCGAGCGTGTCGCCGGCGCTCATCTCCTCGGCTGACTTGGGCAGCATGAGCCGCCGGATGACCGGGGCGGCGGCGCCCTCGGGATGGACGGCCAGCACGAGGCTGTCGCCGAACAGGCCGAGGCCGCCCTCGTTGCGGATCACGACCGCGAAGCGCCAGTAGCCCTCCTCGTTCGCCGACACGCCCGCCTGCCGCGCCGACAGCGAGACGCGCGGCGCCTCCGCGGCGTGCGCCCGGCC
This sequence comes from uncultured bacterium, assembly GCA_964619155.1. Lineage (GTDB taxonomy): Bacteria > Eisenbacteria > RBG-16-71-46 > RBG-16-71-46 > RBG-16-71-46 > CAIXRL01. The sequence continues at coordinate 1,370 of CAZUEM010000136.1, forward strand.
GGGGGGGAGCGCCGCCGCCGCGAGCGCGGCCAGCGCCAGGGGCGCGATCGCGAGGAGGCGCGCCGCCCGGCTCACCGCGCCCTCCCGGCGGGCGATGCCGCGCCCGCGGGCGCCAGCGGCTTCGCGAGCGCGCGCTCGTTGGGCACGACGAGCGCGTGCTTGCGCAGGCCGTCGAGCAGCCGTCGCATGAGCCGCTCGCCCTCCTGGCCGTACCAGCGTTCCTTCACGATGGCCTCCGCCTGCTCCCACGTGCGCGGCTTGCGCGGCTCCAGCTGCATCACCCGCAGCGCGCGCCAGCCCTGCCGGGTCGAGTCGGGCCCGAGCACCGTGCCCACGCCGCCGCCGCGCACGATGCGCCCGAACAGCGTGGTGTCGCTGTCGCGGTTGATGACCGTCGTGTAAGGCACGCCGGCGCGCGCGCTCTGGGCGGCCAGCGACTCGGCCTCGCCGGGAACCGTCAGCCGCCGCACCATCGCCTCGGCCTCGGCGCGGTCGGGGAACGCCATGCGCACGATGTGCGCGCGCTCGTCGAAGTCGAACTCGGAGCGGTGCGTCTCGAAGTGCCTGCGCAGCGTCAGCGAGTCCATCGCGATCTTCGCGTACACCTCGCGCGCCACGTAGGACTGCACGTCGAGGTACTCGGCGCGCTCGCGGAGCTGCCGGGCGATGTCGGGCCGCCGCTCGAGGCCGCGCGCGAGCGCGGCCTCGCGCAGCCGGCGCTCGAAGAACACGTTCGCCACCATGCCCTTCACGTCGTCGGGGGCCGACACGCGCGGGCGGTACATCGGGTTCAGCTTCGTGAAGTCGCGCACCAGCTCGCCCAGCGTGTAGGGGCCGAGCGGCGACTCGGCCAGCACCAGCGCGCCGTCGTCGTCGCCGACGACCGGGTTCACGCCGGCGATGCGCATCTGCTCGAGCATGGACATGCGCGAGTCGGGGCGCGGCAGGGTGTCGAACACCGAGACGGCCTTCGCGAGCGCCGCGTCGTTCCAGCGCGGCGCGAGCCGCTCCATCTCGCGCTCGCGCAGGATCACGCCCACCTGCTGGGGCGGCAGCAGCGAGTCGCCGCGGGCGGCGCGCTCGAAGTTGACCTCGACCATGGCGGAGTCGAGGGCCGCGCGCAGCACCAGCCGGTCCCGGAGGGAGTTCCAGTCGTTGCTGTCGCGGCGGGCCCACTGGCGGGGCTCCTGGTGCACCTTCGCCACCAGCACGGCCTGGTCCACCAGAACATCCAGAAACTCGCGGCGGTCCTGCGGGGTAAGGGTCTCGAGCCGCCGCCCGGCGCGGGCCGCGGCGAAGATCATCTGCGCCCGGGTGATGTCTTTCGTCTCCTTCGTCCCGGCCCCGAGGAACACGCGGGCGAGCACCGTGTCGGGCAGCGCGGCCGTCAGCCGGCTGCCGCCCCCGGCGGGTTTCGCGGCCGCGGCCTTCGCGGGCGCCGGCTTCGCGGGCGGCGCCGGGGCGGTCACGGCGAGGGCGGGGAGCAGCGCCAGCAGCGGCAGGGCCGCGGTCGCGGCGGCGCGTCGGAACGGGTGCACCTTCATCGAGGGGGACTCCTTGGTCCTGGAACGGCGGCGCGGGTCGGCGGAGCGAGCGGACAGTCTAGGGTTTTTGGCGGCCCGGGGCATGTCATAGAATCCCCCCTCCCATGCGCGCCTCCATCCGAACGCTCGTGCTCGTGCTGGCCGCCCTCGCGGCCCCCGCCCTCGCCTCCGCCGCCGCCTTCCGCCTGATCGCCGCCGACGAGCGCGGCGTGACGCTGCGGGTGGACACCGAGAACTGGTCGCTCACCGCCCCGGACGCCCTGACCGGCCGCGCGAAGATCGTCGGGGTGCCCGGCTCGCACGCGCTCTCGAGCCCCGGCCGGGCCCTGCTGCCGACCTACACCGCCATGCTGGCCGTGCCTCCCGACGCCCGCCCCACGTTCACGGTGCTCGCCCGCGACGGCGAGACGTCGCGCGAGGGCGTGAAGCTCGCGATCGCCGGCCGTCCCGCGTTCCGGCCCGACCCCGACGGCGGGCGCGAGATCCCGTACACCGAGACCGTGGACCCGATCGTGGACGGCGCCTGGCCCGCCGAGGACGTGCTGCTCGGGGCGCCCGCCCCGTTCCGCGGCCGCCGGCTCGTCGGGATCGAGGCGCGGCCGTTCCGCTACGACGAGGGCGCCTCGCGCCTCGTCGCGACCGGCGGCTTCACCGTGCGCGTGGACTGGAACCGGCCCGCGGGCGCGAGCGCTCTGGCCGCCTTCGGGGGCGGGGCCGACCCGGGCTTCGACGCCGCGCTCGCGACCAGCGTTCTCAACTTCGAGCAGGCGCGCGCCTGGCGCGTGAGCCCGCGCGCGGCCGGGTCCGCGTCGCTGTTCGCGAAGCCCTCCGCCGCCGCAGCGTTCGACGAGAGCGAGCCCGAGGTGCGGGTCAAGGTGGACTCGACCGGGCTCTACCGGCTCCCATACGACCTGCTGCAGCCGAAGGGCTACCCGGCCGGCGTGCCGGTCGCGCAGGTCGCGGTGCACCGCCACGAGTTCCTCGAGGGGCAGAACCCCTCGTACGCGACCGTGGACGTGCCGGTCGAGGTCGAGGACGTGAACGGCAACGGCACGTTCGACTCCGGGGACTACGTGTGGATGTACGCGCGCACCTGGGCCGAGCGATCGGGCGCCAGCCAGTACCAGCGCTGGTGGGGCGACGCCGACGCGGTGTTCGTCACCCGCGCCGCCGCCGGCGGAGCGCGCATGGCGAAGCGGGACGGCTGGCGGGGCGCCGCGGGCCTCACGCCGCTCGCCTCGTACCCCCACCGGCGGCACTACGAACGCAACAACGCGTTCATGATGCCGTCCATCTGGGTGCCCGCCGACACGACCGTGGACCTCTTCCACTGGACGCCCTACGCGTTCTACTACAACCGGCCCGACACGATCCGGTTCGAGACCAACGACGCGGACACGAACCGCTCCGTCTCGTTCACGGTCAGCTACGTCGGCCGCAGCTTCGCCACCCACTACCAGTGGGCGGCGGTGCGGAACGGCTCGGGCGCCGTCACCACGGTCGCCGACTCGGTGTGGTGGAACGGCAAGCGCCCGTACACGACCAGCGCCACCCTGCGCGGCTCCTCGCTGACGCCCGGGCTCACGAACTACCTGCGCCTGTGGGGGAAGAACCATGCGGGCGCGCCGAACGGGCTGGCGAGCGAGTTCGACCCGGCCGGCCTCAACTGGTTCCAGGTCACCTACTGGCGGGCCTTCCGCGCGCTCGACGGCGTGCTCGAGTTCAACAGCGGCGACGCGGCGGGCGAGTTCCAGGTCCGCGCCGAGCGGTTCTTCTCGGACTCGCTGCGGCTCTACGACGTCACGAACCCCGACCAGCCCGTACGGCTTCTCGTGGACCCGTCGCGCCTCGAGTACGGCGCCGACGTGGCCTTCAGCTTCCAGGACTCGGTCGCGACCGGCTCGCGCCGCAGCTACGTCGCGGCGGCGGCGATCGAGGGCGACCCCGACTACGGCCCGCGGATTCCCCCCGCCGCCGGCTTCACGGCCGTGACGCGCCGCAACCTGCACGCCGCGACCGCGGCGGACTACGTGCTGATCGTGCCCGAGGCGTTCCTGCCCGCGGTGCAGCCGCTGGTGGACCTGCGCGAGTCGCAGGGCCTGAACGTGCTGGTCGCGCCGACGCAGTCCGTCTTCGACGAGTTCGGGGGCGGGCGGCACTCGGGCCACGCCATCCAGCGGTTCGTGAAGTACGCCTACGAGCGCTGGGAGACGCGCTTCGTGCTGCTGTTCGGCGACGGCTCGATCGACCCGCAGCGCCACGAGGCGCGCTCGGGCGTGGACTGGGTCCCGACGATGCCGCTGCCCGGGCCCGTCGCGGTCAGCGAGGGCTTCGAGATCGTGACCGGCGACCCGGTCTACGGCTGCCTCACCGGCAACTGCAACCCGCAGGGCTTCGGGCCCATCCTCGTCGAGGTCATGATCGGGCGCCTGCCCGCCAACTCGCTGGCCGACGCGCAGGCCATGGTGGCCAAGCTGGTCGCCTACGAGGACCTCTCCGGCGACCAGTCGTGGCGGCGCCGGCTCCTGCTCTCGAGCGACGACGCGTTCTCGGGCGACACGTTCTTCGGCGGCGGGGGCGGCGGCGCGGGCTACTGCCACCGCCTGGACGAGGAGCACTTCGTCGGCCTGAACGCCAAGTGCGCCTCGATCGTGAATCGCGACGCCGGCCTCGCGCAGACGTACGCCGAGCTGTTCAACCTGCGCTACTACCTCGCGAGCGAGCCGTGGACGCTGACCCCGCCGTCCGACACCTGCCGCGCCGACCGCGCCGCGACGCAGGGCCGCACGCACGCGGGCGTGACGCCGCAGCTCTTCGCCCGGCTCAACGCCGGCGTGCTGTGGTGGAACTATCAGGGCCACGCCAACGAGTACGTGCTGACGCACGAGAACCTCTACATCAACTCCGGAGACGTCGTCTCGGGCGACGACAAGTTCGCGTTCGCGAATGCCGGTCGGCCGCTGTTCTTCACCGCGTTCTCGTGTCACGCGAACATGTTCGGCCGCAACGGCGGCGGGCCGAACACCCCGCTCGGCGGCTGTCTCGGCGAGGACATGCTGACGCTGCCCCTGGGCGGCGCGATCGGCTCGTGGGCGTCGTCGTGCTACGAGGTGGTGCCGCGCGACGATTCGACCCACATCAACGTCGAGCTGGCGCGCTCGCTGTTCGCCGACCCGCCGGTGGACGAGTTCGTGCCCGGCGACCGCGGCGCGCGCGTCGTGGTCGGCGAGGCCATCCAGTCGGCGATGCTGCGCTACGTGCCGACCGGCGGGCAGTACAGCGGCGAGCGCGGCATCGCGCTCACGTACACGCTGCTCGGCGATCCCGCGACGCGCATGTCCATCGGCCGGCCGCAGACCCTGGTGACGGCCAACGACGTGCCCGTCGAGGAGGGCCTGCCCGTGCGGGTGCGCACCGCCGGCGACACGGTGCGCTTCCAGGCCGACCTGGTCTCGGCCGAGCGGCTCGACAGTCTCGGCGTGTACGAAGACACCGGCGCCGGCCTCGTCGCGGTGGACGCCGCCGCCTACACCGTGAGCCCGCCGTTCCCCGACACCGCGGGCGGCGGCGTCTTCGGCGGCCGGCGGTTCCGGGTCGCCTACGTCACGCAGCCGCCGGCGCGCGACTCGCGCTGGGTGTTCCGCGTGCGCGACCGCAACGGCCTGCAGTCCGAGTTCACCGCGACCATGACCCTCGAGTCGTCGCTGCGCGTGGACGGCGTGCCGATCAACGACGGCGACGACGTCTCGCCGCGCGCGAACCTGACGCTCTACGTGATCAGCCCCAGGCCGCTCGTGCCCGCCGCCGACCTGACGCTGACGATCAACGGCCAGGCGCAGGCGTTCACCTCGAGCCCCGCGCCCGGCGATGCGTCGGGCCGCGAGTGGATCCTCGCGTGGGCGCACGACGACTACCTGATCGGCAGCTACATGGTGGAGCTGGCCGTGGCGGGCGGCGAGCTGCTGACGCACGAGTTCGACGTCTCGACCGCGGTCGGCGAACTGCGGCTCGAGGACCTCGTGGCGTTCCCGAACCCGTTCGACAACGACGGCACCCGGTTCTCGTTCGGGCTGCTCGGCTCCGAGCCCGCCGACATCCGGATCAGCGTGTTCACGCTCTCGGGCCGCGCGCTCTACTCGCGCACCGAGCGCGCGCTCTCGCCCGGGTACCACCAGCTGTTCTGGGACGGGCGCGACGGCGACGGCTCGCCGATCGCGAACGGCGTCTACCTGTACCGGCTGAGCGCCGTCACCGAGGGCGGCCGCCACGTCGAGGAGCTCGGCCGGCTCGTCAAGCTGCGCAAGCCCCGCCGCGTCGAACCCGAGAGCACGCCCTGATCCCGGCCCGCGGCGGGCGACGCCCCCGGAGGAACGTGGAACCGTGAAAGCCGCCTGCTGCCTCGCCCTCGCCGCGCTGGCCGCGCTCACCTCGCGCCCGGCGCGCGCCGAGGCCGCGCCCGCGAGCCCGGCCCGCGCCATCGCCATCGCCGAGGACTCGCGCGCCTGGTCCGACGGCGTGCTGAAGCGCTTTCTCGCCGACACCTCGGCCGCCGTGCGCGAGCGCGCGGCGCTCGCCGTCGGACGGCTGCAGGACTCGACCGCCGCGCCGGCGCTGCTGCCGCTGCTCGCCGACCGCTCGCCGGCCGTGCGCCGGGAGGCCGCCTTCGCGCTCGGGCAGATCGGCTGGAAGGGCGCGCGGCCCGCGCTCGAGCGCGCGCTCGGCGACGCCGACGCCGAGGTTGCCGACCTCGCGGTCGAGGCGCTCGGCAAGCTGGGCGATAAGGCCGCGACCACGAAGGTCGTGAAGCTCCTCGACTCGCCGCGCGGCGCGCGCCGCGCGCACGCGGCCGTGGCGCTCTGGCGGCTCGCCGACACGAGCGCCGCCGGTCCGCTGCTCGCCCGCCTGGGCGTGCGCGACGCCTCGCTGCGCTGGCGCGTCGTGTACGCGCTCGAGAAGCTGCCGCTGCCCGAGCGCATCGCGCCCGCGGTCGAACCGCTGCTCGGCGACCCCGACGCGCTCGTGCGCGCGCACGCCGCGCGCACGCTCGGCCGCCTCAAGGCCCGCCGCTCGGTCGGCGCGCTCGCCGCCGCGTGCCTCGACGACGACGCGGCCGTGTACGTGAACGCGCTGCGCTCGCTGCAGCTGATCGCGGACTCGACGAACGGCTCACAGCTCCCGGCCGTGTACCCGCTGCTCCAGCACGCGAACCCGCACGTCCGGGTGACCGCGGCCACGGTCCTGGCGGACAGCTTCGTGTGGGCCGCCGCCGACCGCGGCGTGGTCGGCGACGCGCGCATGATGCTCATTCGCGGCATCGGCGACCGCGACCCGGCGACCCGCGGCGCGTGCGCGCGCGCGGTGGTCGCGCGCTTCGGCATGCGCGGGTTCGGCCAGGTGCGGCGGCTGCTCGCCGACTCGGTCGTGTACGTGCGCACGGCGCTGCTCGACGGCGTGCGCCAGCTCGGCGACACGACCGTCGCCGCGCTCGTGCTGCCCGTCTCGCTCGCCGGGGACCGCCCGCTGCTCGAGCGCATGACCGCCGCGGAGATCGCCGGCCAGCTCGGCGGACGCACGCGCGCCGCCTCGCTCGCGCCGCTGCTGCCCGTGCTGCGCGGCGGGATCGAGGCGCCGGACGCGCTGTGGGCCGCGGCCTGCGCCGCGGGCCTCGGCGAGTGGGGCGACAGCGCCTCGGTCGGACTGCTCGCCCGCACGTACGCCGCGCGCGGCCGCGACGCCGACCCGGACGCGCGGATCGCCATTCGCGACGCGCTGCGCCAGCTGGCCGGGCGCGCGTTCGCCGACAGCGTCGAGAACGCCGCACGCGCCGCCGAGGCGCCGCGCGAGCACCGGCCCGGTTTCGAGGACGTCCCGCGCGAGCGCGGCGCGATCCTGCACACCACGGCAGGAGACATCGAGTGGGCGTTCGAGGCCGCGCTCGCCCCGCAGACCGTGCACAACTTCGTGGCGCTCGCGCGCCGCGGGTACTTCGACTCGACCGCGTTCCACCGCGTGGTGCCCGACTTCGTCATCCAGGACGGCGACCCGACCGGCACCGGAGCGGGCGGCCCGGGCCACACGATCCGCTGCGAGTACAACCGCCTGCGCTACGAGACCGGCATGGTGGGCATGGCGCTCTCGGGCAAGGACACCGGCGGCAGCCAGTGGTTCGTGACGCTCTCGCCGCAGCCGCACCTGGACGGCCGCTACACGATCTTTGCCCGCGTCGTCCGCGGCATGGACGCCGCCCACGCGATCACGCAGGGCGC
>CAZUEM010000137.1:0-9029 GCA_964619155.1 uncultured bacterium
GGCCGCGCAGCCCGGCCAGCGCCGCGCGCCGGGCGGCGAGCGCCCCCGGGTCGGCGAGCCATGCGCCCAGGGTGTCCGCCACCGCGGCCGGCGTCAGCGCGTCCTGGAGCAGCTCCGGCGCGACGTCCGCGCCGGCGACGATGTTGGGCAGCCCGATGCGCGGCAGCGTCACGAGCCGCCGCGCGATCTGCCAGTTGAGCCAGCCGACGCGGTACACGACCACGAGCGGCGTGCCGAAGAGCGCGGTCTCGAGCGTGGCGGTGCCGGAGGCGACGGCGCAGCAGTCGGCGTGCGCCTGCACGGCGCGCGTCCGGCCGCGCACCGCGGGCACCGCGCCGCGCAGGCGCGCCGGGAGGTGGTCGAGCGAAGCGCCTTCGGCCAGCGCCACGACGGGGAAGCAGTCGGGGTGGCGCTCGCGCAGGCGCACGCCCGCCTCGACGAGGACGCGCGCATGGTGGCGCAGCTCGCCCGCGCGGCTGCCGGGCAGCAGGCCGACGAGCCGCGCGCCCGCCGGCGCCCCCAGCTCGCGCCGCAGCGCCGCCGCGTCCACCTCGGGCTCGAGGGCGTCCAGCAGCGGGTGCCCGACGAACTCCGTCGCCACCCCGGCGTCGCGGAAGAGCGGCTCCTCGAACGGGAACACCACGGCCAGGCGCGTGACCCACGCCGCCATCTGCGCGGCGCGCTCGGGATGCCACGCCCAGACCTGCGGGGCGATGTAGTAGAAGACCGGGACGCCGCGCGCGCGCAGCAGCGGCCCGAGGCGCAGGTTGAAGCCCGGGTAGTCCACGAGCAGCGCCGCGTCCGGGCGCCACGAACCGCAGGCGGCGAGCAGCCGGTCGCGCGCGCGCAGCAGCGCCGGGAGCTTGGCGACGATGCCGCTGAAGCCGATGACCGCGAGGTCCTCCTGGCGCACGAGCGCCGTCGCCCCCGCCTCGCGCAGGCGCGGGCCGGCCACGCCGGCCACCTCGAACGTGCCGTGGCCGGCGAGCGCGCGCACGAGGTTCGCCGCGTGGTGATCGCCGGAGGGCTCGCCGGCCACGACCAGCAGGCGCCTCGTCCGCGCGGGCGCAGCCGCGCTCAGCGCCCCGCCCATTGCAGCGCCCGGCGCCGCATGGCCTCGCGCACGTCCTCGGCGACGCGCAGCGCGTCGCGCCCGGCCCCGGCGGACGCGGCGCCCTCGCCCCCGCCGCGCAGGGAGCGCACGAACGCCTGCAGTTCGAGCGTCAGCGGCTCGCCCGCGGGCACGTCCAGCTTCGTCCGCTGGATGCCCGCGAGCAGTGCCAGCGGGTTCACCTGCCCGGGCCTGAACGAGCCGGGGTCGCGGATGACGAACGCCTCCCCGCTCTTCTCGAACAGGTCCACGGACACGTAGGCGTTGCCCTGGAAGAAGCGCAGGCGGCGCAGCCGCTCGACCGAGACGCGGCTCGCGGTCAGGTTGGCGACGCAGCCGTCCTCGAACTCCAGCCGCGCGTTCGCGATGTCCTCGGTGCTCGAGAGCACCGCGACCCCGACCGCGGAGACCTGCACGGGCGTGCGCCCCGTCAGGTGCAGCACCGCGTCGATGTCGTGGATCATCAGGTCGCCGACGACGTCGATGTCGAGCGAGCGCGGCTGGAACGCCGCCATGCGGTGCCCCTCGATGAACTTGGGCGTGCCCAGGTACGGCCGGGCCGCCAGGAGCGCCGGGTTGAAGCGCTCGACCTGCCCGACCTGCAGCACCCGACCCGCGCGCTCGGCCGCCGCGATCATCGCGTCGCACTCGGCGACCGTGACCGCCATGGGCTTCTCGACGAGCACGTGGCAGCCCGCGGCCAGCGCCCGCTCGGCCGCCTCGCGGTGGGCGACGGTGGGCGTGGCCACCGAGACCGCCTCGCACTCGCGCAGCAGCGCGCCCGGGTCCTCGAAGGCGCGCGTGCCGTACTGCTTCGCCACCTCGCGGGCCCGCGCCGGGGACGCGTCGTGGACGCCGACCAGTTCCGCTTCGGGAATCGCGGCGTACACGCGGGCGTGCTTCTCGCCCCACGTGCCGACGCCCCACACACCGCACCGCACGGGCTGCACGGAGGCTCCTTTCAGCGCGAGACGCCGCGCACGGAGGTTTCGCAGAAGCGCGCGAAGTGCTCGACCTCGGGCACGCCGGCCAGTTCCGCGCGGATCCGCGCGACGGCGGCCGACGAGGTCAGGCCCTCGCGGAAGAAGATCCGGTAGGCGCGTTCGATCGCGGCCCGCGTCTCGCGCGTGAAACCGCGGCGCTCGAGCCCCACCGAGTTGACGCCCGCGTTGCGCGGCGGGCTGCCCGCGGCCTTCACGAAGGGCGCCACGTCCTGCGCGATGCGCGAGCCACCGCCGATCATCGCGTGGCGGCCGATGCGCGTGAACTGGTGCACGACGGTGCCGCCGCCGACGATGGCCCAGTCGTCCACCACGACGTAGCCCGCCATCTGCACGGCGTTCGCGATCACGACGCGGTCGCCGACCTGCCCGTTGTGGGCGACGTGCGAGTAGGCCATGAGCAGGCAGTCGCTGCCGATGCGCGTGGTGAAGCCCGGCTCGGTGGCGAGGTTCGCGGTCGCGTACTCGCGCATCACCGTGCGGTCCCCGATCACGAGGTGCGACGGCTCGCCCGCGTACTTGAGGTCCTGCGGTGGCGAGCCGGCCACCGCGCCGTGGTGGAGGTGGCAGTCCTCGCCGATCGTCGTCCAGCCGGTCACGAGCGCGTGCGCGTCCACGCGCGTGCCGTCGCCGATCACGACGTCCGGGCCGATCACCGCCCCCGGCCCGATCACGACGCCCTGCCCCAGCTTCGCCCCCGGGTCCACGAACGCGGCCGGGTGCACGCGGGTCGCGCCGCGCGCGCTCACGGCCGCTTGTCCACGACCGTGGCGAGCAGCTCCGCCTCCGCCACGAGCTGCCCGTCCACGAACGCCTCGCCCCGCATCTTCATCGTCCGCCGCTTGACGTTGAGCAGGGTGAGCTTGAAGCGCAGCTGGTCGCCCGGCACCACCGGGCGGCGGAAGCGCGCGCCGTCGATGCCCATGAAGTACATGAGCTTGTTGGCCGGGTCGTCCACCGAGTTGAGCATCAGCATGCCGCCCACCTGCGCCATGGCTTCGAGGATGAGCACGCCCGGCATGGTCGGCTGCCCCGGGAAGTGGCCCTGGAAGAACGGCTCGTTGATCGTGACGTTCTTGAACCCCTCGATGCTCTGCCCCTCCTCGATGGCGGTGATGCGGTCCACCAGCAGGAACGGGTAGCGGTGCGGCATCAGGTCCATGATGGCCGTCGTGTCCCACTCCTCGGGCGGCCCGCCGGCGCGGCGGCCGGGCAGCGGCAGGGTCTCCTTGAGGATCTTCACGAACTCGACGTGGCCGTGGTGCCCCGAGCGCTTCGCGCTGACGTGCCCGAGCAGCGGGCCGCCGAGGATGAACAGGTCGCCGAGCAGGTCGAGGATCTTGTGGCGCACGAACTCGTCGGGGAACCGCAGCGGCTCGTCGTTGAGCACCCGGTCCTCGCCGACGACGATCGCGCTCTCGAGCCGTCCGCCCTTGATCCACCCGGACTGGCGCAGCACCTCGAGGTCGCGCTCGAGCACGAACGTGCGCGCCGGCGCGATCTGCTCGAGGAACGTCTCCGGGGTGATGTCGAGCGAGAGCGACTGCACGCCGATGAGGGGATGGTCGTACTCGATCGTGAACGAGATCCGGAAGCCGCTGAGCGGCACCGCCGAGAGTTCGACGCGGCCGTGCCGCCAGTGCACCGGCTTCGTGACCTTGATGTGGCGCGTCGGCCGGTCCTGCTCGACGATGCCCGCGGCCATGAGCGCGCGCGCGATCGGCAGCGCGCTGCCGTCGTGGCCCTCCGGCACCTCCATGCTGCTGACCTCGATGCGGAGGTTGTCGAGACCGAGCCCCGCCACCGCGGAGAGCACGTGCTCCATCGTGTGAATCTGCACGCCGTCCTGCTGGAGGATCGTCCGGCGTCCCGCGCCCGGGTCGAAGTGGGCGTTCTCCGGGCGCACCCGCACCTCCGGGGCGCCGTCCAGGTCCACGCGGGCGAACCGCACGCCGTGGCCGACCGGCGCCGGCAGGAACTTCATGACCCCGCGCTCGCCGGTGTGCAGCCCGATGCCTTCGATGGACGTCTCGCGCGCGATCGTGCGCTGCATGCGGCCCTTCAATGGACGGCCTCCCTCTCCTGGTCCTGGTCCTTCTCCTTCTCCAGCCGGTCCACGCGCTCCTCGAGTGCCTTCGCGCGCTCGAAGAGCTGCGGCAGCCGCATGAGGTAGGCGGTGACGCGCTTCCACGCGTTGAGCGCCATGGCGGGGTAGCCGGAGACCTTGTCGCCGGCGGCCACCGACTTCGTCACGCCGCTCTGCGCGCCGACCATCGAGCCCGTGCCGAGGCGGACGTGGCCCACGATGCCCGCCTGGCCGCCGATGGTGACGTAGTCCTCGAGGATGGTGCTGCCGGAGATGCCCACCTGGGCGACGATGATGCAGTGCTTGCCGGTCACGACGTTGTGGCCGATCTGCACGAGGTTGTCGATCTTGGTGCCGTCGCCGATCCGGGTGGCGTCGGTCGTGGCGCGGTCGATCGTCGTGTTCGCGCCGATCTCGACGTCGTCGCCGACCACCACGTTCCCCACCTGCGGCACCTTGTGGTAGCGACCGGCGTCGAACGCGAACCCGAAGCCGTCGGCGCCGATCACGACGCCCGGGTGCAGGATGCAGCGGTCGCCGATCACGCACTCCTCGCGCACCGTCACGCGCGGGTAGAGCAGCGCGCGCTCGCCGATCGCGGCCTGCACGCCCACGTAGCAGCCGGGCATGAGCACGCTGTGCGCGCCGATGCGCGCCCCGGCCTCGATCACGCAGTGCGCGCCGATCGAGGCGTTCTCCCCGATCGAGGCCGCCGGCGAGACCACCGCGGTCGGGTGCACGCCCGGCAGCGGCTGGTAGAGCTCCGGGCGGAACAGCCGCACGGCCTTCTGGAACGCCAGGTACGGGTTGTCCACGATCAGCAGCGGCACCCGGGCCTCGCGCGGGTCGCGCGAGCAGATCACCGCGGAGGCGTGCGTCTGCGAGAGGTAGGCGTCGTAGCGGGCGTTGGCGATGAACGTCACGTCGCCGGGCTGCGCCTCGCGGATCCCGGCGACGCCGCGGATCTGGGTCGAACCGTCCCCCACCACCGTGCCGCCCAGCTCGGCGGCCAGCTCGGCGAGCGTGCGCGTGCTCATCCGCGGCCTCCTAGTTCGCGCCGCCGGTCGCCGTGGCGGCGAGTTCGGCCAGCACTTCGGTCGTCAGGTCGAGGTTCTTGTCGGCGTAGACGAGGTACCCGCTCGCGGCGTCCAGCACCAGTTCCAGGCCCTTCGACGCCGCCACTTTCTCGACCGCGAGCCGGATGCGCTGGACGATCTCCGCGGTCGCGCGCTCGTTCTCGGAGGACGCGCGCCCCGTCGGGCCCCAGATCTCCTGGATGAAGGCGTCGTACTCGCTCACCGCCCGCTGCAGCGCGGCCTCCTTCTCCTGCCGGCGCATCGCCGAGAGGATCGGGGACTGGTCGCGCACCTCCTGGCGGAGCTGCTGGACGGCCTTCTCCTTCTCGAGCGCCTCGTCCCTCCAGCCCGTCACCAGGCGGTCGAAGCGCTGCTGGGCCTCCTGCGCCTCCTTGAACTCGAGGAAGATCCGGCCGGAGTCGATGTAGCCGAGCCGCAGGTCGGCGGCCCCGGCGCCGGCGGCGCCGAGGAGCAGCGCCACGAGCGCGGCCGCGCCGATCCGGGCTGCCCGTCTCGCGTGTCGCATGCGCGCTCCGTCAGAAGCCCATGTTGCCCATCAGGAAATGGCCCTGCCATTGCGGGCCGTCGTCCCGATGGAAGCCGTAGCCGTAGTCGAACCCGATGTTGCCGAGGATCGGGATCTCCATCCGGAAGCCGATTCCCATGCCGACCTTGAGGTCGAGCGGGCGGATGTCCCCCGGCCGGTTCCAGACGTTTCCGGCATCGAAGAAAAGCACACCGTGCAACGGATGCACAATCGGGAACTGCTGCTCGACCGTGACGAGCCCCATGTACAGGCCGCCCGGGTAGCGGCGCGTGACGAGCGCCGAGTCGGCGAACGTGGTGTCGGCGCCGCCGCTCGTCGTGCCGCTGCGCGAGAAGCGCGTCCAGATCTTCGAGACGCTGCCGTCGGGCACGACCTGGTAGTCGAGGTAGCCGCGCAGCGGATCGAGCGTGTTGCCGCCGCCGAGGCGGAAGCGCGCGTAGTCCGGCACCGCCTCGTCCTTCCACGGGTACTGCCCCATCAGGCCGACGCGCAGCCGCGTCATGGTCGTGACGCCCTTGAGGAGCGACGGGAAGTAGGCGCGGCCCTCGTAGCGGTGGCTGTGGTAGTGCAGGTCGCCCAGCAGCGGGCCGCCGGTGAAGTCCTCGTTGGCCGTGAGGCGCGTGCCCTTCGTGGGGTAGAACGGGTTGTCCGTCGAGTTGCGCAGGAAGTTGATCTCGAACGAACTGGTGAGCTGGTCGACTCCGACCTTGACGCCCGTCAGGAGCAGCGAGTCGCGCACGTTCGTGATGCGGACGTTCTCGAGCGTGTAGCTCACCGAGCCGCGCGAGTAGTCCGGCCACGGCAGCGGCCGGCCGATGCGCGCCGAGCCGCCGCGGCGCCGCAGGTCGTATTCGCTGAGCAGCGCCGTCGTGCTGTAGCCCGAGAACCCGAGCAGCGTCGGCGAGTCCCGGAACCACGGCTCGGTGAAGCTCAGCGAGTAGTCCTCGCGCTTGCCGCCGCGCTCGACGTGCAGCGAGAGCTGCTGGCCGTTGCCGAGCACGTTGTTGTGGCCGAGTTCGAGAAAGCCGGTCAGGCCGGTCTGGCTGGTGTAGCCCGCGCCGGCGGAGGCCGTCCCGACCTGCTTCTCCTTGACCCGGAACACGAGGTCCACGTCGGTGCTCTCGGCGGGCGTGAAGTCCGGCAGGACCTCCTCGAAGAGGCCGAGCCGCATGATGTCGCCCTGGCTGCGCATGAGCGCCGAGCGGCGGAAGCGATCGCCCTCGTGGATCGCCAGCTCGCGCCGCAGCACGTGCTCGCGGGTGCCCTTGTTGCCGGTGAAGCTCACCTTGCGGACATGCGAGGGCGCGCCCTCGGAGACCACGAACTCGAGGTCCACGATCGAATCGCGCACGGTCTCGCGCGGGTCCACGTTCAGGTACAGGTAGCCGTGCTCGGCGTACTCGCCGTACACGCCGCCCGTGGCGCGCTCGATCCGCGTCTTCTCGTAGTCGGCGCCCGGCCGGCCGGTCCAGAGCTTCGCCAGGGTCGCCGTGGGCACGACCGTGTTGCCGGACCAGCGCGCCTCCCCGAGCACGTAGGGGCGGCCCTCCTCGATCGTCACCCGAAGCGTCAGGTCGCGCGGCTCGCTCCCCGGCTCGAGGTCGAACGCGGCCACGCGCATGTCGCGGTAGCCGTGATCCTGGTACCAGCGCTCGAGCTTCGCCCGGTCCTCGGCGAACGTCTCGTCCTTGATGTCGCCGCCGCCGAGGAACCAGTGCTGCTTGGTCTTCATCGCCTTGCGCAGCCGCTTCTCGCCGAACGCCGTCGCGCCCGAGAAGACGATCTTCTTGACCCGGACCTTCTCGCCCTCGTCCACGTCGAACGTCAGGTTCACCTCGTTCCGCGCGGCGAGCGTGTCCAGCCGGGCCGTGACCTTCGCGCGCGCGAACCCCTCCTCGCGGTAGTACTGGAGCAGCGAGTCCACCTGCGTGCGGACCTGGACCGGGGAGTAGGTGTCGCCGGCCTTGAGGAACGTCTTCTTCTCGAGGTCCACGTCCTCGCGCTTCTTGTTGCCCGCGTAGGCGATGGTGCCGATGCGCGGCCGCTCGGCGACGACCACCACGAGGTCGATCACCCCGTCGCGCTCGCTGCGGTTCACCTTCACGTCGTTGAACAGGCCGAGCCCCACGAGCTTGCGCACCCCGCGCCGCACCGCGTCCTGCGAGAAGCGCTGGCCCGGCAGGACCTCGAACGTGCGCAGGATGCGGCTGCTGTCCGTGTGGACGTTGCCCTCGACGGTGACGCGGCCGATGACCGGGGCGCCGCCGGCGCCCTCCTGCGCCGCGGCCGGGCCGGCGGGCGCGCCGGCCAGCAGGAAGGCGGCCGCGCCCGCCGAAAGGGCCCGGCGAAGGATGCGAAGGGTGTTCTGGAGCACTCGGGATGGTCCTCTCGTGGCCGGGTGGGTCCGCGTCGCCATGCCCGCAGCGCTCGTCCGTGCGCGCGCGAGTCGGACGGGAATGGCCATGTCCGTGGGGAGTCGGGGGCGAATCATAGCCACGGCCGCCGCCTTGTCCAGCGGCGCGGGCCGGACCGCCCGGCGGCTCCTACCCCGCCGCCGGGCCGCCCGTTCCCCCGAAACGCCGCGGCGCCGGCGGGGTGTCCCGCCGGCGCCGCTCAAGCCCCGCCTGTCCGCCGGGCCTCAGGCGGTCGGCACCACCGGGGGCGCCGGGGGCGCCGGCTGCCCCGCGGGCGTCGTCTGGAAGTCCAGCACGTCGTCCTTGCGGGTCACCGTCACCTTCGAGCCGCCCGGGATCTGGCCCCGGAGGATGAACTCGGCGAACGGGTCCTCGAGCAGCCGCTGGATCGCGCGCTTGAGCGGCCGCGCGCCCATGGCCGGGTCGAAGCCCTTGTCGATGAGCAGGTCCGTCGCCTCGGTCGAGATCTCGAGCTCGATCTCCTGCGCCCGCAGGCGCGCCGAGAACTGCCCGAGCAGGATGCCGACGATGCTCTTCATGTTCTCGCGGGTGAGCGAGTGGAACACGACCACGTCGTCGATGCGGTTCAGGAACTCGGGGTTGAACGCCCGCTTGAGCTCGTCCTGCACCGTGCTCTTGATGGCCGAAAACTGCTGCGCGCCCTCCGCCTGCTTGAAGCCCAGCCCCTTGCCGCCGGACAGGATCTGCCGGCCGCCCAGGTTCGAGGTCATGATGATGACGGTGTTCTTGAAGTCCACCTTGCGGCGGGAGCTGTCGGTCAGGACGCCGTCGTC
>CAZUEM010000138.1:0-9028 GCA_964619155.1 uncultured bacterium
CCGCCCCCGGCGCCCGCGACGCCCGTGCTGACCGCGATCATCTACGACGCCGACCCCCGCGCCCTCGTCCGCTGGGACGGGCGCGAATACAGCATCCGCGCCGGGTCGCTGTTCGCCGAGTTCGAAGTGGTGAGCATCGCCCGCGACCAGGTCGTCCTGAAGCGCGGCTCCGAGAGCCTCGTCCTCCGTCGCCAACCCTAGGGAGACTTCCGCGTGAACCTCGTTCGAACCCTTTTCGCCGCGGCCGCCGTGTCGCTCCTGCTCGGCGCGACGCCCGGCGGGGCCGCCGCCCCGCAGCGGCTGGTGAGCCTCGACGCCACCGACGCCAGCCTGTCCCAGGTCCTCAAGACGCTCGCCGAGAAGGGCGGGCTCAACATCATCACCGGGCCGACGGTCGCCGCCGGCCGGATCACGATCCAGATGAAGGACGTGCCGGTCGAGCAGGCCGTGAACCTCGTCGTGCGCGCGGCGGGTCTCGCCTACGAGCGCATCGGCAACTCGATCCTCGTGGCCGACGCCAAGTCGCTGCAGGAGGAGACCGGGCTGTCGTCGTACATCGTGGACCTCAAGTTCGCCGACGCCAGCGAGGTCAAGGACGCGCTCCGGGGCCTCACCGACAAGATCGAGGTGGACCGCGGTGGCAACCGCCTGATCGTCGTCACGAGCCCGCGCATCATCGCCGAGATCGAGGAGATCGTCGCCGACCTCGACAAGCCCGCCCGGCAGGTGATGCTCGAGGCCCGCATCGTCGAGGTCTCGACGGAGGACTTCAAGCGCCTCGGCATCGACTGGGACCTCCTCAGCCGCCAGGGCTTCATGTTCGTCGAGGGCAACTACGACTCGCTGCAGGGCGGCGAGAGCTCGGACCAGATCCGCGGCCTCAAGATCTTCCCGAACACGCCCGGCACCACCGACATCTTCAAGCTCGGCAACTTCAGCCGGGTCGCGCAGGTCTACCGCGTCGCCATGGACCTCGCGATCCGCAACGGCAACGCCCGCGTGCTGGCGAACCCGAAGATCGCGACGCTCAACGGCCGCGAGGCGAGCATGCTGGTCGGCTCGCGCATCCCGTTCGTGATCAGCGGGACGATCTTCGCGGGCGGCGGGGCCGCGACCTCGCAGCAGGTCCAGCGCGAGGAGGTCGGCGTGAAGCTCTCGATCACGCCGCTCATCAACGCGGACGGCTACATCACCACGGTCATCAAGCCCGAGGTCAGCTCGGTCGTCGGCTTCAAGGGCCAGAACGAGGAGTTGCCGGTCGTCGCCACGCGCCAGGCCACCACCACGGTGCGTCTCAAGGACGGCGGCTCGGTGATCATCGGCGGCCTGCTGAGCGAGGAGCGCACGATCTCGACCTCGAAGGTGCCGATCCTCGGCGACATTCCCGGGCTCGGCCTGCTCTTCCAGCACCGCAACACGACGGTGGCGAAGAAGGACCTCGTCATCGAGGTCACGCCGCGCATCCTGCCGGAGCAGCCGTAGCGGGAGGGCCCCGGGACGCGGGCGCACGACGCCCGCCCGCGCCCCCGGGCCGTCAGAGGCGGGGCATGCCGTGGACGTGCAGGGTGCCGGCGATCCAGCCCAGCCAGGCGCCCGCGGCCACGGTGAGCGCGACGGTCACGAGCCCCATGCCGGCGGTGGAGAGCCGGGGGGTGTCCCGCCGATACCGGTACAGCCACGCGAGGAGCAGCGGCACCAGGGCCCCCTTCACCGCGACGAACGCGAGCCAGTTGCCCTCGGCGAGCGGGGCGAGCAGCGGGTTGCCCTCGCGGTTGCCGAACCAGTGGATGCCCACCGAGGTCGCGAAGAGGTCGAAGCTGTTCGCCAGGATGGCGAGGAAGAAGAGCACCTGCATGCCGTGTACCCGTGATGGTGGTCGTTCGTGCGCCGGCCGAGCCGCGATGTTCGCAGAGCCGCGGCGGGCCGACAACGGTTTCCTGCGGCCGGAGACCGCGTGAGCCCCGACACGCTCATCGGCATCTCGGCCGTCCTGCTTGGGCTCGTCATGGGGAGCGGCATGACCGCCCTCGCCTGGCGCGCGCCGCGCGGCCGCTCGTGGGTGCACGGGCGCTCGCGCTGCCCGAAGTGCGACCACGTCCTCGGGGTGCCCGACCTCTTCCCGGTGCTCTCGTGGCTGGCGAGCCGCGGCCGCTGCCGCCACTGCGGCGCGCCGGTCAGCGCGCGCTACCCGCTGACCGAACTGGCCTGCGCCGGCTGGGCGTTCCTCGCCTGGCAGAAGCTGGGGCTCGTGCCGGCGCTGCCGCTGGTCGCGCTCTGGGGCTTCCTGCTCGTGGCGCTCTTCTGGACGGACTGGGACATGCAGCTGCTGCCCGACGTGATCACGCTGCCGGGCACGCTGATCGGCGTCGGGGCCGCCGTGCTCGGCCCGGGCGCGCGGCACGCGATGTTCGGCATGCTGCTCGGCGCCGGGCTGCTCTGGCTGGTCGCGGAGGTGTACTTCCGGGTGCGGAAGATCGAGGGCCTGGGCGGCGGCGACGTGAAGCTGGCGGCGATGTTCGGCGCGGTGCTGGGCGGGCCGCTCACGCTGCTCACGATCTTCCTCGCGGCCTTCGCGGGCACGCTCGTCTCGGTCGTGCTGATGGCGCGGGGCCGGGCCGACGGCCGCACCGCGCTGCCGTTCGGCACGTTCCTCGCCCCCGCGGCGCTGGTCGCGTTCCTGTGGGGCGACCTCGCGCTCGGCTGGTACGCCGCCCTGCTGCGCTGACCGGCCGCGCCCGGCCGGAGGGCCGCGGCCGCCGTTGACCGCCCCGGAGCGCCCCGGGCAGACTGCGCCGTCCCTTCGAGGAGGCCCGCATGAAGCGCTCGCGCATCGCCGGCATCGGCTTTCACGTCCCGCCCCGCGTCGTCACGAACCACGACCTCGAGCAGCTCATGGACACGAGCGACGCGTGGATCGTCGAGCGCACCGGCATCCGCGAGCGGCGCTTCGCCGATCCGGGCACGGGCTCGAGCGACCTCGGGATCGAGGCCGCGCGGCGCGCGCTCGCCGACGCGGGGCGCGTCCCCGCGGACGTGGACTTCGTGATCTTCGCCACCACGACGCCCGACTGGATGTTCCCCGGCAACGGCGTGATCGTGCAGGAGAAGCTCGGGCTCGCGAACGTCGGCGCGCTCGACGTGCGCAACGCGTGCAGCGGCTTCCTCTACGCCCTGTCGGTGGCCGACGCGTTCGTGCGCATCGGCCGCCACCGCTGCGTGCTCGTGATCGGGGCCGAGGTGCAGAGCACCGGCCTCGACGTCAGCACGCGCGGCCGCGACATGGCCGTGCTGTTCGGCGACGGCGCCGGGGCCGCGGTGGTCGAGCCGTCGGAGGAAGGCCGCGGCATCCTCGCGTGGTCGCTGCACAGCGAGGGCGCGTCGGCGCGCGACCTGTGGTGCGAGCTGCCGTCGTCGATCCTGCCGGGGCGGATGCCCGCGGAACTGCTCGGCGAGGGCCGGCACTTCCCGCGCATGAACGGCCGCCAGGTCTTCAAGAACGCGACGACCCGCTTCCCCGAGGTGATCCACGAGGTGCTGCGCGACGCGGGCCACACGCTCGACGAGGTCGCGCTCGTGGTGCCGCACCAGGCGAACCGGCGCATCGGCGACGCCGTCGCCGAGCGCCTCGGCCTGCCGCCGGAGAAGGTCTTCCAGAACATCGGGCGCTACGGCAACACGACCGCCGCGAGCATCCCCATCGCGCTCACCGAGGCGCGCGACGCCGGGCTCGTCCGCCCGGGGGACCTCGTCGTGCTCGCCGCCTTCGGCGCCGGCTTCGCCTGGGGGGCGTGCGCGCTGCGCTGGTAGCCGCGAACACGCGTTCCCCGAACCGGTTGCCGGAATCACCTCAGGCCCGCGATGAAGCTGCGGGGCCGGCAGTTGCGCCCGCGCCGCGGGTCTTTCGACAACGCATTTGTCACACGCCGGAAACACGGCGGCCCGCCCCCGGAAACCGCCGGGCCCGCATCCTCCGGTCCGTTCACCCGCACACCGCACGGACCGGAGAAGAACTCATGCGCCTCCCGCGCGCCCTCTGCCTCGCCGCCCTGCTCGCGCTTCCCGCGACGGCCCGGGCGGACGAAGGCGCCCCCGCCGCCGACACGTCGCTCGCCACCAAGGCCGAAGTGCACGCCCTGCTCGAGGGCTTCAGCGAGCAGTTCGCGGCGATGCAGGCCGACGTGGACAAGCTCAAGAAGTTCAAGTTCTCGGGCTACGTCCAGGCCCGCGCCGAGTACGGCGAGGCGAACAGCGACACCGTCAAGGTGAGCGGCGCCTCGTCCACCTCGATCGGCACGCTGGCATCACCGAACCTCTACCGCTACTACATCCGTCGCGCGCGCCTGAAGATGACGTACGAAACGAACGACCTCTCGAAGGCGGTCGTGTACCTCGACGGCGGATCGGACCGCACGGTCCGCCTCCTCGAGGCGTACGTCACCCTGCTCGACCCGTGGACGCCGCTCCACCTGCACCAGCTCACCGTCGGGCAGTTCAACGTGCCCTTCGGCTGGGAGATCGAGCGCTCCTCGAGCGCGCGCGAGCTCCCCGAGCGCTCGCGCGCCGAGAACGTGCTGTTCAGCGGCGAGCGCGACCGCGGCCTCAAGCTCGACAGCCAGTGGACGCCGCGCCTCTCGACGTCGTTCGCCGTCCTGAACGGCGGCGGCGTGAACAACGCCGAGCTGCCGAACTCCGACCCGACGCGCGCCAAGGACTTCGTGGCGCGCGCGCGCTGGTCGCAGGGCGCCTGGGACGCGGGCGCCTCGTACTACCACGGCCGCCAGACCACCGCGCTCACCGGGGCCGACGTCCAGACCGACAAGACGCGCGCCGGGCTCGACGCGCAGGCCTACTACGAGCTGCCCGCGCTCGGCGGCGGCAGCCTGCGCTTCGAGGGCTACGTCGGCCACGACGTCAACGCCGACTCCGTCAAGGCGCTGGTGAGCGGCGCCAGCGGCGCGCGGCTGCTGCTGCCCGGCCGCGACCCCGCCCATCTCGCCACCGACGTGCGCGGCGGCTATCTGATGTGGGTGCAGAACGCCGGCGAGCGCGCGCAGGTCGTGGCGCGCTACGACGTCTGGGACCCGAACACGGACCGCGACCACGACCAGTACCGCCGGCTCAGCCTGGGCGTGAACGCCTTCTACGACGGCTTCACCCGGCTGACGGTGGCCTACGACGCGATCGAGACCGAGGTGTCCGCCGGGGCGGGCCGCTGGCGCGACCCCAAGGACAACCTGTGGACCTTCCAGCTCCAGCACAAGTTCTGACGAGGGAGACCGACTTGATCCGCCACATCCGCATCCCCGCCCTGCTCGCCGCGCTCGTCGCGCTCGCGGGCGCGGCGTCCGCGAAGCCCGTCACGGTGAAGGGCTCCGACACGATGGTGATCCTCGGCCAGCGCTGGGCCGAGGCGTACATGAACGCCACCCCGGGCGCGATCGTCATGGTGACCGGCGGCGGCTCGGGCACCGGCATCGCCGCGCTCATCAACGGCACGACCGACATCTGCCAGGCGAGCCGCAGCATGCGCCCCGATGAGAAGCTCAAGCTGCGCGACCGCTACCAGACGATGGGCGTCGAGATCCCGGTCGCGCGCGACGGCGTCACGATCTACGTGCACGAGTCGAATCCCGTCCCCGCGCTGACGATCGCGCAGGTGCGCGACATCTACATGGGCCGGATCACGAACTGGAAGCAGGTCGGCGGCCGGGACGCGACCATCCTGCTCTACGGCCGCGAGAACAGCTCGGGCACCTACGGCTTCTTCAAGGAGCACGTGCTCGGCAACCGCGACTTCTCGGACCGCCTGCAGGCGCTGCCCGGCACCTCCGCGGTGGTCAACGCGGTGAGCAAGGACGCGAACGGCATCGGTTACGGCGGGGCCGCGTACGCGAAGGGCGTCAGGGAAGTGCCGCTCCGGCGCGACGAGAAGAGCCCGGCCGTGATCCCGTCGCTGCAGAGCGTCTCCGACGGCACCTACGCGCTCAGCCGCCACCTGTTCTTCTACACGCGCACGAAGCCCGCGGGCGACGTGAAGAAGTTCGTGGACTGGGTGCTGTCGTCCGAGGGTCAGAAGATCATCGGCGCCGTCGGCTACTACCCGCTGAAGTGACCCGGGCACCGATGAACGTGCGACCGCTCGCCACCCGCACGGCCGCCGGCCGGCGGCTGCAGCGCCTCCGCGAGGGCGCGATCGAGGCGCTGCTGCGCGTGAGCGCGCTCGCGGCGGTCGCCGGTCTCGTGCTCATCATCGTCTTCCTGTTCCGCGAGGCGTGGGGCACGTTCGCGAGCGCCGAGGCGCGCGCGGAGGCCGGGCTGGGCAACCTCTTCGGCCAGTCGCGCTGGCAGCCGGTGAGCGAGGTCCCCAAGTACGGCCTGCTGCCGCTGTTCGTCGGCACGGGCAAGGTGGTGGCGGTGGCGATGCTGTTCGCGACCCCGCTCGGCGTGCTCGCGGCGCTCTTCAGCTCCGAGTTCGCGACGCCGCGCTTCCGCGAACTGCTCAAGCCCGCGATCGAGATCCTCGCCGGCATTCCCTCGGTCGTGCTCGGTTTCTTCGCGCTCATGGTGCTCGCGTCCTGGGTCCAGGCCGCGACCGGGGCGCCGTTCCGGCTCAACGCGCTCAACGCCGGCATCGCGCTCGGGCTCGGCGTGCTGCCGACCGTCTTCACCGTCGCCGAGGACGCGCTGCGCGCGGTGCCGCGCTCCTACCGCGAAGCCTCGCTGGGCCTGGGCGCCACCCCGTGGCAGACCGCCTGGCACGTCGCGCTCCCCGCCGCCTCGGCCGGCGTCGGCGCGGGCGTGCTGCTCGGCCTCGCGCGCGCGGTCGGCGAGACCATGATCGTGCTCATGGCCTCGGGGAACGCGCCGATCGTCTCGGGCAGCGCGCTCGATTCGGCGCGCACGTTCTCGGCCACGATCGCGGCCGAACTGGCCGAGGTCGTGGTCGGCAGCCCGCACTACTCCGTGCTGTTCTTCCTCGGCGCGGTGCTGTTCACCGTGACGTTCGCCATCAACGTGCTGGCCGGAGCGCTCACCGAGCGGCTCCGCCGCCAGCTGGCGGGCTCGTGAGCGCCGGCGCCCCGGTCCTCGCGCGCGCGCTGCCGCGCGGCCGCCGGCTCGACCTCGCCGGCGGATCGTGGACCGTGCTGTCCGCGGCCGCCGCCGGGCTCATCGTGCTGATGGTGCTGGTCATCATGACCGACATCGTCCTCCACGGCTGGGGCACGGTGACCTGGAAGTTCCTCGCCGACGTCCCGCGCGTCGGCATGACCGAGGGCGGCATCTTCCCCGCCATCTACGGCACCGTGCTGCTGGTGCTGGTGATGATCGTCGCGCTCGTGCCGTTCGGCGTCGGCGCCGGCATCTGGCTGCACGAGTACGCCGCGCCCGCCTCGCCGCTCACCCGCGCCGTGCGGTTCGCGGTCACGAACCTCGCCGGCGTGCCGAGCATCGTGTTCGGGCTCTTCGGCCTCGGCTTCTTCATCCAGTTCCTCGGCCGCGCCATGGACCGCGCGATGGGGCTCGACGTCGTCTGGGGCCAGCCGGCGCTGCTGTGGGCCGCGTTCACGCTGGCGCTCCTCAACCTGCCGGTCGTGATCGTGACGACGGAGGAGGCGCTCAAGACCGTTCCGCGCGAGATGCGCGAGGCCTCCATGGGCCTCGGCGCCACGCGCTGGCAGACGATCCGGCACGTGCTGCTGCCGCAGGCGATGCCCGGCATCCTCACCGGCGGCATCCTCGCGGTCTCGCGCGGGGCCGGCGAGGTCGCCCCGATCCTCTTCACCGGCGCCGCCTACTTCCTGCCCTACCTGCCCAAGGCGCCGACCGACCAGTTCATGGAGCTCGGCTACCACGTGTTCGTGCTGGCGACGCAGTCGCCCGACGTGGACGCGACGCGCCCGCTGCTCTACGGCACCGTGCTCGTGCTGCTCGCCCTGACCTTCCTGCTCAACATCGCCGCCATCCTGCTGCGCGCCCGGCTGCGCGCGCGGCTCACCGGGAGAAACTGACGTGACCGTGGACACCCCGCCCCAGGCCCCGGCGCTCGCCCGCCGTCCCGAGGTCGCCGAGCGCGCCGCCGCCCCGTCCGGGGCCGAAGGCGCCGCGCGCGCCGAGACCCGCCTCGCGACCCGCGGCTTCGACCTGCACTACGGCGCGCGGCAGGCGCTGCGCGACGTCTCGATCGAGATCCCGACCGGCGGCGTGACCGCGATCATCGGCCCCTCGGGCTGCGGCAAGAGCACGCTGCTGCGCTCGTTCAACCGGATGAACGACCTCATCCCCGGCGTCACCGTGAAGGGCGTCGTGTCGGTGTCGGGGCAGGACGTGAACGCGCCCGGCGTGGACGTCGTCGAGCTGCGGCGCCGCGTCGGCATGGTGTTCCAGCGCCCGAACCCGTTCCCCAAGTCCATCTTCGAGAACGCCGCGTTCGGGCTGCGCATGCTCGGCGTGCGCGACCCCGACGAGATCTCGCAGCGCGTCGAGGACAGCCTGCGCCGCGCCGCGCTGTGGGAGGAGGTGCGGGACCGCCTCGACCGCTCCGCGCTGCAGCTCTCGGGCGGCCAGCAGCAGCGCCTGTGCATCGCCCGCTGCCTCGCGGTCGAGCCCGAGGTCATCCTGATGGACGAGCCCGCCTCGGCCCTCGACCCGACCGCCACCGCGCGCGTCGAGGAGCTGATCCTCGAGCTGCGCGGCCGCTACACCATCGTCGTCGTGACCCACAACATGCAGCAGGCCGCCCGCATCTCCGACCGCACCGCCTTCATGCTGCAGGGCCGCCTCGTCGAGTACGACGAGACGAAGCGCGTCTTCACGAGCCCCCGCGAGAAACTGACCGAGGACTACATCACCGGAAGGTTCGGATAGAGCACGAGCCGGCGCCCCGGGTGGCAGGGATCGAGCGGGGACCCGGCCGAGCACGAGCCGCCCCCGCCGGCGCCCCGGGTGGCGGGGAGCGACGGGGACCCGGCCGACCACGAGCCGGCCCCGCCGGCGCCCCGGGTGGCAGGGATCGAGCGGGGACCCGGCC
>CAZUEM010000139.1:0-8839 GCA_964619155.1 uncultured bacterium
CAGCGGGATGCAGGCGCAGAGCGGCAGCACACCGGCCACCCAGAAAACGGGGGAATAGCCGAACAGGTCGACAACCCGTCCGACGCTGAAGGTGAACGCCGCGCCGCTGAGGTTGGATGCCATTCCCCGCCCCGAGCCACGCCGAGGGCGAGGTGCTCGTGCGCTTCCGGCCCTCGCTGCGCGCGACGGAGCGCGCCGCGGCGCTGGGAGCGGTGCGCGGCGAGACGCTCGAGGAGTTCCGGCGCTCGCGCGTCACGCGCGTGCGGGTCGAGGGCGCGAGCGTCGCGGAGGCGGTGGCGGCCCTGTCGGCCGACCCGCGCGTCGAGTACGCCGAGCCCAACTGGGTGCTCTCGATCGCGCGCACGCCCGACGACCCGCGCTACCCGGACCAGTGGCCGCTCGCCAACCGCGGGCAACTCGCGGGCACGCCGGGCGCCGACATCCGCGCCGAGCCGGCCTGGGACGTCACGACCGGCGACTCGACGCTGGTCGTGGGCGTCCTCGACACCGGCGTGGACCTCGCGCACCCGGATCTCGTGGCCAACCTGTGGACCAACCCGGGCGAGGTGCCGGACAACGGCCTCGACGACGACGGCAACGGCTTCCCGGACGACGTGCACGGCTGGAACTTCGCGAATGCCACCGCGTCGCCGATGGACGACAACGGCCACGGCACGCACGTGGCCGGCACCATCGCCGCGGCGGGGAACAACGCGCTCGGGATCACGGGCGTCTGCTGGCGCACGAAGGTGATGGCGCTCAAGTTCCTTTCGGCGAGCGGCACCGGGCTGACCTCGAACGCCATCGCCGCGCTCGAGTACGCCTCCATGATGGGCGTGCGCATCACCAACAACTCGTGGGGCGGCGGGCCCTACTCGCAGGCCCTCGCCGACGCGATGGCCTCCGCCGGCGCGGGCGGGATGCTGCTCGTGGTCGCGGCGGGCAACTCGGCCGCGGACCTGGACGCGACGCCGGTCTACCCGGCGTCCTACGACGTGCCCGGGATGATCACGGTCGCGGCGACCGACAAGAACGACACGCTCGCGACCTTCTCGAACCACGGACTCGAATCCGTGGACCTGGCGGCGCCGGGCGACGCCATCCTGTCGCTGTGGCCCTTCCGCCGCCTCGCGTACCTGTCGGGCACCTCGATGGCGGCGCCGCACGTCGCGGGCGCCGCGGCGCTGCTGCTCGCGCGCGAGCCCGCGCTGGGGCCGCTCGAGCTCAAGGCGCGGCTCATGGCGGGCGCGCGGCCGCTGCGCACGCTGCTGGGCCGCTGCGTGACCGGCGGGCGGCTCGACCTGCTGCGCACGATCTCGGACCCCGACACCGTGCCGCCCGCGGCGGTGGCGGACGCGCGCGTCGCGGCGGCGGGCTCGAACTGGCTCGACCTGGCGTGGACCGCCCCCGGGGACGACGGAGCGGACGGCCGCGCGTTCGCCTACGAGGTGCGCCTCGCCGGGGCGCCGTTCGACTCCGCGGGCTTCGAGGCGGCGCTGCCGGTGTTCGTCGCCGCGCCGAGGGCGGCGGGCGAGCCCGAGCGCGCGCGCGTCTTCGGCCTCGCGCCCGAGACCGCGTACTGGCTCGCGCTGCGCGCCGAGGACGAGTTCGGCAACCGCGGGCCGGTCTCGAACCTGGCCGCCGGGGCGACGCTCGAGCCGCCGCGGCTCGCGCTCGCGGCCCCGGCGCTCGAGGCGGCGCTCGAGACGGGCGGCGTGGCCGAGCGCGAGGTGACGATCACGAACGACTCGCGGGGCACGCTGGACTGGCGCGTCGCGCCGCCCGCGCTCGAAGGGGGCGCGGGCGCTCCGCCCGTTCCCGCCGCGCCCGCGCCCGCGGCCGCCGCCGTGAGGCCCGGCAAGGGGGAGGAAGGCGTGCTCGGCGTCGCGCAGGTCGCGGCGTCGGGCGGGCCGGACGCGTTCGGCTACCGCTGGCTCGACTCGGCCGCGCCGGGCGGGCCGGAGTTCGCGTGGGTGGACATCGCGCGCCCCGGGAACCTGCTCGACCTCGCCGGCGACGACGCGGTCTCGGCATGGGCGCCGATCGGCTTCGAGTTCCCGTTCTACGGCGAGCGGCACACGCGCGTGCGCGTGTGCACGAACGGATTCCTGTCGTTCGAGGAGTCCGAGCCGGCCTACGCCAACTCGGCGCTGCCGTCGGGGCTCGCGCCGGGGCGGATCGTGGCGCCCTTCTGGGACGACCTCAGCTTCGGCTTCGG
Source organism: uncultured bacterium (assembly GCA_964619155.1). Lineage (GTDB taxonomy): Bacteria > Eisenbacteria > RBG-16-71-46 > RBG-16-71-46 > RBG-16-71-46 > CAIXRL01. The sequence goes on from CAZUEM010000139.1 coordinate 2,219, forward strand.
CGTGCGCCGCGCCTACGCGTGGTCGGACGGCGCGCGTTTCGTGGTCTCGTGGGTCGCGGTGCCGCGCTACGCCGACCCGCTCTCGCACTGCACGTTCCAGGCGATCCTCGAGCCGAGCGGCGAGATCCGCTTCCAGTACCGCACGCTGGTGGGCGAGACCGCGTCCGCCACGGTGGGGCTGCAGGACGGCCGCCGCACGACGGGGCTCACGGTCGCCGCGAACCAGCCGTACCTGCGCGACGGCCTCGCGGTGCGCGTCGTGCCGCTGCCGCGCTGGGTCTCGGCCGCGCCCGACTCGGGCTCGCTCGGGCCCGGCGAGAGCGCGACCGTGCGCGTGCGCTTCGACGCCGCGCGGCTCGGCACGGGCACGCTGCTCTCGGCGCTGCACGTGGCGAGCAACGACCCGGCCGCGCCGGACACGGCGCTGCCCGTCGCGCTCGCGGTGACGGGCGTGCCGCTCGCGCGCGTGCACACGGCGGCGCTCGACTTCGGCGACGTGCAGGCGGGGCGCCGCGACACGCTGCGCGTGCTGCTCGAGAACGCCGGCGGCGCGCCGCTGCCGCTGGCGTCGTTCTCCGTCCCGCCGCCCTTCGAGGCGCTCGCCGCGCCGCACGCGCTCGAAGCCGGGGCGTTCGAGGTGGTCCCGGTCGCGTACGCGCCCGGGGCGCCGGGGGCGCACGCGGGCACGCTCGCGATCGCGACCGGCGACGCGCGGCGGCCGCTGCTCGAGGTGCCGCTCGCCGGGCGCGCGATCCCGCCGCCGGTGATCGCGGTGGCGGCGCCGTCGGTGAGCCTCGCGGCCGCGAACGGCATCGGCCCGCTGGCCGCGGAACGCTCCGCGCCGGTGCTCATCCGCAACGACGGGCCCTCGCCGCTCCACTGGAGCGCGACGCCCTCGCAGGTCGCGCCCGCGCCGCCGCGCGCCTCGTCGGCGGGCGGCCCGGCGGCCAAGGGCGCGGCCGAGCCGGCCGGCGCGCTCGGCACGGGCGAACCCGACGCGGCGGGCTACCGCTGGACCGACAGCGACGAACCGAACGGCCCGGCGTTCGCCTGGGAGGAGATCTCCGAGCAGGGCGCGCGGCTCTTCGGCGGCGCCGACGACTCGACGCGCACCGCGATCCCGCTGCCGTTCGCGTTCCCGTTCTACGGCGACACGTTCACGACCGTGAACGTGTGCACGAACGGCTGGCTGTCGTTCTCGGACGCGAAGACCTCGTTCCTCAACACCGACCTGCCCGACACCTCGGCGGCGGCGCCGCGCCACCTGATCGCGCCCTGGTGGGACGACCTCGACCTGCGGCCCGTGGGCGGGCCGGGCGCGGCGTACGCCTGGTCCGACGGCTCGAAGTTCATCGTCGAGTGGCGCGACGCGGCCCACTTCGCCCTCGGAGGGCCCTACACGTTCCAGGTCATGCTGTGGCCCGACGGAGCCGTGGACTTCCAGTACCTGTCGATGGCGGGCGGCGCCGAAAGCGCGACCGTCGGCATGCAGGACGGCACGGGCACGGTGGGCCAGCGCGTCGTGTACAACGCCCCGTACGTGCACGACCGGCTGCGCGTGCGCCTCGAGCGCCGCTCGCCCTGGCTCTCCCTCGGCCGCGCCGCGGGCGTCGTGCCGCCGGGCGGGACGGACACGCTGTGGGTGCGGGCGCGCGCCGAGGGCTGGGAGGACGGGACGTTCGCCGGGCAGGTGCGGATCGCGAGCGACGACCCGCTCGCGCCGCTCGTCGCGATGCCCGTCACGCTGCAGGTCGGCGCGGTGGGCGCGGAGGCTGCGCTGATCCCCGCGCGGCTGGGACCGGTCTCGCGCGCGCCGCTCGTGCAACTGCAGGTGCTTCGCCCCGCCGGTCACGAGCGCTTTTCGCTGCCGACGCTGAGGCTCGCGGGCGTGGCGCCGCGCGAGGACCTCCCGCAGTGGTCGGGCCAGGGCTACGAATCGGCGCTGTTCGACGCGATCGCGCTGCGCGCGGGCATCGCCGGCGCCGGGGCGGGGGTCGCGCTGCCGTTCGCGGGCGAGATGCGGGGCGGCTGGGTCGCCGACACGGTGTACGCCGACGTGGACACCGCGAGCTTCGCCGCCGGGCCGCTCGCCCGCTTCGGCGCGCGCGGGGCTGTGGTCGATGTGTTCGCGGGCACGGCGCTCCCCCTCGAGTGGACGCCGCCCGAGGGAGCGGACCGCGTGGACGTCATGCACTCGGCCGACGGCGGTCGCACCTGGACGCGCCTGGCCGTGACGAACGAGCCGTCGTGGACGTTCGTGCCCGCGGAGGCGGCGGCGGCGAACCTGCTCGAGCTGGTCGCGTTCCGCGGCGGCGACGTGGTCGCCTCGTGGCTCTCGGCGCCCTTCGCGGTCGTGCGCCGGGAGGTGCCGCAGGTCTCGGCGGCCGCCCCACCGGCGGCGTTCGCGCTGCGCGTGGCGGACGCCCGCGCCGGACGGCCGCCGGTGCGGCTGCTGCTCGCGCTTCCGGCGGCCGCGCGGGCCCGGGTCACCGTGCACGACGTGCGCGGCGCCCGCGTGCGCACGCTCGCGGACGGCGCCTTCGCCGCGGGCCTGCACGCCCTGGCGTGGGACGGCGGGACGGGCCCGGGCGGGGCCGCGGCGCCGGGCGTCTACTTCGTCCGGGCGGAAGCGGGGGGGCGCGTCGCGACGCGGCGCGTCGTGCTGCTGCGTTAGTCCCTTGACGCGGCCCGGCCGCGCCCGAACACTGGCGGCCCCATGTCCAACAGCTCCAACCTCCTGGCCACGATCAACCTGGTCCTCGGCGGGCTCGTCTTCCTGCTCGGGCTGGTGATCCTGCGCGAGAACCCGAAGCAGAAGCTGAACCGCATCGTCTCGCTTCTGCTCTTCTTCGGCGGGTTCGGCGCGGTGTTCTCGGCGCTCGCGCTCATGCTGCCCGGCAGGAACGCGGCGGGCGTGACGCAGAACGCGGCCATCCTGTGGGAGCTGTTCTTCCCGACCGCGTTCGTGCTCGCGGCCAACTTCCCCGAGGAGCGCGCGTTCACGCGCCTGCTGCGCATCCCGGGACCGTTCCGCGACCGCAGCTTCGCGCTGCTCGTCTTCGGGCCCCACATCTTCCACTTCCTGCTGATGATGGTGGTGGGCGACGGCCGCACGCAGCCCGCGGTGTTCGCCAGCGCGCCCGCGATCGTGCAGCCGCTGCTCTCGGTCGGGGCGCTGTTCGGGCGGCTGTTCCTGTCGGTGCACCGCTCGCTGTTCTCGCTCGTGGACCTCGCGTTCGGCGCCGCGGCCATCGCGCTGCTGGTCGGCAGCTGGCGCGCGACGCAGGTGCCGCGCCTGCGCCGCCAGCTCGGGGCCATCGCCATCGGGCTCGCGCTCTGCCTCGCGCTCTACGCCTCGGCCACCTCGATCCCGACCATTCTCGGGCGGCCGCTCGCCGACCACCATCGCACTCTGGTCACGACGGCCGCGCTGCTGGTGGGCTCGGGCGCGATCGCGTACGCGATGGTCCGCCACAAGTTCCTCGACACCAAGCTCATCGCCCGGCGCGGCATCCTGTACGCGCTCGCCTCGGCGGTGCTCATCGGTCTCTACCTGATGGTGGTCGGGCGCATCAACGCCTGGGTCGCGCACGCGTTCGGCATCGAGGCGCGCATCGTCGAGCCGGTGTTCCTGATCATGGCGCTGACGCTGTTCCAGCCGGCGATCGGCCGGCTCGAGGACCTGCTCGACCAGATGTTCCTGCGCGATCCCGGCGACTACCGGAACGTGCTGCGCCAGCTCGGCCGCGACCTGCAGACCACCATCGACCTCGACGACCTGCTCACGCGCTCGGTGCGCACGGTGGCCGACACGCTGCTGCTGCGCTCGGCGCACGTGGTGGCGTTCACGCCCGACGGGCCGGTCTCGCGCTCGGGCGCGGGCGCGCCGCTCGACGCCGAGGCGCTCGGGCGGCTGCTGGCGATGGCCGGACGGCTGCCGGTGAACGAAACCAGCTTCCGGCTCTCGGAGCCCATCGACGGCCTCAAGCGCCTCGACCGCGAGCTGCTCGAGAAGACGCTGCGCATCGAGCTGATGCTGCCGCTCCGCTGGCGCGGCGAGGCGGTGGGCCTGCTGCTGCTCGGCGAGAAGCTGACCGCCACCGAGTACACGTCCGAGGACGTGCAGCTCCTGGGCGCGCTCGGCGGGCAGATGGCGGTGTCGCTGCAGAACTCGCTGCTGCTGCGCGACCGCCTGCGCGTCGCGCGCCTCGAGGAGGAGCTGAGCCTCGCGCAGCAGATCCAGCGCACGTTCCTGCGCTCCGAGTTCCCGCCGCTGCCGCGCTGCGAGGTGCACGCCGTGAACCTGCCGTCGCGCCAGGTGGGCGGCGACTACTACGACGTCGTGCCCTGCGGCGACGGCTCGTTCTTCGTGGCCATCGCCGACGTCGCCGGCAAGGGCGTGCCGGCGGCGCTCATGTCCTCGATGCTGCAGGCTTCGCTGCGGACGCAGGCGCGCACGACGGAGTCGGTGAGCGAGATCCTTCGCAACATCAACGCGCTCATCTACCGCAGCACCGCCGTGCACCAGTTCGCGACGTTCTTCCTCGCGCACGTGGACCCGACCGGTTGCCGCATGTCGTTCGCGAACGCCGGGCACAACTACCCGGTGCTCGTGCGCGCGAGCGGCGAGCGCATCCAGCTCCAGCGCGGCGGACTCATCATCGGGATCATGGAGGACATCGCGATGGAGGAGGACACGGTCGCGCTGCAGGACGGCGACGTGATCGTGTTCTACACCGACGGCATCAGCGAGGCCACGAACGCCGCGGGCGACCTGTTCGGCGACGACCGCGTCGCCGACCTCGCGGCCTCCGCGCCGCGCGAGATGCCCGCCCGCGAGCTGGCGCAGAAGGTCCTGGCGGAAGTCGAGGACTTCCTGGGCGGCATCGAGGCCCAGGACGACCGCACGCTGGTGGTGCTGCGCGTGCGCGAGGCCGCGCGCGAGGGCGCGAACGGGAGCGGCGAGCGGGCGGAGGTCGTCGTCCGGGCCTGACGCGGGGGGCCGCGCCTCAGCGCGCCGCTTCGATCCGCCTCACCCGCCCGTCCGAGCTGGTCACGTACAGTTCGCCCGCGGCGTCCTCGCCGAAGCTGGTGACGTTGCCGAGGTCGCCGACCCGCCACTCGCGCCGGTCGGTGACGCGGCCCGCCGCCCAGCGGAACGAACGCAGCCAGCCCCGGCAGTAGTCCGAGAAGAAGTACGTCCCGCGAAGGTTCGCGAGCGCCCGGCCGCGGTAGACGTAGCCGCCGGTCACGCTGCAGCCTTCGGAGTGCGCGTACTCGGCGGCGGGGTCCACCAGCCGCTCGGCGGTGACGCGCGGCGGACCGTAGCGGTGCGCGGCTTCGCGCAGGTTCCAGCCGTAGTTGAGGCCGGCCGTGCGCGCGTCGGCGACGTTCACTTCCTCCCACTGGTTCTGCCCGACGTCGGCGATGAACACGAAGTTCGAGCCGCGGTCGAACGAGAACCGCCACGGGTTGCGAAGGCCGCTCGCCCAGATCTCGGCGCGCCCGTCGCGGCCGTTCGCGTACGGGTTGTCGGGCGGGATGGCGTAGGGCGCGCGGGCGTCCACGTCGAGGCGCAGCATCTTGCCGAGCAGCGAGCGGCGATTCTGCCCGTGGCCCTGCGGGTCGCCGCCCGAGCCGCCGTCACCCATGCCGATCCAGAGCCTGCCGTCGGGCGCGAACGCGATCATGCCGCCGTTGTGGTTCGAGTACGGCTGCTCGATGCGGATCACGAGCTGCGCGCTCGCGGGGTCGGCGCGGTCGGGGTTCTCGCTCACGCGGAAGCGCTCGACGCGCGTGTCGCCGTCGCGGTTCGTGAAGTTCACGAAGAAGAGCCCGTTGACCGCGTAGTTCGGGTGGAACGCGAGGCCGAGCAGCCCGCGTTCGCCGCCGGCGCGCGTGCGCGACGTGAGGTCGAGGAACGGCTCGGGCAGCAGCCGGCCGTTCTTGACGATGCGGATGCGCCCGACCTGCTCGACGACGAACAGCCGCGCATCGCCGGCCGGCGCGGTCACGAACAGCGGCGAGTCGAGCCCCTGCGCTACGACCGTGGCCTGCAGCCCGGCAGAGGGCGCCCACGAGGGCGCGGGTGCGGCGAATGCCGCCGGCGCGAGGGCGAGGAGGGCGAGTGCGGAGAGCGCGAAGATCGTGATGGGGCGGTTCATGGGCGGGACGATAACGCTTCGGGCGCGGGGATTGAATGGCGCAGGCGGGTGGTGGCGAGGCGCGCGAGGGTGTGGCGGTTCGCGGCCGGCCGCGAGCCGCGACACGTGGCGCTCGCACCGCCGCATGCGCGCGAGCCGCGAGCCGAAGCGCATGGCGCTCGCCCCCGCCGCATGAGCGTGAGCCGCGCGCCGCGGCGCACGGCGTCCGCTCCGGCGGCATGCGCGTGCGCCGCCAGCGAACTTTGCGAAGAGCGGAGTTGACGGCTTCGCGGAGCGAAGTGCGCGCGGACCGCGACTCGCTCGCGCATCGGGTCGGATTGTGCGCGGCGCGTGCGTGCACGCGATCGCGTGTCGCCTTCTCGCGAAACCTCGCGTCGCCGCGATCCGCGCGCCCTGCACGCAGCTGCGGCCGCCGGAATCGCGCGTGCTACAACGTGCACGCCCCCGCGACACCCGC
>CAZUEM010000140.1:0-8762 GCA_964619155.1 uncultured bacterium
GACCGATGCGGCCAAGTCACTTGTCAAAAGCGGTCAGGTCACTTGCGCTCAACATATTTCAATAAGCCGATCCGGGCCGGAGCCTGAAACACTGCATACGGTGAAACGCATTCCGGCCATTCTGTTTCAGGGAAAGGTGGCTCCTCGCGCAGGCCGCGCTCGGTGCTAGCGTCCCTCCGTCACACCGGCGGCGAGCGAGGTGGGCGATGCCTTCGCACCGGTGCCTAGGGTGACCCGAAGTGCGCAGGCCCGCTCGCACGCCACAGCATGAAGACGTATTCATCGAGGGAGTCCCCCCGGTCCTTCGCGGGAGCACGGACCGAGCGCCGCACGCGAGTTCGCGCCCCGCACGGCGAAGCGACCACCCGGGGTCTCCGCCTTCGGGAGGTGCGCACATGCAGCGCAGTCGCTGGATCACCATCGCCGCCGTCGCCGCTTCCGGTCTGCTGGCAACGCAGGCCGCGTTCGCGCAGTTCACCAACGGCCAGGCCGCCATCGGCGTGCTCGGCCCCGCCGACCTGCTCACGCGTCCCGCCGGCGCCGCGGCGGCCAACCGCTTCAACGGCCCCAACGGCGTGGCGATCTGCCCGCTGACGGGCAAGATCTTCGTCACCGATCGCGCGAACCACCGCGTGCTGCGCTGGACGGGCGCCGACGCGCTCAACGACGGCTCGGCCGCCGAAGCGGTGATCGGGCAGGCCGACTTCACGACCGCGACGAGCGGCCTCGCGGCGAACAAGTTCAACAACCCGATCGGCATCACGGTGGACGCCGCCGGACGCCTGTGGGTCTCGGACTACAGCAACAACCGCGTCCTGCGTTTCGACGACGCGGCGAACCGGCCCAACGGCGCGAGCGCCGACGGCGTGCTCGGCCAGCCGGACTTCGTGACCGGCACCTCGGCGACTTCGGACGTCAAGATGAGCGGTCCCGCCGGCATCTTCGCGGACGGCGCCGGCCGGCTGTGGGTGAGCAACTTCAACAACCACCGGGTGCTCCGCTTCGACGCCGCCGCCGGCAAGGCGAACGGTGCGGCCGCCGACGCCGTGCTCGGGCAGCCCGACTTCACGACCTCGACGAGCGGGCTGTCGGCGAGCAAGTGCAACAACGCGAACAGCGTGTATCTGGACGCCGCTGGGCGGCTGTGGGTGAGCGAGTTCACCAACCGCCGCGTCCTGCGCTACGACGACGCCGCGAACAAGCCCAACGGCGCGGCGGCCGACGCGGTGCTCGGCCAGCCCGACTTCGTCACGAACTCCTCCGGGGTGACGCAGAACAAGTTCGGCTCGGTGCGCTTCGTGACCGGCGACGGGGCCGGGCGCATCTACGTGGTCGAGGAAGCCAACAACCGCGTCATGATCTTCGACGACGCGGCGAACCTCGCGAACGGCGCGGATGCCGACTTCGTGCTCGGGCAGGCGACGTTCACCACCAACGCCGGGCCGAACCCGCCCAACGCTTCCAGCCTCGCCACGCCGCGAGCGCTGGCGCTGAACGAGATGCTCGGCCACGTCTGGGTCGCCGACTGGGCCAACAACCGCGTGGTGCGTTACGCCGCCGATCTCGACACCACGTGGACGCTGGCGCTGACCTCGCCGGCGGGCGGCGAGAACTGGACGGTCGGCTCGTCGCGGAACATCACCTGGACGAGCGCCAACATCGCGTCGGTCAAGCTCGAGTACTCGCTCGACGGCGGCGCGACCTGGACGACGATCGTCGCCTCGACCCCGGGCGGCACGCACGCCTACGCATGGACGGTGCCGAGCGTGGCTTCGCGCGACGCGAAGGTGCGCATCAGCAGCGTCGGCCCACGGTACATGGACAGCACCAGCCCGGGCGTCTTCACGATCTTCGACGACACCGCGTGGACGTTCGTCAACGGCCAGCCCGCCGTCGGCGTCCTCGGCCCCGCGGACCTCGTCACGCGCCCCGCGGCGACCGTGACCGCGAGCCGCTTCAACGGCCCGAACGGCGTGGCGCTCGACCCGGCGACGGGCAAGCTGTTCGTCGCCGACCGCGGCAATCACCGCGTGCTGCGCTGGGCGTCGGCCGCCGCCTACGCGAACGGCTCCGCGGCCGAGGCCGTCCTCGGGCAGCCGGACTTCACCACGGCTACCGTCGGAGTGTCCGCGGTCAAGATGAACAACCCCATCGGCCTGTGCGTGGACGCAGGCGGACGCCTGTGGGTGGGAGACTTCTCGAACAACCGCGTGCTGCGCTTCGACGGCGCGGCGACGAAGGCGAGCGGCTCCGCCGCCGACGGCGTGCTCGGCCAGCCCGACTTCACGACGGGTTCGTCGGCCACCTCGGCCGTCAAGATGAACGGACCGGTCGGCCTGTGGGCGGACGGCGCGGGGCGGCTGTGGGTGAGCAACTTCAACAACCACCGCGTCCTCCGCTTCGACGACGCCGCGAACAAGCCGAACGGCGCGGCCGCCGACGGTGTGCTGGGCCAACTCGACTTCGTCACGGGCACCTCGGGCCTCACGCAGAGCAAGCTGGCGAATCCCAACGCCGTGTACGCGGACGGCGCCGGGCGGGTGTGGGTGAGCGACTACGCCAACCGCCGCGCGCTGCGCTTCGACGACGCGGCGAACAAGCCCAACGGCGCACCCGCCGACGGCGTGCTCGGGCAGCCCGACTTCACCACCAACACCACGGGCGTCACCCAGTCCAAGTTCGGCTTCACGCGATACGTGGCGGGTGACGCGGCCGGGCGGCTGTACGTCGTCGAGGAGGCCAACAACCGCGTCATGATCTTCAACGGCGCGGCGGGCCTCGCGAACGGTGCGCCGGCCGACTACGTGCTCGGCCAGGCCACGTTCACGACGAACACCGGCCCCAACCCGCCGAACGCTTCCAGCCTGGCGACGCCGCGCGCGATCGCGGTGGACGAGCTGCTCGGCCACCTGTGGCTGGCCGACTGGGCGAACCACCGCGTGCTGCGTTACGAGCTGGGCCACGCCGGCGCCGTCTCGCTGTCGCTCGCCTCGCCCAATGGCGGCGAGGACTGGCTGGTCGGGAACGCCTACAACGTGACGTGGAGCAGCCAGAACGTCTCCGCCGTCCACCTCGAGTACTCGGTGGACGACGGGGCGAACTGGCTGCCCATCGCGAGCGGGGTGCCGGCATCGCCGCCGAGCTACTCGTGGACGGTCCCGAACACGCCGACCGCGACCGCGCGCGTGCGCATCACCAGCGCCACCGACCCGCTGCTCACCGACACGAGCGCCGCGCCGTTCACGATCTCCGTGCCGGTGCAGAGCCTCGCGCTCGTCTCGCCGAACGGCCTGCAGCAGTGGGAGGCCGGCGCGCAGAAGAAGATCCTGTTCACGAGCGCCAACGTGCCGTCGGTCCGCATCGAGACGAGCGCCGACGGCGGCGGGAACTGGAGCGAGGTCGCGGCCTCCGCGCCCGCGGCGGGCGGCTCGTACCTGTGGACCGTGCCGGCTTCGACCGGCTCGCAGTACCGGGTGCGGGTCACCAGCACCACGGACCCGCTCGTCACCGACGCCAGCGACCAGGACTTCGCGGTCGTGCCCGAGGTGACCGGGGACGAGTTCGACTACCTGTTCTTCAGCGACAGCCCGACGGCCGGCTACTACGACCCGAGCTACACCGCGGTCACCGCGCCCAGCCTGCTCGAGCGCGCCTCCGGCGACAAAGCGCCGGTCTCCGCGGCGTACTCGCTGGTGGGCAACTACGCGCTCAAGCTGGCGTGGACGTCGGCCACGGGCGGCGACTGGATGATGGCCAACGCCGGCATCGGCTGGCCCGGCCGCGACGTCACCGTGAAGGACAGCCTGGTCTTCCGGCTCTTCACCGAGGCGCCCACGGCTTCGGCCGCGCTGCCGTGCATCTACCTCGAGGACCTCTCGAACCGGAAGACCATCAAGCTGCCGCTCGCCAACTTCATGGGCGACGTGCCCGCGGGCGGCTGGCAGCGGGTGGCGATCCCGGTCCAGGCGTTCGAGGACAACCCGGGCACGGCCGACCTCACCCGGGTGAAGACCATCTTCCTGGGCCAGCTGGCCGCCGACGCCGCGCCGCACACCTGGTACCTCGACGACTTCCGCATGACCGGCGGCCGCCCGCAGACCGGCGACTCGACGAAGCTGATCGTCGTAATCGGCTCGTCCACGGCCGCGGGCACGGGCGCCTCGACCACCGACAGTTCGTGGGTCGGCCGCTTCCGCAACCACGTCCGGGGGCTCGACCCGACGGCGGTGGTCGTGAACCTCGCCATCGGCGGCTACACGACGTACCACGTGATGCCGACCGGCTACGTGCCGCCGGCGGGCCGGCCGAGCCCGAGCCCGGCGAACAACATCACGATGGCGCTGGCCTACCGGCCGTGGGCGATCCTCGTGAACCTGCCGAGCAACGACGTGACGTCGGGCTACTCGATCGCCGAACAGCTCGCGAACTACGACACGCTTCGGGCCCGTGCCGCGGCCGCAGGCGTGCCGATGTGGATCACCACCGCCCAGCCGAGGAACCTGGCGGACCCGCTCCAGCGTGACCAGCTCCGGATCATGAGCGACTCGACCTTGAGCCGGTACGCGCCGTACGGGATCGCCGTCTACGAAGGCCTCGCCGCGGCGGACGGCACGATCAAGCCCGAGTACAACAGCGGCGACGGCATCCACCTGAACGACGCCGGGCACCGGTTCATCTACCAGCAGGTGATCGGCGCCGACCCGTGGAGCCGGATGCTGCCGCAGGTGGACGTGACGTACCCCGACGGCGGCGAGCACCTGTGGATCTCGCTGCCCGACACGATCCGCTGGACCGCGGTGAACACCTCGCACGTGACCGGCTACGACGTCGAGCTCTCGCGCACGGGCCTCGCCGGACCGTGGACGTCGCTCGGGCAGGTGGGGGCGGGGCAGTTCAAGCTCGGCTGGGTCATCACGCCGCCGGACGTCTACGACTCGTGCTACGTACGGGTGACGGCGCTCGGCACGGACGGACCGCTGGGCAGCGGCCGCAGCGGGTTCGGGTTCAGCATCCTCGATCCGGCGACCCCGGCGCTGCTTTCGACGTTCACGGCCGAGCCCGTGGCGGGCGGCGTCGAGCTGCGGTGGATGTTCGGCGACGGCTCGAACGCGGTCTCCGAGACGCTCGAGCGCGGCGAGACCGCGCAGGGCCCGTGGGTCGAGGTCGCGGCGGATCGTCGCGTCGAGAACGAGACGCGCATTCTCGTGGACCGCGACGCCCCCGCGGGCGAACTCGCGTACTACCGGCTGGTCGTGCGGACGGCGGCGAACGAAACGATCACGTTCGGGCCCGTCTCGGCCACGGCGACGCCCGCGGTGACCGAGTTCGCGCTCGGCTCGATCGCGCCCAACCCGGCCGCCGGGCTCGTGCGGGTCGAGTTCGCGCTGCCGGTGGCCGCGCGCGTCGAGCTGACGCTGATGGACGTGCAGGGCCGCGTGGCCGCGCGGCTCGCCGACGGCGCCTACGAGCCGGGTCGCCACGTCCTGACGTGGAACTCGCGCGCGTCGGTGCGCTCGGGGATGTACTTCCTGCGCCTGAGGACCGCGGGCCGCGAGTTCCACAAGCGCATGGTGCTCGTGAACTAGCACCGCCGCGGGAGACGCCCGCGAGCCGAGGCTGGTCGCAGCGGGGCTGCCCCACCGGGGCGGCCCCGCGGGCGTCCGGGGAGCCGGGCGAACGACTGCCGTGACGCTTCGGCTCCCGGCCCGTATCACCAGCGGGCGGGCGCCGTCCCGGCGCCCGACGGACCGGGAGGCGCACGCTCGTGTGGCCGACGCTGCTCGCGAACATGCTGGTGGGGGCCGACGCCCTGCGCATCCACCCGATGCGCACGATGCTGTCGGTGCTGGGCATCCTGATCGGCTCGGCCGCACTGGTCGCGACCATGGCGGTCAGCGACGGGCTCATGAGCTTCGCGCGCGAACTGGTGCTGCGCGAGACGTCGGTGCAGGTCGTGGACATCAGCCCGCGCCTGAGCCGCTACGAGAACGGCGAGTGGGTGCCGGTCCGTGACTACCCCGTCTTCGGCGCGGCCGAGGCGGAGGCCCTGCGCGAGCACGTGCCCGGGCTGCGCACGGTGACGCTGGCGCTCGGCGGCCGCGCGCCCGTCCGCTACCGGGGCCTCGAGCAGCGCGCCACCGTCTCGCTCGGCACGGCCGAGATGCCCGAGTTCGGCGTCATGGAGATGGGGGCCGGCCGGTTCTTCAGCGACACCGAGGCCGCGCGCAACTCGCCGGTCGTGGTGGTCAACCACGCGCTCGCCCGCGAGCTCGAGCCGGGGCGCGATCCCTACCGGCTGCTCGGGCGCGAGATCCGCGTCCGCAACCGCACGCGGCTCGTCATCGGCGTGCTGGCGCCGACGGGCTTCGAGGAGCGCGACGACCCGTCGTGCGTCGTGTACGCGCCCATCCGCGCCGCCGCGGCGCTGCTCGACCCGCCGCCCGGCGGCCGGTTCGCGCCCTCGATCCGGCTGCTCGCGCCCGGCGTCGAGAGCGTCGAGGCCGTGCGCGACGCCGCCACCGACTGGCTCTCGCGCCGTTACGAAGGCTGGAACGGGCGCGTGCGCGTGACGGTGGGCCAGGAGCAGCTCGCCCAGGTCGAGGCGGGCTTCCTGCTGATGAAGCTGTTCGTCGGCGCGCTCGTGGGCATCTCGCTGCTCGTGGGCGGGATCGGCATCATGAACGTCCTGCTCGCCTCGGTCGCCGAGCGCACGCGCGAGATCGGCATCCGCAAGAGCGTCGGCGCGCGACGGTCCGACATCCTCGCGCAGTTCCTGACCGAGTCGGTGGCCATCGCCCTCGCGGGCGCGTTCGCCGGCCTCGTGCTCGGCTTCGCGATCGCCGCCGGCGTCGCGGCGCTCTTTCGCGCGGTGGCGGGGGTGCCCGTCGTGCCCGTGCTCTCGCCCGCGTCGGTGCTGATCGCGACGCTCTCCTCGTCGGTCGTCGGGCTCGTGTTCGGCACCTACCCCGCGCGCCGCGCGGCGAAGCTGGATCCGGTCGTGGCGATCCAGCACGAGTGAAGGCGGGCCGGGCCCGGCGCGCGCCCGCGCCGGCCGCCTACCTCGTCTTCGCCCCCAGCGTCACGCGGTCGATCACGCGCTTCTCGATCAGCGCCCAGTCCCGCAGCAGCGGGAAGTAGCGGTGCTCGGCCCAGCGGGGGCGATGGTCGATGCGGAACGCGTCGCTGTTCCAGGGCGGGATCACGGCGAGCGAGGACTCGGCCACGGCGAGGTCCACGACGTGACGGAACGCGGGGCCGTGCGTGACCTTGAACGACCAGGGCGCGCGGTTGCCGGCGACGGCGATGGTGCTGCCGTCGCCGTCGTGCTCGATGGTCTCGGGCGACCATTCGCGGCCGCCGTGATCGCCGAGCGTGTGCTCGAACCAGGCGTGGTGCGCGCGGCCCCAGGTCCAGGTGTAGAGATCGGGTCCGAGCTTGGCGGTCAGGGTGTCCAGCGCCATCGCGAGCGCCCGCACCGCGATCTCCGCCGGGCGCCGCCCGGCGGCGTCCTCGCCCGCGGCCGCCACGGGCGCGCGGCCCTCGAGCACCGCGAGCGTCAGGCCGGGCAGCCCCTCGGTCCTCGCCACGCGCTGCACGGCGCTCCACCACGAGCGGTTGAGCGTGGGCGCGACGCGGTCGTGCTGGGCGACGAAGTTCCAGGTGCGCAACTGCGCGAGCGCCGTCCGCTCGCGCTCGCCGAGCCGGTCCGGCAGCGAGTCGGCGCAGGCGAGCAGCCACGGGTTCGTGCGCTCGGCGGCCCGCGAGAAGACGTCGTTCTGGATCGCGGCCGCCGCCTCGAGCGTCAGCCCCTTCGTCTCGCCGAGCCGCTGCGACATGCGCGCGGCGCGGTCCTGCACCCAGTCGAAGCGGTCCCAGCCGGGCAGGTCGCGCGGCCGGTTGTTGCCGTTCACCACCCAGCCGTCCGCGGGTACGCGCCAGGCGGGCATCGAGTCGGCGGGCACGAAGCCGTCCCACTCGTTCGCGCCGTCCGAGGGCAGCGGGCCGTAGCGGAACGGGAACGGTCGCACGGGCGTGAGGCCCGTGGTCTGGTAGATCACGCGCCCTTCGTCGTCGGCGATCACGGCGTTGAACGCCGGCGTCGCCATGCTGCGGAACCGCCGCGCGACCTCCTCGGCGCTGCGCGAACGCTCGATGCCGACCATCTCGCGCACGGTGACGCGGTCGTCCTCCATCGCGCTCCAGCGGGCGGAGAGCGCGAGGCGGTTCTTCTTGTCGTAGCTGATGACGGGGCCGTGCGGCGTGTAGCGCCGCTGGCGCACGAACGCGGGCACGGGCAGCGACAGCCCGGCGCGGCGGATGCGCAGGTCGTAGGGCGCGGTCGTGACCGGCGCCCAGCCGCCCCGCCAGCGCACGTTGCGGCCGTCCACCGACAGCGTGTCGGCGTAAAGGTCGATGAGGTCGCTGCCGACCGAGGTGATGCCCCACGCGCAGTTCTCGTTGCGGCCCGAGATCACGCACGGCAGCCCCGGCGCGGCGGCGCCGGTCACGTCCATCACCCCGGGCACGAACAGGTGCACGATGTGGAACGGCCCGGGCGCGGTCAGGTGCAGGTGCGGGTCGTTGGCGAGGATGGGCATCCCGCTCGCCGTGCGCTTCGGGCCGGCCGCGAACGCGTTGCTCGCGCGGTCCGAGCCGTCCTCGGCCCGCGCCGGGTAGGCCCGCGCGAGCGGCTCGGCGGCGGCGAGCAGCGCCGCGGGCAGCGCGACCGCCGGCCTCGCGCCGCGGCCCGGGCGCGCCGCGGC
>CAZUEM010000141.1:0-8738 GCA_964619155.1 uncultured bacterium
CGGCTCCACGGGCCAGTCGGCCTCGGTGATCGGCCCGCCGGCCGCGGGACCGAGCGCCCCGAGCGCGAAGCGGCCCGGCCGCAGGAACTCGGCCGCGACGGCCGCGACCTCTTCGCGCGTCACGGCGAGGATGCGCCGCACCTGTTCCTCGGGCGCCGTGTAGCCGCCGGTGTAGAGCTCCTGCCGGGCCATGTGGTACATGCGGCTCGAGACGCTCTCCTGCGCGATCACGATCGAGCCGTGGAGCTGGCGCTTCGTCATCTCGACCTCGGCGGCGTCGGGGCCGGCGGCGGCGAGCCGCTCGAGCTCCTCGCGCAACAGCGCGAGCGCCTGGCGGCCGCGCTCGGGCGAGACGCCGAGGTGGACCGACAGCGCGCCGGTGTCGCGCAGGAAGTCGAGCGACGAGAACACCGAGTAGGCGAGGCCCGCCTCCTCGCGGATGCGCTGGAAGAGCCGCGAGCTCATGCCGCCGCCGAGCAGGGTGTCGAGCACGATCAGCGCGTACCGCCGCGGGTCGCCGTAGGGCACGGCGCGCGCGCCGAGCGAGAGGTAGAGCTGCTGTACGTCCTCCTCGACGTGGCGCACGCACGGCGGGCGCGGCGCCGGGGCCGGGTCGGGCCCGGGCCGCTCGCCCGCGGGCGGGTCGAACCCCGCCTCGACGAGCCGCGCGAGCTCCTCGTGCCGCAGGTCGCCGGCGGCCGCGATCACGATCTGGTCGCCGCGGTAGCGGCGGCGGAAGTTCGCGCGCAGCGAGTCCGGCGTGAACGCGCCGACGGTCGCGGCCGTGCCGAGGATGGGACGGCCGAGCGCGTGGTCGCCCCACACCTGCGCGGCCAGCTGGTCGCCGAGCTTCTCCTCGGGGTTGTCCTCGTACGAGAGGATCTCCTCGCGGATGACCGACTTCTCCCGCTCCACCTCGCCGGCGTCGAAGCGCGAGCGGCACAGGATGTCGGCGAGCACGTCCACGGCCTCGGGCAGGTTCTGGCTCAGCGCGCGCGCGGTGTAGCAGACGCTCTCGCGGGTGGTGAACGCGTCGAGGTGCCCGCCGAGCGACTCGAGGCTGGCGGCGATCGCGCGCGCGTCGCGCGTCTCCGTGCCCTTGAACATCATGTGCTCGATGAAGTGGGCGATGCCCTGGCGCTCGGGCGTCTCGTCGCGCGAACCCGTCCGCACCCAGACCCCGATGGACACGGTCCGGCGGTCGGCCATGGGCTGCGTCAGCAGCGTGATGCCGGAAGCGAGGACGGACTTCTCGACGGCGGCGTTCATGCGCTCTCCCGGGTCGCGCGTCAGGGACGGGGCACCCTGCCACCCGTCCGCGCAAAAGACAAACGGCGGGCGGCTTTCGCCGCCCGCCGCTCGTGCGTGCGTCCTACCGGCGCCGGTCGCGGCCCCGGTCGCGGTCGCGCCCGCGGTCTCCGCCTTCGCGGCGGCGCCCGCCTTCGCCGACGCCGCTGCCCACGTAGCCTTCCGGCTGCGGGATCAGCGCGCGGCGCGACAGCTTGATCTTGCCTTCCTTGTCCACGCCGATGACCTTGACCATCACCATGTCGCCGACGTTGAGGACGTCCTCGACGCGCTCGGTGCGGCCCCAGTCGATCTCGGACACGTGCAGCAGGCCGTCGCGACCCGGCACGATCTCGACGAACGCGCCGAAGTTGACGACGCTGCGCACCTTGCCCTGGTACACGCGGTCCACCTCGGGGTCCTCGGTGATGTTCCGGATCAGCTCCTCGGCGCGCTTGCTGCCCTCCATGTTGACGGCGGCGATGCGCACCTCGCCCGAGTCCTCGATGTCGATCTGGCAGCCGGTCTCCTCGGTGATCTTCTTGATCACCTTGCCGCCCGGCCCGATGACTTCGCGGATCTTGTCGGGGTGGATGTGCAGGATCGTGATGCGCGGCGCGAACGGCGACATCTCCTGCCGCGGCGCCTGCAGGCACTCGCTCATCTTGCCGAGGATGAACATCCGGCCGGCGCGCGCCTTCTCGAGGGCGTTCTTCATGATCTCGAGGCTGATGCCGCCGATCTTGGTGTCCATCTGGAAGGCGGTGATGCCGGCGGTCGTGCCGGTGACCTTGAAGTCCATGTCGCCGAGGTGATCCTCGACGCCGAGGATGTCGGTCAGCACCGCGACCTTGTCGCCTTCCTTGATGAGGCCCATCGCGACGCCCGCGACGGGCGCCTTGATCGGCACGCCGGCGTCCATGAGCGCCATGGACGCTCCGCACACCGAGGCCATCGACGACGAGCCGTTCGACTCGAGGATGTCGCTCACGATGCGGATCGTGTACGGGAAGTGCGTGTCGGCCGGGATCACCGGCTCGACCGCGCGCTCGGCGAGGGCGCCGTGGCCGATCTCGCGGCGGCCCGGCCCGCGGATCGGGCGGGTCTCGCCGACCGAAAACGGCGGGAAGTTGTAGTGCAGCATGTACGACTTCCAGGACTGGCCCTCGAGCTCCTCGATGCGCTGCTCGTCGGCCTTGGTTCCCAGCGTCGTCACCACCAGCGCCTGCGTCTCGCCGCGCGTGAACAGGCACGAGCCGTGCGTGCGCGGGAGCAGCCCGACCTCGATCGAGATCGGGCGGATCTGGTCGGGGTTGCGGCCGTCGGCCCGCACGCCCTCGTCGAGGATCATGCCGCGCAGGCAGTCGCTCTCGATCGCGTGGAGGATCTTCCCGATGAAGGCCGCCTTCTCGGCGTACTTCTCGGCCAGCGCCTTCGAGGCCTCGGCCGTGATGATGTCCAGCTCCTCCTGCCGGCGTTCCTTGCCGGGGATGCGGATCGCCGCCTTCAGGCGGTCGGTGTACGTGCCGCGCAGCTCGTTCTCGAGCTCGGACACGTCCACCTTCTCGACCACCGGGCGCTTGGGCTTGCCCGCGAGCCGGACCAGCTCGTTCTGCGCCGCGACGAGCGTGCGGATGTGGATCATCGCGAAGTCGAGCGCGGCGATCATGTCCGCCTCGGTGACCTCGCGGCTGCCGCCCTCGACCATGATGATGTCGTTCGCGGTGCCGGCCACGATGATGTCCATGTCGCTCTCGTCGAGCTGCGCGAACGTCGGCATCACCACGAACTGGCCTTCCACGCGGCCGACGCGCACGCCGGCGACGGGCTCGGGGAACGGGATGTCGGAGAGCACCAGCGACGTCGAGCCGCCGACGAGGGCGAGGACGTCGGCGTCGTGCTCCTGGTCGGACGAGACGACGGTCGCCATGACCTGCGTCTCGAAGAACCACTGCTTGTCGATCAGCGGGCGGATCGGACGGTCCATGAGGCGCGACGAGAGCGTCTCCTTCTCCGTCGGCCGGCCTTCCCGCTTGAAGAACCCGCCGGGGATCTTGCCGGCGGCGTACGTCCGCTCGCGGTAGTCGCACGTGAGCGGGACGAAATCGAGTCCGGGCTTGGCGCTCTTCGCCGCGCTCGACGCGACGAGCACGACCGTGCCGCCCAGCTGCACCACCGCCGAGCCGCCGGCGAGCTTCGCCCACTTGCCCGTGGTGATGGTCAGTTCCTTGCCTCCGAGATCGACGGAGACCTTGTGCTCAGCCATTCCACTTCCTGTCTCTCGCAGGCCCCCGGGACCTTCCCGGGAGCGGTGACACCCGCGCGGATCTGCGACGTCCGCCGGGGCGAGCGGGGTCCTTCCCCGCTCTGGAGAAACGCGGCCCTTGCGGGGCCGCGTTCCCGTGCCGCCAGGTCGTTCCTAGCGACGAAGTCCGAGTTCCTTGACGACCTTCCGGTAGCGATCGACCTTGGTCGCCTTGAGGTAGTCCAGCAGCCTGCGGCGCTGGCCCACCATGCGGAGCAGGCCGCGGCGCGACGCGTGGTCGCGCTTGTGGACCTTGAAGTGCTCCGTGAGGTAGTTGATCTTCTCCGTGAGGAGCGCGATCTGGACTTCCGGGGAGCCCGAGTCGCCTTCGTGGGTCTTGAACTTTTCGATGATGCCCTGCTTCTGCTCCTTCGTGAGCGTCACAGTGGCGATCTCCTGCCAATGGGGTGGGCTGGTGGCCCCGTCCGGGAGTGTCAGGTCTCCACGGAGGGAGCGGAGTGAGGCTCGTGGCCCCGAGGGGATCAGGGCGACGGGGCAATGTAGCACCGTGCCGGCGGCCCGGCCACTACGATTTCAGCGGCCGGGGGCCGCGGGCGCGCGCTCGGCGCCATGCGGGCGTGAGACCGCAAGTCGTTGCCGGGCATCACTTACGTCGGCCCGAATGGCGGCGATGAGCTCGTCCGGGCCGTCGAACTTGAGCTCGGCGCGCAGCCAGTCCACGAACTGGACCTCGACCTCGCGGCCATAGAGGTCCCCATCCCAGTCGATGAGGTGCACCTCGAGCGTCACGGCCTGCCCGCCGAAGGTCGGCCGCACGCCCACGCTCATCGCCGCCGGGAGCCAGTCGCCCTTCCCGTCGGGCCGCGCCCAGACGGCGTAGATCCCCAGCGACGGCAGGCACTTCTCCTCGTGCAGCCGCAGGTTGGCGGTCGGCCAGCCGAGCTTGCGGCCGATCCCGTCGCCCCGCACGACCAGGCCCGAGAGCGCGTAGCGCCGCCCCAGCAGGTGCGCCGCCTGCCGGACATCCCCGGCGGCCAGCCGTTCGCGGATGCGCGAGCTCGTGATCGGCCCGCCGTCCTCGCCGAGGAGCGGCACCGACTCGACCTCGAAGCCGCGGTCGCGCCCGATCGCGCGCAGCCGCTCGACGTTGCCGGCGCGCCCGCGGCCGAGCGCGAAGTCCTCGCCGACCACGAGCCACGACGGCCGGAAGGGGCCGACGAGGTGCGTGTCCACGAACTCCTCCGGCGAGAGCGCCGCCAGCTCGCGCGTGAACGGCAGCACGTGCAGCTCGGCGCCCATCGCCGCGAGCCGCTCCTGCTTCTCCGGGATCGGCGTGAGCGGCGGGCGGGCGTGGAACTCCTTCGCCAGCACGAGGTCGGGGTGCGGGTCGAAGCTGACCGCGACGCAGCGCCCCCCCGCGGCGCGCGCGACCGCGCGCGCGACGAGCGCCTCGTGCCCGCGGTGCAGCCCGTCGAACACCCCGACCGCGACCGCGCCGCTCATCCGCGCACCGCCCACGGGAAGACCACCTGCGGCGCCGCCAGCACCTCGCCCGCGCCCGCGCCGGGCCGCAGTTCGCCGAGCGCGAGCGCGCGGCCGCCGGCGTCGCGCAGCACGACCGAGCGCCCGCCCGCGCCGACCGGGGCGCCGCCGGGCGAGACGCTCGCCGGCCGGCCGTGGCCGAGCGCCTCGGCTCCCGCGTCGTCGAGGGCCACCGCGGGCAGCACGTCGAGCGCGCGGTCGAGCGCGATGCCGTGGCGCGCGAGCAGCGCGGACGGGTCGGGCGCGGACGCGAGCTCGCCCCACGGGCAGGCCTGCTCGATGCCGAACGGCTCGCTGCGGGTGCGCCGCAGCGCGGCGAGCGCGGCGCCGCAGCCGAGCCGCGCCCCGAGGTCGTGCACGAGCGTGCGCACGTACGTGCCGCCCGAGCAGCGCACGCGGAACGCCGCGTCGGGCGGCTCGAACGAGCGCCACTCCCACGTCTCGACCCGCACCGGGCGCGGGGCGCGCTCGACGGTGCCGCCCTCGCGCGCGATCGCGTACAGCCGCCGCCCGCCGTGCTTGAGCGCCGAGACCATCGGCGGCACCTGCTCGAGGTCGCCGGTCAGCGCCGCCGCGGCCTCGCGGACGGCCGCCTCGGTGACGTCCGCCGGCCGGGTCTCGAGCACGCGGCCCGAGGTGTCCTGCGTGTCGGTGACGATCCCGAAGCGCGCGACGCCCTCGTAGGTCTTCGTCCCGCGCTGCCAGACGACCGCGCAGCGCGTCGCGGCGCCGATCGCGAGCACGAGCAGGCCGCTCGCGCCGGGGTCGAGCGTGCCGAGGTGGCCGGCCGAGCGCACGCGCAGCACGCGCCGGGCGCGCGCCACGACGTCGTGCGAGGTCACGCCGGCGGGCTTGTCCACGGGCAGCAGCCCCGCCCAGGCCACCTCGTCCCCCGCCGGGGCGGTCGCCGCCGCGGGGCCCGGCCTCATCCCCCGTCCTCGTCCGGGGCCGGCTCGCCCTTCTCGATCCGGCGCAGCAGGTCCTCGACGCGGTGCCCGCGGTCGAGCGAGTCGTCGTACACGAAGCGGATCTCGGGCACCTCGCGCAGGTCGAGCCGCCCGCCGATCTCGCGGCGCACGAAGCCGCTCGCGCGCGCGAGCGTCTCGAGCGCCTGCGCGCGCGCCGCCTCGTCGCCGAGCACGGTCACGTAGACGCGCGCGAACGACAGGTCCTGCGTGACCTCGACGTCGGTCACGGTCACGGTCGAGCCGAGCCGCGGGTCGCGCAGCCGGTTCTCGAGGATGTCCGCGACTTCGCGGCGCATCAGGTGGGCGACCTTCTCGGGACGGATCCTCACTCGTACCTCTCCTGCCAGTCCGTGACCTGCGCCTCGTAGGCCTGTTCGACCAGCCCGCGCACGGCCTGGACCTGTTCGCGCGCGCGGGCGCCGTCGCCCGCCACCACCGCCACCCCGAGCGCGGCGCGCTGCCACAGGTCGAGGTGGTCCACCTCGGCCACCGCCGCGGACGTGCGCTCGCGGATGCGGTCCTTCAGGCCCCGCACGACGTGCCGCTTGTCCTTCAGCGAGCGCGAGGCGGGAATGTGCAGCTCGATGCGGACGATCCCGACGACCATGTGAGACGCGGCCGCGCGGACGGCGCGGCGGGCCGCGCGGGCGGCCCGCCTCCCGTCACGACAGCGTGCGCGCCAGCTCCTCGACCTTGAACGACTCCAGCCGGTCGCCCTCCTGGATGTCGTTCCAGCCGTTCAGGGTGATGCCGCACTCGAAGCCCTGCAGCACCTCGCGGACGTCGTCCTTGAACCGCTTGAGCATGTCCACGCGCCCGGTCCACAGCGTCTCGCCGGCGCGCACGATCCGGATCTGCTCGTTCCGCGACACCTTGCCCGACGCCACCATGCAGCCGGCGACGACCGAGCCCTTGGAGAGCTTGAAGACCTGGCGCACCTCGGCGGCGCCCAGCACGACTTCCTTGAGCTCGGGCTTGAGCATGCCCTCGAGGGCCAGCTTCACGTCCTCGACGGCCTTGTAGATGATGTCGTAGAAGCGGATCTCGACCTTCTCGCGCTCGGCCAGCTCGCGCCCCTTGGCGTCCGGCCGGACGTGGAAGCCGATGATGACCGCGCCGGAGGCCGCGGCGAGCAGCACGTCCGACTCGGTGATCTGGCCGACGGCCTGGCGGATGACGCGCACCGCGACCTCGGTCGTGCCGAGCTTCTGCAGCGACTCGCTGAGCGCCTCGACCGAACCGTCCACGTCGCCCTTGATGAGCACGTTCAGCTCGTTGGGGCCGCCCTGCGCGAGCTGCTTGTGGAACTCCGACAGCACGACGCGGTTCGCCGCGCGGTGCTCCTGCTCGCGGTGCAGGGCCGAGCGCTTGCCGGCGATCTCGCGGGCCTCGCGCTCGTCCTCGAGCGACACGAACATGTCGCCGGCGCCGGGCGTGGTGTCCCAGCCGAGCACTTCGACCGGCGTGGACGGACCCGCCTCCTTCACCGTGCGCTTGCGCTCGTCGAACATCGCCCGCACTCGGCCGAAGTTCTGGCCGGCCACGAACGCGTCGCCCACGCGCAGCGTGCCGGACTGCACCAGCACGCTGGCCACGATGCCGCGCCCCTGCTCGACGCGCGCCTCGATGACCACGCCGCGAGCGCGGCGCGACGGGTCGGCCTTGAGCTCGAGCAGCTCCGCGGACAGCAGGATCATCTCGAGCAGCTTGTCGACGTTGTTGCCCTTCTTGGCCGAGATCTCGACGCACACGTACTTGCCGCCGAACTCCTCGATCACGACGCCGTGGCCCGCCAGCTCGGTCTTGATGCGCTGCGGGTCGGCGGCGGGCAGGTCGATCTTGTTGATCGCGACCACGATCGGCACGCCGGCGGCCTTGGCGTGGTCGATGGCCTCGATCGTCTGCGGCATGACGCGGTCGTCCGCCGCCACGACCAGCACGACGATGTCCGTGACCTGGGCGCCGCGGGCGCGCATGGCCGTGAACGCCTCGTGGCCGGGCGTGTCGAGGAACGTGATGCGCCGGCCGTCGGGCATCCGCACCTCGTAGGCGCCGATGTGCTGCGTGATGCCGCCGGACTCGCCCGCGATCACGTTCGCCTTGCGGACGTAATCGAGCAGCGACGTCTTGCCGTGGTCCACGTGGCCCATGACGGTCACGATCGGCGAGCGCGGCAGGAGCTTCTCCGGCGCGGTCTCCTCCGCCCCGGCCGCGACCTGCTCCTCGGCGAACTCGGAGATGAACTCGATCTCGAAGCCGAACTCGTCGGCCACGGCCATCATCGAGTCCTTGTCGAGCCGCTTGTTGATCGTGGCCATCAGGCCCATGCGCATGCAGGCGGTGATGACCTCCTGCGGGCGGACCTCCATCGCGTTCGCCAGTTCGGCGACCGTGATGAACTCCGCGGCCTTGATGGACTTCGTCTCCTCGGCGGACGCGTCGCCGCCTTCCTCGTCGCGCCGGCGGTGCTTGCGCTTGGTGAGGCTGGAATCGAGGCTCGCGAGGGTCTTGCGGACGCTCTCGGCCGCGAGCTTCTCGTCCACGAGCTTCTTGCGCTTGCGGTCGCGCCGGCCGGTGCCGCGCGGGCCGCCGCCCGGAGGACCGCCGCCGGCGGGACGGCCGCCGAAGCCGGGACCGGGCGCGCCGCCGCCGCCGTAGCCGCCGGGCCGCGGGCC
>CAZUEM010000142.1:0-8718 GCA_964619155.1 uncultured bacterium
ACTCGGTCGCGCACTTCGCGACGCGCCACCCGGACAACCTGCCGAGCCCGACGGCCGATCACTTCGCGCCGCCCGCCGACTTCACCGAGGGCGGCTCGGCGCTCGCGCAACTGCCGCTGCTGCCGCGCGCGCTGTGGTCGCGGCCGGCGGCCGCCGCGATGGCGCGGCTCGTCGCGGAGTGGAAGCCGGACGTCGCGCACCTGCACGCGCCGAGCCGCCACCTGACGCCGAGCATCCTGCGCCCGCTCGAGCGCGCGGGAGTCCCGGTCGTGATGACGCTCCACGACTTCAAGCCCTGGTGCACGAACCGCATCCTCTACGCGAAGGGCGCGGTGTGCGAGCGCTGCCGCGGCGGCGCGCACTGGCACGCGCTCGCGACCGCGTGCGTGCAGGGCTCGCGCGCGAAGAGCGCCGTGGGCATGGCCGAGGCCTACCTGCACGACGCGCTCGACGCCTACCGCGCGGTCCGGCGCTGGATCGCGCCGTCGCGCTTCGTGTACGAGAAGGCGCGCTCGTTCGGCGTGGACGACACGCGGCTCCGCGTGCTTTCGCACGGCGTCGAGCCGCCGCGCGAGTCGGCCGCGCCGCCGCCCGGGACGCCGGATCGCTACGCGTTCTTCGCCGGGCGGCTCTCGGCCGAGAAGGGCGTGCGGCTGCTGCCGGCGATCGCGGCGGCCATCGCGCCGGTGCCGCTCGTCGTCGCGGGCGACGGCCCGCTCGCGGCGTGGCTGCACGAGCAGCAACTCGCCAACGTGCGCCTCGTCGGGCACCTGAGCGACGCCGTGCTGGCCGGGCTGCGCGCGCGCGCGACGGTGGTGGTGGCGCCGAGCCTGTTCGTCGAGCACTTCGGCTATACCGTGGCCGAGGCGTTGCTCGACGCGCGGCCCGTGGTCGCGGCGCGCATCGGCGCGCTGCCGGAACTGGTCGAGCACGAGGTGACGGGCCTGCTCGCGCCGCCGGGCGACGCGGCGGCGTTCGGCGCGGCGGCGAAGCGCGCGCTCGAGGACGCGGCCGCGCCGCGCTGGGGCGAGGCCGGCCGCGACCGCGTGCGAAAGATGAGCGAGCCGCGCGCGCACCTGGGCGCGCTGCTCGGGATCTACCGCGAGGCGCGCTCGGCGCCCGCGCGCGCCGGGAGGTGACGATGCAGGTCCGGGCGATGAACTGGATGCAGGTCGCGAAGTACCTCGAGAAGGACGACCGCGCGGTGCTGCCGGTCGGCTGCGTCGAGCAGCACGCCTACCTGAGCCTCGCCACCGACGCGATCCTCGCCGAGCGGCTGGCCGCCGAGGCGGCCGAGTCCTCGGGCGTGCCCGTCTTCCCGGTCGTGGCCTACGGCATCACGCCCGGCTTCATGGCCTACCCCGGCACGCTGTCGCTGCGGGTCGAGACGCTGTGCGCGGTCGTCCGCGACCTTCTGGACGGTCTCGCCGCGCACGGCTTCCGCCGCGTGCTGGTCGTGAACGGCCACGGCGGCAACGCGCCCGCGCAGGGCTACGTCGCCGAATGGCTGGCCGCCCGCCCCGAGATGAAGGTGCGCTGGCACAACTGGTGGAACGCGCCGGCCGTGTGGGCGAGAGTGACGGCCACGGACCCGGTGGCCTCGCACGCCTCGTGGATGGAGAACTTCCCGTGGACGCGCCTCGAGGGCGTAACCGTGCCGAAGGAAGCGAAGCCGCCGCAGCCCTACGAGCAGTGGAAGCACCTCGGCCCGAAGGCCATCCGCGAGCGGCTCGGCGACGGCAACTTCGCCGGGCTCTACGAGCGGCCCGACGACGAGATGCACGCGATCTGGCGCGCGGCGGTGGCCGAGACGCGCGCGCTGATCGAAGACGGCTGGCAGTGACGGCCGCCTCGGCGAGGACCGCCCCCCGTCCGGCTCCGGCCGGCGACCTTCACACAGGAGGCAACATGACTCGATCCATCCGGACCCTGTTCGCCGCCGCGTGCGGACTGATGCTGGCCGTCGCGGCGGCTGGAGCCGGTGAGCCGCCGGCCGCACCCGGCCTGCGAAGCGACATCGTCGCCAACATGATGGATGCCGGCGACAAGATCGTGGAGTTGGCCGCCGCGATGCCGGCGAACAAGTGGGGCTGGCGTCCGGGCAAGGGCGTGCGCTCGGTCGGCGAGGTCTACCAGCACGTCGCCATGGGCAACTTCATGCTCGGCGCGAAGCTCGGCGCGAAGCCCCCGCTGCCCATGGACGAGCTCATGGGGCTCGGCAAGACGCAGCTTCCGGCCGCGAAGGTGGTGACGCTGCTCGAGGACTCGTACGCGTTCGCCACGAAGGCGATCACCGAGATGCCCGAGAGCGAGGCGGCGGGCAGCGTCGAACTGCACGGGCACACGATGAGCCGGGCGGCGCTGATGCTGGTCATCGCCTCCCACTCGCACGAGCACCTCGGCCAGGCGATCGCCTACGCGCGCGTGAACGGAGTCGTGCCTCCCTGGACCGCGCGCGAGCAGGCGGCCGCGAAGGCGAAGCAGCCCGCCCCGGCCACCGGCGGGGCCCACGGGCATAGCCACTAGGTCGTGTGGCGGAGATTGTTGCTGCCGGCGCCCAACCCCCAGTCCCGCCGCCAGTTCGTTGCGGGACAAGCAGTTCGCTTCCAAGCGACGACCGGACAGCGGGATCGGGGCGCCGGCAACACTCTCCGCACCACAACCCTCAGCGCTGGGCGCCGAAGGGCCAGTTTTCGCGGCCGGCTTCCAGCTCGACGCCGAGCGCGAGCACCACGCGATTGATGTGCGAGTACCAGGCGGCGATCGCCACCGCGCGCACGATGGCCTCGTCGCCGAAGCCGTACTCGCGCAGCCGCTCGAGGTCGGCCGAGCCGCGCTCGTCGGGCTCGCAGGTGACCGCGACCGCCATGTCGAGCAGCACCCGGTCGCGCGCGGCGATGTTCGCCTCGCGATAGTCGCGCGCCACCGCGCGGGCCGCCTCGTCGCCCGCGAGCTTCGCGAGCTTCGGCCCGTGGTGGGAGACGCAGTAGCCGCAGCCGTTCGTGGCCGAGACCACCACGGCGATCATCTCGGCCTGCGCGGGGGTGAGCGGCGCCGGGTCGTCCATGAGCGCGCGGTACGAGGCGTACGCGCTCTCGAGCGCCGCGGGCTGCAGGGCGAGAGCCTGCCAGAGGTTCGAGACGCGCCCCGACGAGGCGCGCGAGGCGATGCGGTCGTAGAGGGCGGAAAGCTCGGGGGGCGCGCCTTCGGGCGCGATGCCGCGGGTCCAGCTCATGGCGATCTCCTCGGGGGCCAGGCCGCGCAGGTTAGCCCGGGCGAATCGGGAACCGCCAGCGGCGGGACTGGCGCGGGAGGGGACGACGTCCCGACCGCGCCCCGGAAGCGAGCCGGCCGCGCCGGCACGCGCGTCCTGACCCGCGCCTGACGCCGCGCCGCGCCGCGCGCGGTAGATTGCCCGGCATGAGCGAAACGCCGCTGCCCACGCCGCCGCCGAAGCCCCCGCAGGCCTCCGGGTTCCGGCGCCTGGTCGTGATGCTCGCGATCGTCGCGGCCGCCGCGGCCGCGGTGGTCGTGGTGCGCGACGCCGCGCGGCCGCCCGAGGCGCCGCACGGCCTGCCCGACCCGGCGGCCGTGGACGAGGACGCCCCCGAGGACTCGCTCGCGCGCGCGCAGCGCCTGGCCGGCGTGGACAGCACGAAGAAGAACGCGTGGGTGGACGAGATCCCGAGCGCCGACCTCTCCGGCCTGGACCCGAAGCGCACGGAGGTCTTCCTGCGCTTCGCCAACGCGCGCCGCTGCACGTGCGGCTGCGGCTTCACGCTGGCCGCGTGCCGCGTCTACGACCCGAGCTGCGAGGTGAGCGGCCCACTCGTCGCCGCGCTGCTCGACTCGGTCTCGCGCGGCCTCGTCGCCGACACTCGGGGCCTGCGGAAACGCCAGGAATCCGCCCCCGGGCCGCGCGCATCCGAGTGACGCGCGGTGTGTTGACACCCTCGCGAAGCGCCCCCTAGTCTCGCGGCCATTCCCACCGCGACCGCACGGGGCAGCCCCGTTTCTCCCGCTCGCAACGGAGGTTCGTCATGGCCTGGAAGGAACTGACGCCGAAGACGTTCGCGTCCATCCGCGAACTGAACGGCATCTCGCAGCGCACGCAGGAAGAGCACTACGAGCTGTACAAGGGCTACGTCGCGAAGACGAACGAGATCCAGAAGAAGCTCGACACCGTGGACCGTTCGACGGCGAACCAGATCTTCAGCGACCTGCGCTCGCTGCGCGTGGACCTCTCGTTCGCCATCGGCGGCGTGAAGAACCACGAGATCTTCTTCGGCCACCTCGGCGGCAAGGGCGGCGCGCCGCTCGCGAAGACGGCCGAGTTGATCGCCCGCGACTTCCCCTCGTACGACGCGTGGCTCGCGGACTTCAAGGCCTCGGGCCTGGCCGCGCGCGGCTGGGTGTGGCTCGCCTACGACCACGACCTGAACACGCTCACCACCGTCGTCGGCGACGCGCAGAACACGTTCCCGCTCTGGAACGCCACGCCCATCCTGGCGATGGACGTGTACGAGCACGCCTACTGGCTCGACTACGGCCGGCTGCGCGCCAAGTACATCGAAGCCTTCTTCAACAACCTCGACTGGGGCGTCGTCGAGCAGAACCTCGAGCGAGCGCTCGCCATGCAGTCGGTCGCGAAGTAATCACTCACGTCCGGAGCGGCGGCGCCGCTCCTGCCCGGGCTCCGCGAGGGGCCCGGGCGCGTTTCGGAGGTCGCATGGCCATGGCCAGCCTTCTGCCGGTGATCGGCAAGCCCGCACCCGACTTCACGCTGCCCTCGTCCACGGGCGAGATGGTTTCGCTGAAGTCGTTCAAGAACAAGATGAGCGTCGTGCTGTACTTCTACCCGAAGGACGACACGCCGGGCTGCACGAAGGAGGCCTGCGGGTTCCGCGACCTGACCGCCGAGTTCGAGAAGGCCGGGGCGGTGATCCTCGGCGTCTCGAACGACCCCGTGGAATCGCACGTGAAGTTCCGCGAGAAGTTCAAGCTGCCGTTCGAGCTGCTCGCCGACGAGGACGCGTCCGTGTCCAAGGCGTACGGCGTGTACAAGCAGAAGAACCTCTACGGCAAGAAGTACATGGGCATCGAGCGGACCACGTTCATCGTGGACCGCACCGGGCGGATCGCGCAGATCTACCCGAAGGTGAAGGTCGAAGGGCACGTCGCCGACGTGCTCGCGTTCCTCGGCGAGGACTGAGCCCGCGGCGCCGGCGCCCCCCGAGCGCCGGCGCCACGCGCCGCACCCCACGCGCGCGCCATGTTCCAGCCGCCCCGGCTGCCCGTTCCGGTGTTCCCGCTCCCCGACGTCGTGCTCTTTCCCGGCGTCGAGCTGCCGCTGCACGTGTTCGAGCTGCGCTACCGCACCATGGTGCGCGACGCGCTCTCGGGCGAGCGCTGGCTGGCGATGGCGACCCTGAAGCCCGGCTGGCAGGACGACTACCACGGCAGCCCGGAGTTCCACGACCTCGGCTGCCTCGGCCAGTTCGAGGACGTCGAGTGGCTGCCGAACGACTGCTACAACCTGCGCCTGCGCGGCGTGCGCCGCGTGCGGTTCACGCGCGTGGCGCGCGAGTTCCCGTACAGGGCGTGCGCCGTGACCGTGCTCGACGAAGCGCCCCTGGACGAGTCCGACCCGCCCGCTCAGATGGAGCGCGCCGCGCTGGTCGAGGCCGCGAAGAAGCTGCTGCCGCTCGGCAGCGAAGCCTGGTTCGCGCCGCCGCTGTCCAATCCCGACGCGCCGTTCACCGAGGTCGTGAACTCGATCGCGCAGTGCCTGCGCGTGGACGTCGCCGCGCGGCTCGAACTGCTCGCGATGGACAACGTCCTCGACCGCGCGCGACGGCTGCAGGAGCACCTGAAGCGCTTCGGCGGCGCGAAGCCGCCGGGAGCGGGCGAGGGCAGCGGGAGGAACTAGGGCCAAGGGCGGAGCGGGGATTCCCGGAGTTGCCAGACACGCCATAGGGGAAGTTGGGCCGAGGCCCGCGAAGTCACATCTCGGCAGCGTGGACGCGAGCAACCCAGCGGGATAGCCTGCTGAGGCGGTGTCTCTCCGTGAAGGACAACAGAGCACTCCTCCGCATCGGGGAGTCCGGAAACTGCAGCAAGGGAGTAGCACGGCAAGCTGGATGAGAGAGTTGGTCGCGCAGCCCAGAGTTGCCTGGGGGCCGGGGATGGGAGACGGGATGCGAGGCACGGGTGGATCGCGGGCTCCGGTGGCAGGCCTCATGACCTTGCTGGCCGGAGTGCTGACATGCGTGAGTGTGAGCGCCGGCGGTGACGTGATGGGCTACGTTGACGTCGGCATGGGCGGAGGAAGGACCGAACCTCACGTCGTCGGTACCGCTGTAACGGCGACAGTCGGGCTGGGCGCAACTGCTCGACTGAGAGGGCCCGCGGTGGCGAGCCTTCAGTTCAGAGCGACGGTGGGGGACGAGTTTCCTGGCGCGCAGGCCCCGGAGAACGCGCAAGCGGGCCATCAGACGCTTACGACAGTGCTCGCCGGTATCGAGCTCGTGCCGTGGCGTTCGATGAGGGGGCCATTCCTGGCCACTGGAATCGGCGTCGGCCACTCGACGATCTCGGGTGCTCGGGGACCGACCAACTCCCCGAACAACGGCTTCGTGCCACTGAGGGATCGCACAGGGATCGCATTCGGATTGGGCGCCGGAGTGCGATCATCCGGCGGCCCCGGACCGCTGGGGATTCAGCTCGCCATCTGGACTCACGGCCTGTTGCGGGACGGGACGATTCCCACGGCCTACTCCACGAATGTGACGCTGGGCCTCGTGTACTAGCCTGGCGCCTTACGAAGTTGAGTACGCACTAACCGTGGCCAAGTAGGCGGTTCCGTGAAGGCGAAACACCGCGTCTCCGTGATGCTGCTCGTCCTTGCGATCGCAGGGGCGCCGGACGCGCATGCCACTTCCCGCATACGCTGGCTGCCGGACATGTCGCGCGAGCAGGACAGCGTTCCTCCGTCGCGCCCCAAGGTGCAGCTGGTCGCAATCCACCGGGCGAAGGGAGACCGGCTCTTCTACGCAAGTGTTCCGCGCGAGGGCAAGTCCGACACGCTGATGTTGCTGGCGGAACGTTCTTCCTCGTCCAGTGACGGACGTCTCGAGCTGCTCGTGCGGGCGAGCGACGACCATGCATCGCTCGACCAACTCGGCTGGCGGGCGCGGGTCGTGGCTGGAGCGCTGCCTGCCCTTGTCGGGATTCCGGTGCCGGGGGCGCAGTACCGCCGCAAGGTCACCGCTTCCGAAGCAGACCCGCCAGGTTGGTCCACGCTGCACGTGCGATGGAGGGACTGGTCTCCGGAGATGGGTGACCATCGCGACTCGCTGCATGCGGGCATCGTGATCACGTGCCTTGACCGGGCGGGCATCGAGAGCGAGCCGTCCGACACGCTCTGGATCCGGGGGCCGGCAAGGTGACGAGTCGCCCCGGCGCAAGTGCTGCCGTCTCCAGGGACGAAGCGGTGAAGCGGCAGGCAGTGAGGGTGATCTTGGAAGTCGTGTCGGGAGGTGGAGCGTGACCACAGTCCGATGGCCCATAGTCTTGATCACGGTTCTCGGCGTGATTGCAGTGCTCAGTTCTGTGCTGATCCTGCTGTTCGTGTTGCGCGCTGTCACGCTTCCGAAGTCGAGCGTAATCGTTCGAAACCGCGACAAGGTTGCCGTCGAAGCCTGCACGCTGCTAGTCGAGTCGGAGTTCTGGTGGGATCAAGAGCGACACATCGGCCCGCTATCCCCCGGGTCGTCGGTCCTGCTCCGACTTCATCGACTCGATGAGTCGAACTTCGTCATCAACTGTCGGTTTGAGGATGGACAGACCAGGAGCGCGGCGACAGCGAACTTCTGGGATCCGGCGCCCGGGGATTCCACCGTGGTGCTTGAACTGGCAGAGGACGGCTTGCTTGTGGACGACGCGCAGGGATCCCCTCTGTCTTGGCACCGTTGGTCAGAGCGCCCGATACGCTCCACTTGGCGCCCGTAGCCGAGACCGCAGCCGCGCCTGCGCGGCCCCTTGCCGAAAGCGCCGTCGCGGCCCAGCGCAATCGGAAGCAGCACAAGTGACTCAGCGGCCCGCACGCGGTTGGGGAAAGCGAAGCAGGCAGAACATTTCCAATCCCATTGCCGCACGCCTCGCCCCGTCCTGCGGTAGCTTCCCCGCCATGCGCATCTACGTCGACGCCGATGCCTGTCCCGTGAAGGAGGAGGTCCATCGCGTGGCGAAGCGCCACGGCGTGGGCGTGACGCTGGTGGCGGGTTCGTGGATGCGCGTGCCGCCGGGGCAGGACATCGTGCTCGAGGTGGTCGGGCAGGGGTTCGACGCGGCGGACGACTGGATCGCTGCGCACGCGGGGCCGGGCGACGTGGTGGTCACGGCCGACATCCCGCTCGCTGCGCGCTGCGTGGCGAACGGAGCGCGCGTGCTCGGCACCACGGGCCGGCCGTTCACCGAGGAGAACGTGGGCGAGGCGCTCGCCACGCGGAACCTGCTCGCCGACCTGCGCGGCGCGGGGCTCGAAACGACGAGCGGGCCGCCGCCCTTCGACCCGCGTGACCGCTCGCGGTTCCTGCAGGCGCTGGACCAGGTGCTCCACGCGCTGCGCCGCGAGGGCGGTCCTTTCGGACCAAGTGCCGGGACGCCCGAAACGGCCTAGACTCCGGGCCGGGTCCATCGCCCCGCACCTGAACCGAC
>CAZUEM010000143.1:0-8682 GCA_964619155.1 uncultured bacterium
CGGGCCCGGACGCGGCGCCCGGCGGCCCGTCCGCGCCAGGCGGCGAGGGCGCCTCGGCGCGCGCTCCCGCGCCGCCGCCGTACCGCGCCTCGAGCTCGGCGCGCTCGCGCGGCAGGTAGAGCGCATGGCTCACGACCTGCCCGCGGCCCGGCGGGGTGAGCTCGATCACGAGGCCCTTCGCCCGCAGGCCGTCGACGACCGTCCGGAGCCCGGCGAGATCGTCGATCGGGGCCATGCGCGCGGCGCGGGCGCGCAGCTCGCCCAGTTGCTGGTCGCCGCGCAGGAGCAGTTCGGTCATCACCGCCATCTCGACGCGGTTCACCCCGAGCCACTCGAAGGCGTGGTGCTTGTACTTGGGCACCCGGCCCATCCAGTCGATCTCGCTCGCGACCTTCAACTCCTGCAGCCCCGTCAGGGCGCGGAGGACGTCGTCGTCGTCGTACTGCGTGAGCGGCTCGCGGTTGTTCTTCTGGTTGCAGCCGGCGACGATCGCGTTGAGCGAAAGCGGGTACGCGGCGGGCGTCGTGGCGGCCTTCTCGAGCAGCACGCCGAGCACGCGACGCTGGCCGGCGTCGAGCGGCCGCCAGCGGGACCCGTCGGGAGGGCGGCCGGACGCGCCCGCTTCGCTCACGTCCCCGGCACCGCGCCGACCACCTGCTTGGTCAGCTCCTGCTTCTTCTCGCTGTAGATCTTCATCTCGCCGCGCTTGAGCTGCGGGTCGTCCTTGAGGTCGATCGCGATCTTGAAGCGCTTCTCGAGCTCCGAGAACCGCCGCGCCTCCTGCTCGACGAAGTAGAGCGCGACGTCCGGCGCGACCTTGACGGAGATGCGCTTGTGGCCGCCCATCGCCATCACGCGGCGCATGGCGCGTTCCAGCTTGACCAGCATGGTCTCGCTGCTCGGCACCTTGCCGAGGCCGCCGCAGGTCGGGCAGTCCTCGGTGTAGTAGTGCAGCAGGCTCGAGCGCTCGCGCTGCCGGGTCATCTCGATCAGGCCCAGCTCGCTCACCGCGAACGCCTTCGTGCGCGCCCGGTCCTTGCGCAGTTCGGTGCGCAGGGTGTCGAGCACGGCGCGCTTGTTCGAGTCGTTCTCCATGTCGATGAAGTCCACGACGATGATGCCGCCGATGTCGCGCAGCCGGAGCTGGCGCGGCACCTCGACCGCGGCCTCCATGTTCGTGCGGAAGATCGTCTCCTCCTGGTTCTTCTTGCCGGTGAAGCGCCCGGTGTTGACGTCCACGGCGACCAGCGCCTCGGCGTGGTCGATGCAGATGTAGCCGCCCTTCTTGAGCCACACCTTGCGCTCGAACGTCTTCTCGATCTGCGACTCGATGCCGAAGGCGTCGAAGATCGGGTCCTTGCCCCGGTAGTGCCGGACCCGGTCGGCCAGTTCGGGCGAGACGGCCTTGAGGTAGCGCTCGATCTCGGCGAACGAGCCCTTGTCGTCGATGAACACCTCCTCGACGTCCTCGGTGAACAGGTCGCGGATGAGGCTGGCGGTCATCTCGAGCTCGCGGTGCACGAGCGCCGGGGCGCGCGAGCCCTGGGACTTCTTCTCGATCCTCTGCCAGAGCCGCGTGAGGTGCTTGATGTCGGCCGCGTACTCGGCGTCGCCCTTGCCCTCGCCGGCGGTGCGGGCGATGAGCCCGACGTTGGACGGCTTGAGGTCGTGGATGATGGCCTTGATGCGCTGCCGCTCGGAGCGCTCCTCGATGCGGCGCGAGACGCCGACGTGGTCCACGCCCGGCATGAGCACGCAGAAGCGCCCGGGCAGGCTGATCTGCTGGGTGACGCGCGGGCCCTTGGTGCCGATGGACTCCTTGGTGATCTGGACCAGCACTTCCTGGCCCTTCTTGAGGTGGTCCTCGATCTTCGGGATCGGCGCGCGGCGGCGCTTGGCGCGGTCGCCGGTGGTGTCGTCGGCGTCCGAGAGGTCCTCGAGCCCGCTCAGCGACTCGGCCAGGTCGGAGGCGTGCAGGAACCCGGTCTTCGGCAGGCCGAGGTCCACGAACGCGGACTGCATGCCCGGCAGGACCGCGTTGATGCGGCCCTTGTAGATGTCGCCGACGTTGCGGCGCTGCTCGGCGCGCTCGACGAACAGCTCGGCCAGCTCGTCGTGTTCGAGGATGGCGACGCGCGTCTCGTACGCGTCGGCGTTGATGATGATCCGCTGCTTCACGGGGCGTCCTTCCGTGGGACGCGGACGTCCGGCTACGGCGACGACAGCAGCTGCATCGGATCGATCCGATGGTCCCCGCGCTCCACCCACATCTCCGTGCGCTCCACGTCCACGGTGCGGGGGTCGAGATCCGGGAACAGCAGGCCGACGACGTCGTCCGGGCGGGCCTGGGCGCGCACCGTGAACCGCAGGTGCAGGTCCAGCACGGCCGGGGCTTCGTCGTCGCTCGCCCGCAGCGCCGCCAGCGAAGGCCGGGCGTCGAACTCGCGTACCTTGTCCTCGCTGACGCGCCGGACCAGCAGGCTGTCGCGCGCCAGCAGATCGGACGTCCGCGCCCGCAGCGCGCCGAGGAGTTGCGCCGGCGAGAAACCGGTCTGCTCCACGAACGGGCCCGGGAACCGGACGCGATAGCTCGCGCCTTCCAGCTGGCTCATCAGCGAGGGGGTCTTGAAGAGAATGGGCCGGAAGTCCCGGACCCGGAGCCCGTCCGGCAGCACGGCGCCCAGCCTCTCGGCGAGGTCGACGCCCGGCGGGCGGCTGAACTCCAGGTCGAACACTTCGGCCCGCGAACGATAGCCCAGCGGCAGCGGCGGCCCGAACGACATCTTCAGGTGCGGATGATGCCCCTGGGTGAAAGCGAGCGGCAGCCCGGAGCGGCGCAGTGCCCGCTCCCAGGTGCGCATGAGGTCCAGGTGCGAGAGGAAGCGCATCGCGGCGCCCTTCTCGAACCGGATGCGGAAGCGCGTGGCGGTGGCCACGCCTCCCGCGGTGGCGGGCGCGCGGCGGCCGCGACGGCCGAAGGCCGGCGCGGGCAGCGACGCGAGCGCCGCCTCGAGGTCCAGCGGCGGGTGGGCCTCGCGGGCCCACGGGCGCTGCGGACATTCCACGACGCCGCACGAGAAGCAGACGTCCTCGAGCCGGCAGTCGTCGGTCACCCCGGCGCGGTCCGCGCGGACCTTCTCGCGGACCAGGAACTTGCGCGTCACCGGGGACTGCACCATGTCCCACGGCTGGTCGAGATCCGTCGAGCGCTCCATCAGCCAGCGCTCCGGATCCATGCCGTGGTCGGCGAACACCGCGAGCCAGGTGCCGAAGCGCAGGTGCTCCGACCAGGCGTCGAACCGGCAGCCGCGCCGGTACGCGTCCTCGACGACGGCGCCGAGGCGCCGGTCGCCGCGCGTGAACACCCCCTCGAGCAGGCTGGTCTCGGCGTCGCGGTACTTCAGGGAGATCGGCTTGCCCTTGACCGCCTCGCGCAGCACGCCGAGACGGCGCTTGAGCTCCGCCGTGTCCACCTGCTCCGCCCACGCGAACGGCGTGTGCGGCTTCGGAACGTGCGGCGAGACGCTGACCGTGATGCGGAAACCGCGGTTGCCCGCGTCGCGCGCCGCCTGCCAGGCGCGGTGGCCCAGCTCGAGGATCGCGCGCAGGTCGTCGTCGGTCTCGGTCGGCAGGCCGCACATGAAGTAGAGCTTGGCGCCCGTGTAGCCCTCGCGGGCCGCCGTGCGCACCGAGGCGAGCAGCTCCTCCTCGGAGTGGTTCTTGTTGATCACGTCGCGCATGCGCTGGCTGCCGGCCTCGGGCGCGAGCGTGATGCTGCCCTTCTTCTGCGCCGCGATGCGGGCGGCGACGTCGGCGGGCACGTTGTCGGGCCGCGTCGAGGGCAGCGACAGCTGCACGCGCGTCGGGCACAGCAGGTCGGCGAGCGCGTTCACCTGCTCCACGATCTGGGTGTGGTCGGTCGTGGACAGCGAGATGAGCGAAACCTCCTCGAGGCCGGTGCCCTGCAGGCCGCGCAGCACCTCCTCGACCACCTGCTGCGCCGGCTTCTCGCGCACCGGGCGGTTGATCATGCCCGCCTGGCAGAAGCGGCAGCCGCGCGTGCAGCCGCGCATGACCTCGACGGACAGCCGGTCGTGCGTGATCTCGCCGACCGGCAGCAGCGGCATCGGCGGGTAGTATTCGGCCTTGAGCTCGCGCGTGTACACCGACCAGACGCGGTCCGGGAATCCCGGCAGCGCGCGCGGCACGAGCCAGCCCTCCGGGCTCGCCTCGGTCGTGTAGCCCGACGGCACGTAGACGCCCGGCACGTGCGCGAGGCGGCGCAGCAGCGCGCGCCGCGGCCAGCGCTCGCGCTTCGCGAGCTTCACGGCGTCGAGCACGGCGTGCACGACCTCCTCGCCGTCGCCGATCACGAACGCGTCCACGAACTCGGCCATCGGCTCGGGGCTGAACGCCTGCGCGCCGCCCGCGATCACGAGCGGATGGCGCGCGTCGCGCTCCAGCGAGCGCAGCGGCAGGCCCGCCAGCTCGAGCATCATGAGCACGTTCGTGTACTGCAGCTCGTACTGCAGCGAGAAGCCGATCACGTCGAACTCGCCCGCCGGCGTGCGGCTGTCGTTCGAGAACAGCGGGATGCCCATCGACCGCATCCCGGCCTCGGCGTCCGGCCAGGGCGCGAACGTCATCTCGGCCGCGGCGTCGGCGCGGCCGTTCACGATGTGGTGGAGGATGCGGATGCCGAGGTTGGAGAGCCCGATCTCGTACGCGTCCGGGAACGCAAGCAGCAGGCTGACCTCGACCGAGGCCAGCGGCTTCGGCGGGTCCTGCAGGGCGTTGCCGAGGTAACGGTTCGGCTTGGAGACCTTCGGGAGCAGCTGGTGCTCGATGATCTCGGTCAGGCTCGTGGTCATGCGATTCGGGCGCTCCGTGGGAGCCGGGGGCAGTCGAGCCGCGGTGGAGTCGAACCACCGGACGCGCGGGCGGCGCGAACGGGCGCGCCGGGGAGGGACCGTTCCCAGGGTCCCCGCCTCTGCCGGATGGCGCGCCAAGTTAGCATGCCCGGCCCGGCGCCCGGAAGGCCCGAATCGGGCGAAGTGATTGCGGCCGAGTCGGATTTGGCCCCCCCGGGGGACCTGTTCTATCGTGCCCCGTTGGGCCGCTTCGAGGCGACCCGCAGGCCCCCAGCGAAAGGCATGGCCATGAAGGTCTCCGACCGCACCTACTTCACCCTGAAACGGTTGCACTCGCTGACCGGGGTGTTCCCGATCGGCGTCTTCCTCCTCGAGCACTTCTTCACCAACTCCAAGGCCCTGCAGGGCGCGGCGGCGTTCGACCAGGCCGCCGCCGAACTGGCCCGGATCCCCTACGTCGGCCTCGTCGAGGCCCTCGGCATCTGGCTGCCCATCCTCTTCCACATGGTCCTGGGCATCTTCATCGCCACGACCTCCCAGGCGAATCTCGGCCGCCACGGCTACGCGACGAACTGGATGTACACGTTGCAGCGCGTGAGCGGCGTCGTGCTGATCTTCTACATCCTCTTCCACACGTTCCAGACGCGCTTCGACTCGAACTACCTGAACTCGCCGAGCGCCTACCAGTACATGCGCGAGCAGCTCGCCTCGCCGGCGATGTTCTGGTTCATGGTCGTCGGCATCGTCTCGGCCTGCTGGCACTTCGGCAACGGCCTGTTCGGCTTCGCGATCCACTGGGGCCTCGCCACCGGGCGCAACGCGCAGCGCATGGCGGCCCGGTTCGGCTTCGCCGTCTTCGTCCTGCTCGCGGTCGTCGCCCTCAACTCGCTCCTGGCGTTCACCGGCCAGGGCCTCTACCCCGACTGGCTGACCAAGCCGCACGCCGCGGAGCACTCCGTGGTCTACGAGGGAGGGCAGCACTGATGGCCGCGCCGCGCATCGCCGTCGTCGGCGGCGGACTGGCGGGCCTCATGGCGGCGATCCGCATCGCCGAGGCCGGAGTCCACGTCGACCTGTTCTCGATCGTGCCCGTGAAGCGCTCGCACTCCGTGTGCGCGCAGGGCGGCATCAACGGCGCCGTGAACGTGAAGGGCGAGAACGACAGCCCCGAGATCCACTTCTTCGACACGTGCCGCGGCGGCGACTTCCTCGCGAACCAGCCGCCCGCCAAGGGCATGTGCTACGCCGCGCCCGGCATCATCTACCTGTTCGACCGCATGGGCGTGACGTTCAACCGCACGGCCGAGGGCCTCCTCGACTTCCGCCGCTTCGGCGGCACGCTCTACAACCGCACGGCGTTCGCCGGCGCCACCACGGGCCAGCAGCTCCTCTACGCGCTCGACGAGCAGGTGCGGCGCCACGAGGCGGCCGGCCTGGTGACCAAGTACGAGGGCTGGGAGTTCGTCGGCATGGTGCGCGACGATTCGGGCCGCTGCGTCGGCATGGTCGCGCTCGACCTGCGCACCATGAAGACGAAGGCGTTCCGCGCCGACGCGGTCATGCTCGCGACCGGCGGGCCGGGCCTGATGTTCGGCCAGTCCACGAACAGCCTCATCAACTCGGGCTCCGCCGCGGCCGCCGCCTACATGGAGGGCGCGCACTACGGCAACGGCGAGTTCATCCAGATCCACCCCACGGCCATTCCCGGCGCCGACAAACTGCGCCTGATGAGCGAGTCGGCGCGCGGCGAGGGCGGCCGCGTCTGGGTGCCGCGCACGAAGGGCGACGCGCGCGCGCCGAAGCAGATCCCCGAGGCCGAGCGCTGGTACTTCCTCGAGGAGAAGTACCCCAAGTACGGCAACCTGGTGCCGCGCGACGTGGCGAGCCGCGAGATCCACGACGTGTGCGTGAACAAGGGCCTCGGCGTGGACGGCAAGATGTGCGTCTACCTCGACCTCACGCACATCCCGCGCGAGACGCTGATGCGCAAGCTCGAGGGCATCCTCGAGATCTACGAGAAGTTCACGGGCGAGGACCCGTGCGACGTGCCGATGAAGATCTTCCCCGCCGTGCACTACTCGATGGGCGGCCTGTGGGTGGACTACGCGCCGACGTCCGACGGCTTCCTCGACCTCGGCAGCCCGAGGAACCACATGTCGAACGTGCCCGGGCTCTACGCGATCGGCGAGGTCGAGTACCAGTACCACGGCGCGAACCGGCTCGGCGCGAACTCGCTGCTCTCGTGCGTGTACGCCGGCCAGATCGGCGGGCCCGCCGCGGTCGCGTACGCGCGCGGCGAGGCGAAGGCCGGCGCCGAGGCGCCCTCGTCGCTCTTCGACACGGCCGAGGCGAAGTGGACCGCGCGGTTCGCCGAGCTGGGCCGCCGCGAGGGCCCGGAGAACCCGTACCGGCTGCACGAGGAACTCGGCCGGGTGATGCTCGAGAACGTCACGATCGTGCGCGAGAACGCGAAGCTGCGCGAGACGGACGCGAAGATCCTCGAGCTCATGGACCGCTGGCAGCGCGCGAGCGTGCTCGACAACGGCCAGTGGGCGAACGCCCCGCTCGCGTTCATGAACCAGCTCTGGAACATGCTGCACCTGGCGCGCGTCGTGACGCTCGGCGCGCTGGCCCGCGACGAGAGCCGCGGCGCCCACTACAAGCCGGAGTTCCCGAAGCGCGACGACGCGAACTGGATGAAGAC
Organism: uncultured bacterium; assembly: GCA_964619155.1. Classification (GTDB taxonomy): domain Bacteria; phylum Eisenbacteria; class RBG-16-71-46; order RBG-16-71-46; family RBG-16-71-46; genus CAIXRL01. Next base: position 7,576 of record CAZUEM010000143.1, read on the forward strand.
CACCGTCGCCGACTTCTCCCCCGACGGCCCGAAGTTCCGCTACGACCCGGTGGACGTGTCGCTCTGCCCGCCCGTCGAGCGGAAGTACGACTAGGAGGTGAGCGAGATGCCCCGCCAGACGATTGACCTCAGGATCCGCCGGCAGGACTCGCCCACCGGCGCGTCGCGCTGGGAGGAGTTCGCGATCCCCTGGCAGCCGAACATGAACGTGATCTCGTGCCTCATGGAGATCCGCAAGAACCCGGTCACGAAGCAGGGCCAGAAGACGACGCCCGTGCACTGGGAGTCGTCGTGCCTCGAGGAGGTGTGCGGCGCCTGCACCATGCTGGTGAACGGCAGGCCGCGGCAGTCGTGCACGGCGCTCGTGGACAACCTGCCCGAGGGTCCGATCACGCTCGAGCCCCTGACGAAGTTCCCGGTCGTGCGCGACCTGCAGGTGGAGCGCAGGCCGATGTTCGAGGCGCTCAAGCAGGTCCAGGCGTGGATCCCGATCGACGGGACCTACGACCTCGGGCCGGGCCCCAAGCAGTCCGCGGTCGAGGCGGAGATCAACTACGCCTTCTCGCGCTGCATGACGTGCGGCTGCTGCATGGAGGTCTGCCCGCAGTACAACGGCCGCTCGGAGTTCATCGGCCCCGCCCCCATCGCGCAGGTGCGGCTCTTCAACGCGCACCCGACGGGCCGCATGAACGCCCGCGAGCGCCTCGACGCCATCATGGGCCGCGGCGGCCTCGTGGACTGCGGCAACGCGCAGAACTGCGTGGAGGCCTGCCCGAAGGAGATCCCGCTGACGGAGGCCTTCGGCGAACTGGGCCGGCAGACGACGCTGCACTGGCTCAAGTCGCTGTTCGGCAAGTGAGCGGGATGGGATTCGCGGACGACCGGATCGCGGGATCCACGTCGGTCGCGGCCGGCCTCCTCGACGCGCTCGAGCGCTGGGCCGCGGCCGACCGCTCCCCGTCCGCGCCCGCGCTGCGGGCCGCGCTGCTCGCGTGGCTGCGCGACGCGCAGCGCGTGCAGCCGAGCATGGCGCTCGTCCACCAGCTCGCCGCGCGCGCGCTGGCCGTGGCCGACGCGGCGGCGGCGCGTGAGGACGGCGCGGCCGAC
>CAZUEM010000144.1:0-8649 GCA_964619155.1 uncultured bacterium
GGCGGCGGCTACTTCAAGATCGTCAACCAGTCGGTGCCGCTCGCCCTCGAGCGCCTCGGCTACGACGAAAAGGAGATCGAGCGCATCGTCCGCTACGCGGTGGGCTACGGCTCGCTCAACGGCGCGCCGCACATCAACCCGTCGAGCCTGCTCAACAAGGGCTTCAGCGACGCGCAGGTCGCGGCCATCGAGGCCGTGCTGCCCAACGTGCTCGACATCCGCCAGGCGTTCGGCCGCGGCATCATCTCCGACGAGACGCTCACGCGCCTCGGCGTCGCCATGGCCGAGCGCGAGAAGCCCGGATTCAACGTGCTGCCGTTCCTCGGCTTCACCGACGGCCAGATCGACGAAGCCAACATGCACGTCTGCGGCGCGCAGACCGTCGAGGGCGCGCCGGGCCTCAAGTCCGAGCACCTCGCGGTGTTCGACTGCGCCAACCGCTGCGGCCCGCACGGCACGCGCTACATCCAGCCGATGGGCCACGTGCGCATGATGAGCGCGGCGCAGCCGTTCATCTCGGGCGCCATCAGCAAGACGGTGAACCTGCCGAACGACGCGACGGTCGAGGAGGTCCGCGACATCTACCTGCAGTCGTGGAAGCTCGGCATCAAGGCCGTGGCGCTCTACCGCGACGGCTGCAAGATGAGCCAGCCGCTCAGCACCTCGAAGAAGAAGACCGACGAGCCCGCCGCGGACGCCGCCAAGCCGGCCGCCGACGAGGGGCCGCCCAAGCTGCACCGCCGCCGCCTGCCGAAGCGCCGCCACGGCTTCACGCAGGAAGCGCGCATCGCCGGCCACAAGGTGTTCCTGCGCACCGGCGAGTACGAGGACGGCACGATCGGCGAGATCTTCATCGACATGCACAAGGAGGGCGCCGCGTTCCGCAGCATGATGAACTGCTTCGCGATCTCGGTGTCCATGGGCCTGCAGTACGGCGTGCCGCTCGAGGACCTGGTGGACCAGTTCTGCTTCACGCGCTTCGAGCCGCACGGGCGCGTCGAGGGCCACGACAACATCAAGGTCTCGACCAGCGTGATCGACTACGTGTTCCGGGTGCTCGGCTTCGAGTACCTGAACCGCACCGACCTCGCGCACGTCATCGAGACCGCGCCGAGCGGCGAGGTGCTGCAGCCGCGCCTGCACGCCACCGACGTGCCGGTGGGCCGCGAGCACCGCGGCGGCCGCCCGGTCGCCACGGCGGCGACCCCGCCGCGCGCCGCGCGCCCCGTGGACCATTCGGGCGACATCACGGGCGCGGTGATGCAGGAAGCCACCCGCAAGTTCAAGGGCGACGCCCCCGCCTGCGACAACTGCGGGCACATCACCATCCGCAACGGCACGTGCTACAAGTGCGTGAACTGCGGCAACTCGCAGGGCTGCAGCTAGACCGGGACATCGAGTCGTCGCAGTGACCTCGGGCGGGGCCGGCAACGGCCCCGCCCGCAGCGTTTGCGGGCGGCGGGCCGGGGCGTCGCGCTCGCGCGGCGCGCGGCGCGTCCGGCGGCGCCCGGTGGCGCGCGGCGGGGCGGTCGGACGGGGGCCCGGGCCAAGAAACCCTGTGACGGGAGCCCCGGCCGCCGCGACTAGCCGGACACACACCCGTCTCTCGCGCGCTTCCCCCGCGCCGGGCGGCAGTGGCCCGGCGACGCTCCCTGCGTCGCTCCAACCCGGAGCTCTTCCATGTCCCGCACCGCGCTTTCCCGTGTCGCCCTCCCCGCGCTCGCGGCCGCCCTCCTCCTGGCCCCGGCCGTCGCCTCCGCAGCGGACTGGCGCAGCTATACGTCCCCGGTCGGCAACGTCTCCGTGGCCACCGCCGGCGCCGGCAGCTACACGTCGCCCGTCGCCTGCTCCGACGGGCGCGGCGGCATGTGGGTCGCCTACGTGGACGTGCCGTCGAGCGGCGACACCGAAATCCAGCTGCGGCGCATCACCGGCGACGGCACCAGCGACGTGCTCCGTTACGTCACCTCGGACTCCTACAACCAGGACCAGCCGCAGCTCTGTCCCAGCGACTCGGGCGGCGTCTTCGTCGTGTGGCGCGACAGCCGCAACTCGGCCACCACCGGCGACGACATCTACGTCCAGTACGTGGGCCCCGAGGGCCTCGCGCGCTGGACCGCCAACGGCGTGCAGGTGACGAACGCGAGCGGCGCGCAGCAGACCCCGTTCGTCGGAAAGGGGTACTTCGGCCTCATCGTCGGCTGGCTCGACGATCGCAACGGCTCGGCCAACAGCGACGTCTACTTCGGGCGGGTGAACTACAGCGGGGTGGTCTCCTCGCTGGCCGGAAACGCCCTCTCCACCGACCCGAGCGACGCGTTCGAACTCTCGGGCACACCGGCGCTCGACGGGCTCTATCTCGTCTGGCGGGACGCCCGCACCGGCAACAACGACGTCTATGGCGACCTCGTCTACTCGTCGGGCACGAAGTACTGGTCGACGTTCGGCACGAGCGCGGTGTGCATCGCCACCGGCCAGCAGTACGACCCGTGCGTCACCGGGTCCGGCACGTTCGACGGCTGGGTCGCGTGGGAGGACGTGCGCGGGGCGGATTACGACATCTACGTCCAGCGCATGAGCTCCGACGGCGACCCGCAGTACGGGGCGTCCGGCACGGCGGTCAGCACCGCGTCGCTGAACCAGTTCGACCCCGAGATCGCCTCCGACGGCGCCGGCGGCGCCATCATCGCCTGGCTCGACGACCGGGCGGCGCCCCGCAGCATCTACGCCCAGCGGGTGGCGCCGAACGGGCAGATGCTCTGGACCGCGAACGGCGCGGACGTGGCCTCGGGCATCCTCGGCACGCCCACGGCCATGCGCATCACCAGCGACGGGCTCGGCGGGCTCTTCGTGGTGTGGGCGGAGGCGCGCGTGAGCGGCACCGACCTGTACGGCCAGCGCCTCTCGAGCGGCGGCTCGGCGCAGTGGGGCAGCGGCGGCGTGCTGATCGCGGGCAGCGCCAACACGCAGACCAACGGGGCGGTCACGGTGGGCCTCGACAACAGCCTGCTGGTCGCGTTCGAGGACGAGCGCCAGGGCGCCGGCGACCCGTCCATCTACGCGCAGCGCGTGGACCGCTGGGGCTACCTGGGCGGCGGCGAGCCGAAGATCGTGGACGTCTCGGACGTGCCCGGCGACCAGGGCGGCAAGGTGCGGCTCGACTGGCTGCCCGGCTACGTGGAGTTCGACCCCTACCTTCAGGTCACGTCCTACTACGTGCTGCGCCAGGTGCCGGCCTCGCTCGCCGCGAGCCTCCAGCGCGCCGGCGCGGCCCGGCTCGTGAGCGAGCCGGCCGAGCCCGCCGCGGGCGAACGCGTGCTGCTCGCGCAGCCATCCGCGCTCGGCGTCACGTACTGGGAGTACGTGGGGCAGGCGCCCGCGTTCCAGGCCGACGCCTACAGCTACGTCGCGCCGACCACGTCGGACTCGGTCGCGGGCGTGCCCGCGAGCACGCAGTTCATGGTGCAGGCCCGCAACTCGAGCGGCTCGCGCTACTGGTTCTCGAACGTGAAGGTCGGACACTCGCTCGACAACCTCGCGCCCGCCGCGCCCGCGCCGTTCGCCGGCACCTACTCGGGCGGCGCCTCCGTGCTGACCTGGAACCCCAATGTCGAGCCCGACCTCGCCGGCTACCGCCTCTACCGCGGCTCGTCCGCCTCGTTCACGCCCTCCGAGGGCAACCTCGTCGCCGCGCTCGCCGACACCGGCCACGTGGACGCCGCCGGCGCGCCCTACTGGTACAAGCTCACCGCCGTGGACGTGCACGGCAACGAGTCGCCGGTCTCCACGCTGTTGCCTTCCGGAACCACGGCCGTCGAGGCCGGCGCCACCGCCCGCGCGTTCTTCGCCCTCGGCTCGGCCAACCCCGTGCGAGCGGGCGGCGCCACCACGCTGCGCTTCGGCCTCGCCGTCGCGGGCCGCGCGAGCCTCGCGCTCTACGACACCGGCGGCCGCCGCGTGCGCGAACTGGCCACGGGCACGCTCGAGGCCGGCGAGCACACGCTCGCCTGGGACGGCCGCGACGAGGCGGGCCGGCTCGCCGCGCCGGGCCTTTACTTCGCGCGCTTCGAGACCGCCGGCTTCACCGCCACCCGCAAGCTCGTCGTGCGGGACTGACGCCCGCTACGCCGTCGCCACCGCGGCCGGCGCGCGCCTCCGCACGCGCCGCGCCGCGCGCGTGTCCACGACGAACAGGTGCTCGCGGTTCAGCGCCGGCCCCGGCGTGCCCACGCGCCGGCCCGCGCGGTCGTGGATGCCGATCTTGTGGCCGATGTAGCGCGGGTTCTCGATCTGCTCCTCGCTCACGCGGCCGCGCTCGCCGAGCAGCGCGCGCAGCTCGCCCGGCGCGAGGAACCCCTCGTCGCTGAACGAGACCACCAGCCAGCGCGCACGCACGCGCTCCAGGACCGCGCGCAGCGCCGCCGGCATCGTGCCGCGGCGGTTGAACGCGCTCCCCCGTACGCGCACGTCCTCGCGCTTCATCGCCACGCCGTAGACGGCCGGGCGGTCCCAGCGCACGAGCGACTCCCAGACGTGGTAGTTCCCGAGGTAGCTGTGCTGGTTGTACGGCGGGTCGAGGTAGGCCACGTCCGCCTCGAAGCGCTCCGCCGCTTCGGCCGCGTCGAGGCACGACGCCGAGCCCGCGCCGTCGAGCAGTTCCGGCACCCGCAGCGAAAGCGGAAGGAACGAGCGCGGCGCCCAGCGCTTGAGGTAGGCCATCTGCAGGCCAACGGTCGAGTCCACGCGGTCCGCGGCCTCGAGCAGGCTCGTGAGCGCGATCGCCTCCAGCTCCGGCTCGAGCGCGAGCCGCGCGATGCGCGACCGGATCGCGTCCACGCGCGCGCCGTTGGCCGGCTGCAGGTAGCGCGCCCCCACGCAGTAGGTCTCGGTGAACCAGCCCGCGCGCGGCTTCACCGCGTTCAGCTCGGCGACCAGCTTCTCCGCGCGCGCGCGCCAGCCGCGCGCGTCGGCGCCCACGTAGCACGTGGCCAGCGCGTGCGCGTAGGCGTTGTGGTCGTTCGCGTGCACGCGGAACGCGCGGGCCTTGAGGGCGTGCCCCACGCGCGAGGTGCCCGAGAACAGGTCGAGCACCGTGCGCGCGCCCGCGCACGCTTCGACCGCCTCGACGATGCGCGGCACCAGCCGCCGCTTGCTGCCGATGTACTTGATCAGCGGAGCGCCTCCCTGGCCCGCGTGCGCGACCGGCCGCGCGTGGCGGCGACGCGGCGCAGGGTATCGCACGCGGCGGCACGGCGCGTCAGGGCTTGCGCCGGCCTCCGAGCCGGGGCAGATTGCTCCCGTGAACCCGAACGGCGGCATGGACGGGCGCACCGCCCTGGAGCGGTTGCGCGGCGACATCGTGAACCTGAGGGCGCTCGGCGTACGCTCGCTCGCGCTCTTCGGCTCCGTCGCCCGAGACGAGGCTCGTCCCGGCAGCGACGTGGATGTTCTCGTGGAACTCGAGCCGCCCGTCCGCTACGAGCGCTATTGCGCCGTCCGCGAACGCCTCGAGGTCCTCCTGGGATGTCCGGTGGACCTGGTCACGGTTGGCTCGCTCCGCGAGGGCATGCGCGCCACGATCGAGCGGGATCTCCTGCGTGTCGCGTGACGAGCGCCTGTACCTCGCCGACATGCTGGAGGCCTGCCTTCGCGTGCAGCGCCTGACCGCCGGCCATGATCCCGCGAGCCTTCCTTCGGACGAGGCCACCTGGTTTGCCGTGCTCTACTCGCTGCTGACGATCGGTGAAGCCGCCAAGCACCTGTCCGCCGAGACGCGTGCTCGTCACCCCCAGATTCCCTGGAGGCGCGTGGCGGGATTCCGAGACGTCGCCGCCCACGAGTACTTCGGCGTGGACCCCGCCCTCGTCGTCGACATAGTCACGACGGAGATCCCCGCTCTCAAGACCGCACTGGAGCGACTGCTCGAGTCATGAAACCCGCCGCCACGGCCGCCGCCGCGAAGCCCGCCTTCCTCAGCCCCGAGCGCTGGCTGCAGACGCTGCTCGTGTTCGTGCTGATCGCGCCGCTCGCCGAGTGGCTCCACTGGGGGCCGCTCGCGGTGTTCGCGTGCAGCGCGGTCGCGATCATCCCGCTCGCCGGGCTCATGGGCGAGGCCACCGAGAAGCTGGCCTCGCGGCTCGGCGAGGGCGTGGGCGGGCTGCTCAACGCCACGTTCGGCAACGCGGCCGAGCTGATCATCGCGCTGGTCGCGCTGCAGCGCGGGCTCTACGACGTGGTGAAGGCCTCGCTCACGGGTTCGATCATCGGCAACAGCCTGCTCGTGCTGGGGCTCGCCATGGTCGCGGGCGGCGCTCGGCGCGAGAGGCAGACGTTCGACCGCTCGGCCGCGGCCGCGTCGTCCACGCTGCTGCTGCTCGCGGCCATCGCGCTCGTCGTGCCCGCGGCGTTCCACTTCGTGGCCGAGAGCGCGGTCGCCACGGGCACGCTCACGCCGGCGCGCGAGGTGGCGCTCGAGCGCGACCTGTCGCTCGAGATCTCGGTCGTCCTGATCGTCGCGTACGTGCTGAGCCTGCTGTTCACGCTGCGCACCCACAAGCATCTCTATACGGGCGGCGCGGGGCACGGCGACCACCACGGGCCGCCGGTGAACATGGCCCGCGCGGTGGCCACGCTGCTGGTCGCGACCGCGCTCATCGCCTGGATGAGCGAACTGCTGGTCGGCGCGGTCGAGGAGGCCTCGCACGTGCTGGGGCTGACCGAGATCTTCGTCGGCGTGATCGTCGTCGCGGTCATCGGCAACGCGGCCGAGCATTCGACCGCGGTGCTGGTGGCGATGAAGAACAAGATGGACCTGGCGCTCAACATCGCGATCGGCTCCAGCATCCAGATCGCGCTGTTCGTCGCGCCGGTGCTGGTGTTCGCCTCGTATTTCATGCCGCACGGCGCGATGAACCTGCGCTTCAGCCCGTTCGAGGTGCTGGCGGTGATCGCCGCGACCGTGATCGTCAACCTGGTCTCGGCCGACGGCGAGTCGAACTGGCTCGAGGGGGCGATGCTGCTCGCGGTGTACGTCGTGCTCGGCCTGGCCTTCTATTTCCTGCCCTGACCCGGCGCCGCGTCCGCGCGCGGCCCGCATTTCACCGGCCGGCGCGCGCGGGCCCTCTGCTATCCTCGCCGCCGTCCACCCTCTCCGCGGAGGCCCCATGGCCACGATGACGCAGGACCCGCGCGTGCTCGACCTCGTCCACCGCATCGACGAGGTGCTGGCCGGCGCGCCCGACGACGCCGGCCGATGTCGCGGCGTGAAGAAGGTGCTCGAGCAGACGCTGCTCGCCGACTCGGCGTTCCTCGAGGAGCGCTTCCTCGCCCCGAACCCCGAGCGCTACGCGCGGCGGCTGCTGCACCGTGACCCGGCGAACCGCTACACGGTCATCGCCATGGTCTGGAACCGCGGGCAGGGCACGCCGCTCCACGATCACGCCGGCATCTGGTGCGTCGAGGTCGTCTACCGGGGCCGCATCAAGGTCACCTCGTACAACGCCATGGGCGGCGACCCCGAGCGCGACCTCGTCCGGTTCGAGCAGGCCACCGTGATCCACGCCGGCGTCGGCGAGGCGGGCGCGCTCATCCCGCCGTTCGAGTACCACGTGCTCGAGAACGCGGGCGACGAGCCGGCGGTGACGATCCACGTCTACGGCGGCGAGTTGGACCACTGCCACGTCTTCGAGCCGGTGGACGGGGGCTGGCTGCGCCGGTACCGCGAGCTGACCTACACGGCGTGATCGCCCGCGCGCGCGAAGCGTTCTCCGGCCTGGTCGTCGCCGCGCTGCTCGCCACCGCGGCGTTCATGCTCGGCGAGACGCCGTTCTTCCGCGACACGCTGCACGTCGGCCCGCTGCTGCTCGTCATCCTGCTCGGCATGGCGTGGGGTTCGTTCATGCGCCTGCCGGCCTGGACGCTGCCGGGCATCCGCGTCGCGCAGCGCCCGCTGCTGCGCTGGGCGGTGGCGGGCCTGGGGCTGCGGCTCTCGCTCGGCGAGATCGCGCGCATCGGCGTTCCGGCGCTCGCCGTGGTCGTCGCCTCGACGTTCGCCGCGCTCCTCTTCGCCTGGTGGCTCGCGAAGCGGCTCGGCGTCGGCGAGAAGCTGGGCCTGCTGCTCGGCGTGGGCGGCGCCATCTGCGGCGCCTCGGCGGTCGTCGCGGCCGACAGCGTCGTGCAGGCCGAGCGGCGCGACTCGGCGCTGGCGCTCGGCGTCATCACCCTGCTCGGCACGATCGGCATCGTGCTCTACCCGTGGGCGGGCCGCGCGCTCGGCATGGGCGACTTCCTCTACGGCGTCTGGGACGGCGCGACGCTGCACGAGATGGCGCAGGTGGTCGCCGCGGGCGCGGGCTACAGCCCGGCCGCGACCGAGGTCGCGACGGTCGTCAAGCTCGTGCGCATCTGCCTGCTCGCGCCGGTCGTCTTCTGGCTCGCCTGGCGCGCGCGCGCGGCCGGCGCCGAGGCGCACGCGAAGGTCTCGATCGTGCCGTGGTTCCTGGTCGCGTTCGTGGCGTTCGCGGCGCTCAACTCGCTCGGCGCGATCCCCGCGGACCTGCTCGGCGCGCTGCGGCGCTTCGACCTGTGGCTGCTGTGCGTCGGCATGGCGGGCGTGGGGCTGCAGACGCGCTTCTCGGACCTCGCCGAGGC
>CAZUEM010000145.1:0-8609 GCA_964619155.1 uncultured bacterium
CGCGCCCGCGGACGACGCGCCCGGCGCTTCCGTCCCGCCCGATGCCGCGGGCCCGCCGGCCGCCGCCGACCTCGAGGTGGCCGCGTCGCTGTGGCGCGCGCGCGGCGGCGAGCGCGTGCGGCTCGAGGACGGCGGCGCGATCGCGGCGGGCGACCACCTGTTCCTCGACTACCTCGGGACCGAGCCGCTGCACGTGTACGTGCTCGACGAGGACGAGCGCGGCGAGACGTTCACGCTGTTCCCGGTTGCGGGCACGGACCTGGCGAACCCGCTGCCGGGCGGCGTCCCGCACCGCCTGCCCGGGAACCGCTCGGGCGAGCCGTTCGACTGGGTGGTGACGAGCGCCGGCGGGCGCGAGCACGTGCTGGTCGTGGCCTCGCGCGAGCGCCTCGCGGTGCTCGAGGACCTCGTGGCCGCCACCGCGCCGGCCGAGAGCGGCCGCGAGGTGCGTTACGCGTCCGTGCCCGAGGAGGCGATGGCGACGCTGCGCGGCATCGGCGGCATGGCGCCCGCCGCGCCCGGCGGCGCGGGCGGGAGCCGGCTCGCCGCGCTCGCCGCCGGCTTCGCGTCGCGGCGCGAGCGGGGCGTCTGGGTGCGGCACCTGGTGCTGCAGTCGCGCTGACGCGCTTCGCCGCCCGCGGCTACAGCCCGTCGTACTTCGAGTAGCCGCGCTCGGCCCAGTAGTCGGCGGGCTCGCGCGCGGTCCAGGCGAGGTCGGTGAGCGCCTTGATGTTCTTGAGCCCGAGCTTCATCGGCGCGACCAGCCGAAGCGGCGCGCCGTGCGCCACCGTGAGCGGGCGGCCGTCCAGGTGCGTGGCGAGCAGCGCCTGCGGGTGGAGCGCGGTGTCGAGGTCGAGCGAGACGTAGTAGGGATCGGGGTTGCCGCGGGCATCGAGGTTCACGGCCGAGCGCATCGCCGCCCAGCGCGCGCCCGGCCCGGGCGGGAACGCGGCGATGAAGTCGGCGAAGCGGATGCCGCCCCACCAGGCGACGGCGCTCCAGCCCTCGACGCACACGAGCCGCGTCACCTGCTCCTGGAACGGGAAGCGGGCGAGCAGTTCCCCGGCCGTGAACTCGCGCGCCGCGCCGCCGGCGAGCCCGGTCACCCGAAGCCGCCAGCCGGCGAGGTACTCCGGCCCCGGCGTGCGGCCGGCGTAGTTGTTCCGGAGCCGCGTGGCCCGCGAGCGCGGGTAGGTGCGCACGCGCCGGTCCCGCGAGTAGAGCGCCTCGGCGACGTCGTCGTCGAAGGTCAGCGCGCGGTTCAGCGCCGCCTCGCGCCGCCCGCGCGTGAGCCCGGCGCGCGCGAGCAGCGTGTCGAGCAGGTCGTGGCCGGGCGCGGGCAGCAGCCGCCGGCGCGTCCGGTCGGGCAGCAGCCACCAGGCGCCGAGGCCGGTCGCGAGCGCGCCCGCCGAGAAGAGCAGGAAGTCGCGCCGCGTCCGCGCGCCGAGCGCGCGGGCGGGCGCGTGCTCGATGCGCTCGGGAGCTTCGGCGAGCGGCGAGCGCCGGGCGGGCGGCGCGCCCGCGGCGGCCGGTCGCAGGCGCGCCGACCACCCGCTCACCATCGCCCGGAACGTGTCGAAGCCGTCGAGCGCGACCATCACCACGTGCGGCACGGTGAACAGGACCAGCGCGGCCATCGAGACGAAGTGCACGACGCGCGCGCCGTCGTAGTCGCCGAACGCGCGTTCGAGCCAGCCGAGCGACACGGGCTTGTGCATCGCCCAGCCCGACGCGACGACGAGCGCGCCGAAGACCGGCGCCGAGAGGTAGGCCGCGCGCTGCAGGGCGTTGTACTTGCCGGCCACCGGCGGGTGCGGCCACGGGCGGCGGCGCAGCGCGGCGAGCGGCGCGCCGAGGTAGAAGCGCACCATCGCCAGCGCCCCGGCGGCGTCGCCCCGGCGCGGCAGCAGCGCCCGCCAGCCGCCGCCCGCGAGCAGGCCGAGCGCGTAGACCAGCCCGGCCGCCATGAACGGGTAGGCGAGCGCCCAGTGCAGGCGCAGCGCCGTGGCGAGCGCGCGCGTGCCGAGCCCGAAGTGGTCGTAGATCCAGGCCCGCGGGTCGCCGCCCGTGTCGCCGAGCAGCCGGGCGATGCGCACCCCCAGCGTGCCCACCCAGTCGCGCGTCCCGCTCTCCGGGTCGAAGGGATGGGTGAACACGGGCGCCGCCCAGTAGATCGAGAGCCCCGAGGCCACGAGCCCGGCGAGCAGGGGCAGGAGCGCCCAGTGCGCGAGGCGCACGAGCAGGTGGTGCCGCCGGGCGATCGGGACCGTGACCGGTGGCCGGGCCGGGGCGGCCGGCGCCGGGGATGGATTCACGGACATGGCCGGGAATCTGGGGGGTAGGAGGGCCGCGGGGCAAGGACTTCGAGCGGCCGGCCCCGCGCCCCGAGGCCTCCCCGGCCCCCGTCCGGCTCCGCGGCCGCCCGGCTGGCCCTGCGCGGGGGGCGCGTACTAAGGTGTCCCGGCCCGCGGTGGCCGCGGGCCGGTGGCCGCGGGCCGCCGCTCGCCGAAGGGGTTCCCGAACCGCATGTCCTGGCTGAAGCGCGAACGCACCGGCATCAAGAGCGTGCCCCGGGCCGACCGCCCCGAGCTGCCCGAGGGGCTGTGGACCAAGTGCGACGGCTGCGGCGAGGCCCTGTTCCAGAGCGTCCTCGAAGAGCACCTCTGGACCTGCCCCCACTGCGACCACCACTTCCGGGTGCCCGCCCGCCAGTACGCCGGCTACCTGCTCGACGAGGGCAGCTTCGCCGAGCGCCACACCGACCTGGTGGCCGGCGACCCGCTCGAGTTCCGGGACGCCAAGATGCGCTACCCGGACCGGCTGGCGGCCGCCCAGAAGGACACGGGCGAGAAGGACGCGGCCATCGCCGGCGTCGCCACCCTGGGCGGCGTCCCGGTCAGCGTCGCGCTCATGAACTTCTTCTTCATGGGCGGCTCGATGGGCTCGGTCGTGGGCGAGAAGGTCGCGCGCGCCATCGAGGACGGCATGCGGGAGCGCCGGGCGGTGGTCGTGGTCTCGGCCACGGGCGGCGCGCGCATGCAGGAGGGCATCCTCTCGCTCATGCAGATGGCCAAGACCAGCGTGCTGCTGGCGCAGCTGCGCGAGCAGCGCCTGCCGTTCGTGTCGGTGCTGACCGACCCGTCCACGGCCGGCGTCCTGGCCTCCTACGCCTCGCTCGGCGACGTGATCGTGGCCGAGCCGAAGGCGCTCGTGGGCTTCGCGGGCGCGCGGGTGATCCGCCAGACCATCGGCGAGGACCTGCCGAAGGGCTTCCAGCGCGCCGAGTTCGTGCTCGAGAAGGGCTTCGTGGACCGCATCGCGCACCGCAAGCAGATGCGGGTTGAAGTGGGCGGACTGCTGCGCTACTTCTGGCATTCGACGCGCGGGTTCGCGCCCGAAGGCGGCGTCTCGCCCCACGCGTACGACCCGAACGCTCCCCGGTCGGACTCCTGAGTCTTCCGCCGGCGGCACTCCCGTGAGCTCGACCCTCCAGCGGCGGCTCGAAGCCCTCTACGGCCTCGAGCGGCGCCGCGACAAGCTGACCCTCGACGGCACGCGCGCGCTCCTGGGCGCGCTCGGGGAGCCGCAGCGCGCGTTCCGCTCCGTGCACGTCGCCGGCACGAACGGCAAGGGCTCGGTGTGCGCGCTGGTCGAGCGCGTGCTGCGCGCGGCGCGGGCCGAAACGGGCCTGTTCACCTCGCCGCACCTCGTGGACTTCCGCGAGCGCATCCGGGTGAGCGGCCGCTGGCCCGGCGAGGCGGCGCTCGAGGCGCGCCTGGCCGCGATCGAGGAGCTGCCGGTCGCGAAGGACCGCACGTTCTTCGAGGTCGCGACCGCGCTCGGGTTCGACTGGTTCGCGCGCCACGGCGTGCAGTGGGCCGTGGTCGAGGTGGGCCTCGGGGGCCGCCTCGACACCACGAACGTGCTCGCGCCGGAGGTCTGCGCGATCACGAACATCGGCCTCGACCACGCCGAACTCCTCGGCGACACGCACGAGAAGATCGCCGCCGAGAAGGCGGGCATCCTCAAGCCGGGCGTGCCGTGCGTCTCGGGGGTCGAGCACGACGCGGCGGCCACCGTGGTGGCGCGCGCCGCGCGCGAGGCGGGCGCGCCGCTCCACCAGGCGCGCGAACTGGTGAACGTGACCGCGGCGCAGTACGGCCCGTGGGGCACGCGGCTCTCGGTCGAGTGCGAACCGTGGGGCGCGTTCCGGCTGCAGACCACGCTGCGCGGCCGGCACCAGCGCGCGAACGCGCGCGTCGCGCTCGGCGTGCTGGCGCTGCTCGCGCGCCGCGGCGTGCCCATCACCCTCAACGCGCTGCGCGACGGCTTCGCCGAGGCGCGCTGGCCGGGGCGGCTCGAGCCGTCGCCGGTCGTGCGGCGGCTGTGGTGGGACGGCGCGCACAACGTGGACGGCGTGCGCGAGCTGGCGCACGCGTGGCGCGAGGACATGGGGCTCGAGCCGCCGGCCGCGGTCGTGTTCGCCACCGGCCGCGACAAGGACGCGCGCGCGATGCTGATGCGCCTGCAGTCGTTCGCGCCCGCGGCGCGCTTCACGCTCACGCGCACGCGCAGCGAGCGGGCGCTCGACGCCGGGGAGCTGGCGGAGACGGCGCGCGGCCTCGGCCTCGAGGCGGCGACCGCGCCCTCGGTGCGCGAGGCGCTGGAGCCGTGGCTCGACCACGGCCCCGACGGCCGCGGCCGCGCCCCGGGGCGCGTGCTCGTGTGCGGCACGCTGTTCGCGGTCGGCGAGGCCATGGAGGCGTTCGGCGGCGCGCCGGGCGAGCGGCAGTGAGGCGCTCGCTCGTCGCGGCGGCGCTGCTCGCGCTCGCCGCCGCCGCGCCGGCGCGGGCCGCGGCGCCCGAGCCGCCGTTCCACATCCAGGCGGACAACATGACCGGCGGGCGCACCGAGACCGGCGACGTGCTGTTCCTGAACGGCAACCTGCGCGTCACGCGCGGCAAGACCGTGCTCACCGCCGCGAACGGCCGCTACGAGCGCACCAGCGGGGTCATCGACCTGACCGGCAACGTGCGGCTCGTGGACAGCACGACGACCGTGACCTGCCGCCACGCGACGTTCTCGGAGACCGACGACCGCCTGAACCTCGACGGCGACGTGGTGATCGTGGACCGCGACGCCGTGCTGCGGGCGCCCTACGGCTGGTACGACCGCGCGAGCGGGACCGCGTACCTGGGCGGCGGCGTCGAGGGCCAGGAGAAGAAGCAGCGCCTGCGCGCCGACGAGGCCACCTACCTGCGCGACTCGCTGGTCGTGAAGGCGCGCGGGGACGTGCGCGGCTGGGACGACGAGAACGACGTCGAGCTGTCGGCGCAGAAGATCGACTTCGACCGCCGCACCCGCGTCGCGGTCGCGACCGGCTATCCCGTCATGCACACGCGCGACGACGACGGCGCGCTCACCACGCTCTCCGCGATGCTGCTGCGGCTGGACTCGGCCCGGAAGATCGCCGAGGCCGTGGACTCGGTCGTGGTGGCGCGCGACACCCTGCGCGTGCGCGCCGACCGGGCCGTGTTCGACGACTCGACCGGCGTCGGGCTGCTCACGGGCAGCCCGCGCGCGTGGGACAACGAGACGGTCGTGACCGGCGACACGCTGCAGACCGTGGCCGTGGACCGCAAGCTCCAGCGCGTCATCGTGCGCGGCAGCGCGGTCATGGACTACGCGGGCGTGCGCGCCTCGAACTCCGGCGAGACGAGCCGCCTGACCGGACGGCAGGTGGACGTGTTCGTCACCCGTAACCGCATCGACAGCCTGCTCGCCGTGGGCGCGGCGCGGAACGAGTACACGGCGCCGAAATCGGCGGGCCGCACGGCCGAGCGCAACCTCGCGCACGGCGACTCGATCCTGGTCTGGTTCAAGGACCGCAAGGTGGACCGCGCCCGCGTCGTCGGCAGCGCGCAGGGCGAGTACCGCTCGCCGGTGGACGAGAAGGACACGCTGGCGGTGGCCAGCGAGGTCGTGAAGTACGACGGGCGCGTGATCGAGTTCGTGGTGCCGAAGAACCGGATCGTGCTCGACGGCCAGGCGCACCTCACCTACCGCGAGCTGGAGCTGACCTCGCGGCGCGTCGAGTTCGACAGCGACAAGCAGACGCTGGTCGCCCAGGGCACGCCGGTGCTGCTCGACCGCGGCGACCGCGTGGACGGGCACCTGATGACCTACGACCTCGAGTCGCGCACCGGCACGATCTACCAGGCCGAGACCAAGTACGAGCAGGGGCTCTACAAGGGCGAGCGCATCCGCAAGGCGGGCGAGAACCAGCTCGACGTGCTGCACGGGGCGTACAGCACCTGCGACCTCGAGCACCCGCACTATCACTTCGCGGCGCGGCAGATGAAGATCTACCTGAAGGACAAGCTGGTCGCGAAGCCGGTCGTGTTCTACCTCCGCAACGTGCCGGTGCTGGCGCTGCCCTTCTACGTGTTCCCGATCAAGCCGGGACGGCACTCGGGATTCCTGTTCCCGACGTTCGAGTTCGGCTTCAGCAACCGCACCGGGCAGTTCCTGCGCAACGCCGGCTACTACTGGGCGCTCAACGACTACATGGACCTGACGCTGGCCGGCGACTACTACCAGGCGCAGCCGGCGTGGCTGCTCCGCGCCGAGGGCAACTACAAGCTCCTGTACGCCTTCGACGGCCGCTTCAACGGCCGCTTCGAGCGCAACGACCTGACGCAGCGCGACGACTACGTCTTCGAGGCCGACCACCAGCAGGAGGTCACGCCTCGCACGCGCCTGGTGGCGCGCGGCAACTTCACCTCGAGCCGCGACTACAGCGGCAGCGCGCTGTCGGGCGCGACGCTCGCGCAGCGGCTGAACCGCTTCCTCAACTCGAGCGTGTCGGTGTCGCACTCGGCCGACTGGGCGTCGTTCAACGCCGCGGTCAGCCGCGTGCAGGACCTCGACGCCGACGAGGCGATCAAGGATCCGGACGGCTTCGGCCCGCTGGTGGGCGCGGCGCCGGGCACGCGCGCCTCGCTCGCCAACCTGACGACCTCGCTGCCGAGCTTCTCGTTCGTGCTGCCGACGCGCACGCTCGGCAGCTGGGGGATGTTCAAGGGCACGCGGGCCGAGACCGCGCTCGCCACGACCTACCTCGGCGTGAACGCGCAGTTCCTGAGCTACGGCACGCGGCGCGCGTTCGTCGCCGGCCGCACGGTGCGCTACGACACGCTCGGCGCGGCGCTCGACTCGACGACCGCCCTCGACCAGCAGGTCACGACCCGGCGCGGCTTCCAGACCACCGTCTCGCTGTCCGACTCGCGGCGGCTGTGGGGCTGGCTCAACACCTCGCCGACGTTCGTCACCAACGCGGCGGTGTTCGACTTCGACGAGCAGGGCAGGCGCGTCGTGCCCGCCGCGACGTGGTCCACGCAGCTCGGCATGAGCAGCACGCTCTACGGCACCTTCAAGCCGCCGATCCCGGGGCTCGCCGGCCTGCGCCACATCGTCACGCCGAGCGCGGCGATCGTGTACAGCCCCGAGTTCAAGTCGCTCAAGTTCACCGACTCGACGGGCACGGCGCGCAACCGCTTCAACAGCTTCGGCGGCATCGGCGTGTCGGGCTTCCGCAGCGCGTTCCTGCAGTTCGGCGTGGACCAGCGCTTCCAGCTCAAGCTCAAGAACGGCGAGCAGGTGACGCGCCTCGACAACCTGCTCGCCTGGACCACGACCGGCACGTACGACTTCCTGTGGCACGAGCGGAAGACTCCGGGCACGCACCCGTTCGGGCTCCTCAACTCGACCGTGATCCTGCAGCCGCCGGGCGTCGCCGCCGGGGCGCTGTCCGGCACCGTGGACGTCTACTCGGGCCGCCCGCTGCGGACGCTGTCGTACAACGTCGGCGTCAACCTCGCGAGCAGCGGCGCGAAGAAGCAGCCGGCCGCGCTGGCCGTCGAGCAGACCACGCGCAGCGACGCGATCGCGCTCGAGGAGGAGTTCCGCGAGACCTGGCGGCTGTCGGTCGCCTACTCGTACAGCGGCGGCTACGCCGGGCCGTCGTGGCGCTCGCAGAAGTCGGCGAACGGCGTGCTCTCGTACGAGCTGTCGCCCAACTGGAAGTTCGACTACTCGACCGCCCTCGACGTGACGCGGCGGCAGGTGCTCACGCAGCGCTTCAGCCTGACGCGGCGCCTGCACTGCTGGGACGCGGTCTTCACGCGCTCGTTCACCCCGGGCGGCGAGGCCGAGTACTACTTCCGCCTCGGCGTGCGCGACCAGCGCGAGATCTTCTACGAGCGCGGCAGCCGCGCGCAGAGCTTCGGTGGCATCCAGTAGCGGCGCGCGCGTGCGCGTCGAGTGCGACGCGTGCGGGGCCGGGGCCTGGATCGGGCCGCGCCCCGCGGGCGGCGCGGACGGCTGGTGCGAGGCCTGCCAGCGCCCGGCCGATGCCGGTCCCGGGGGCGAGGGGCGCTGCCCGGCGTGCGGCGGCGCGCTGACGACCGGCGCTCCGCGCTTCGCGGAACTGTGGGGGGCCCTCCAGCACCTGGACGCGGCGCTGGCCGCGTGGGCCGGCGACGCCGCGCCGCTCGCCGCGCTGCTGCCCGAGCGGCCCCGCTTCCTCACCGACCTGGCGCCGCCCTCGC
>CAZUEM010000146.1:0-8533 GCA_964619155.1 uncultured bacterium
CTTGCACACGAGCCAGCGGATCACGTTGCCGTGGCAGACGAGCACGTCGTACGTGTCGGCCTCGGGCGTGGGCACCAGGTACTTGGCGTACGCGGCGGCCAGGTTGGCCTCGCAGGCGTCCATCTCCTCGTCGCTCGCCAGGCGCGTGTACTCGGGGCGCGACTCGAACCGCGGCGTGCACTCGTGGATCAGCGTGTCCACCACGGGCGTCAGCTTCATCTCGCGGCCCATGTCCTCGGCGGTCTCGAGCGCGCGCAGGTAGGGGCTCGCCACCAGCGAGCGCACCTTGATGGGCAGCCCCGCGAACCGCTTGCCGGTCAGCTTCGCCTGCTCGTGGCCGAGCGCGTTCAGGCGGTTGCCCTTCGCGTCGTCGGTCACGGTGCTGTCGTAGTCGTACATGCCGTGGCGGATCAGGTACACGTAGTGAACGCCGCTCGGCTTCTTCGGCGCGGGCGTCTGCGCGGCGGCCGATGCGGCGAGCGCGGCCCCGGCCAGGGCCAGCGCGAGCATCAGGCGGATCGTGCGGTTCATGCGTCCTCCCCGGTGGGTGCGGCGTCGGCCATCTGTTCCTTCGGCGGCTCGACGGGCCGCACCATGAGCGCCTTCTCGCGCTCGATGTACACGAGCCCGGGCTTCGCGCCGCGCGGCTTGCGCACGTACTTCTTCAGCGTCCAGTGCACGCTCACCTTGCCGGCGGTGCGCGCCTTCGAGTGGAACGCGGCCCAGCTCGCGACCTCCTCGAGCGTGGCCTTGCTGGGTTCGTTCGGGCCCTTGCCGCGCCGCAGCACCACGTGCGACCCGGGGCAGCCGTGCGCGTGGAACCAGTAGTCCTCGGGCCGCGCCATGTGCACGGTCAGGTGGTCGTTGCCCTCGCTGCTGCGGCCGATGAGCACGTCCCAGCCTTCCTTGGTGCGAAAGCGCCACGGCACGAGCTTGCCGCCGGGCGGCTCGGCCCCTTGCCGGCGCGGCGCGGGCGTGGTGGGCGACTTGGCGGCGGGCCGCGGCGCGTCGTCGGCCAGCCCGAGCGCGCGGCGCGGCAACGGCTGCGGCGCCTTGATCTGCTCGCGCACGGTGGTGCCGAGCCGGAACAGCGTGCGCTCCAGCTCGAGCATGGCCGCCTCGCGCGCCTCGTCGTCTTCGGCTGCGGCGTGCGCGGCGAGCTGCGCGCGCAGTTCCTTCGCCTCGCGCGCGACCGTCTCGATGCGCGGCGGGATCTCGCGCTGCCCGCGCTCGGCCTTGGCGGCGCGCTTGAAGTACCGCGCGGCGTTGGCGGGCGCGCCGACCTTGGGGTCGAGCTCGATCTCGAGCGTGCGCGCGGGGTCGGCGACGTCGGCCAGCGTCACGCTCGCGGCGCGCGCGGGCACCTGGTGCGCGTACGCGAGCAGCGTCTCGCCGAAGCGCCGCCAGTCGCCGGCGCGGTTCGCCTCGTCCAGGTCCGAGCGCAGGCCTTCGAGTTTGCGCTCGAGCTTGCCCACGTAGCGCTTGAGCGCCTTGCGGACGGCCTCGCCGCGGTCGTCCGCGCCCTCCGGCGCCGCGCCCGCGGGCCGCGAATCGTGTTCGGGAGCCATGGCGCCGCAGGCTACGCGGGCCGCGCGAGGCGGCGCAAACGGTGGGGGCGGGAGTGGCAACGGGGGTGTCGGCAGGGAAGCGGGAGAAGACCCTTGACCGCGGCTGCAGGCCGACCGACATTCAGCACGTCAGAGCCAGCGGCGTCCTGTCGAGCTTCTGGCGGCCCCCCGAGGTTGCGACCTCGGGGGGTTATTGCTTGCCCCCGCTCGGGAGTTGCCGCATGCGGCGGGTGGCGTTCCTCTACGACGGCTTCAATCTTCAGGACTCAGGCCGCGTGACGCTTCAGGTAGCGAAGACTCTCGGGCAGGTCGCGCAGGAGGCGCAGCAGCACGTCCATCGCCGCCGTCTGAACGTTTCGGCCGGCCTCCCAGCGCGAGAGCGTGTTGGCGCCGAGGCGCAGCAGCCTGGCGAGTTGGGCCTGGGTAAGGCCGTACTTCTCTCGGATGGCCCGGACTTCGGGGGGAGAAAGCAGGGCGTGCCGCTCCCGATAGGCGGCGTGCGCGCGTGTCTGCAGTTCGCCCATCGCCTCGGCGGACAGAATCCCCTCGCCGCACTTCGGGCACTTGAGGTGCTCGATGCCGAGGACGACGACGCGCTCACCGTTCACTGGGTAGTCGAGGCGTCCACGGTGCGTACGCATGACCGTGCCGCAATCGAAGCACGTGTCCTCGTGGACTGGCCCGCGCTTGCGCGTCCCTGGGATCCGTCTTCTCGGTTCACTCGGCAT
Source organism: uncultured bacterium (assembly GCA_964619155.1). Classification (GTDB taxonomy): domain Bacteria; phylum Eisenbacteria; class RBG-16-71-46; order RBG-16-71-46; family RBG-16-71-46; genus CAIXRL01. Next base: position 2,297 of record CAZUEM010000146.1, read on the forward strand.
GAACACCTTCGTCGGGATGGAACGAGATCACGTGGCAGTGCTGGCGAACCGCGAGCTTCACGTAGAGCGGAATCCCGTGAGCCCAGACCCTGAACACGAACAGCCATTCGGCGCTCTGCGCCGACCAGAGGCGTTGCCTCAAGTCGTCCGGCTTTAGTCCCATCAGAACCAGCAGGCAGGTGTCCCGGTCGAAGGGCGCCCCGAGAGTGGCGATCTCGTCCTTCGCCTTGGTGGTAAAGCGCACCGCGCCTGCTGCCGCCATCGCGCGAACGCGACGAACGACCCGGTTGAGCCAGCGTGGCATCCGCTCCTCGCGTTCACCACATGCGCGATTATGCATATGGTGAATCCGGGCTTCAAGGCCCGCATGACGGGGACGGGTGGGAGGCGCTGGGGGCAGTCGCCGCAGAGGCTTCGGCCGCAAGGACCGGGCCGCCCGGCCGCGCCCACCCGCGCAGCGACCGCCCCCGACAAACTCGCCTCCATATGACGCCCGTCATACCCGGCCCGCCGGGGGAGGCCGAGACTGCGCCTCGGGAACTGGTGAAAGCGGGCGCCCCGCAGCATCCCCCCCAGGGGCGTCCGCGAACGACTCGCGCCGTGAGAGAGCGAGAGGCACGACTGGGGCGCCGGCCGCGAGGCCAGGCGCCCCGGAGTGCGTTTGGCCTACTCGTAAGGCTCGCGCGACGGCAGTCGGCGGATCCTGAGCCGGTCGGAGATCACCGCGATCGCTCCGCGCTCGAGCTCGGACGCGAGGATCGGGCGTTGTCGACCAGGAACCTCAAGGACTCGTGTGCGGGAGGGCTCGGTCGCGGACGGCGTCGGCTGCGTAACGAAGGGCCTCGCGGATGTCCTCACGCTCGAGGTCGGGGTAAGCGGCGAGGATGTCCTCGGTGGACACGCCCTCGGCGACCATCCCCACGACGGTCGCGACGGGAATGCGCAGCCCGCGAATGCAGGGCGCTCCGCCCAACTGCTCCCGATTCACGGTGATGCGCTCGTAGGTCATCGCGTCGCTCCTTCCCGTGAAGGCTAGCGCAGTGCCCGGCGATCCGGCAGCAAGGAAGTTGTGAGCCGACACCGCCGGCTCGGAGTCTCGCTCGTGGACGATGCGGGAACGGCGTGGTCGCAACCGTCGGCCTGCGCCCCGGAGACCGGGCGCCTTTCGCCGCCGCGGAGCCGGGCGTAGCGTGCCGGTTATGGGAGCGGACTCGGGTGGCGGGCGCCCGTTCGACTTCGTGGTCGCGGGCGGCGGGATCGTGGGGCTGGCGACGGCGCACGCGCTCGCGCGCGGCGGCGAGCGGCGCGTGGCGGTGCTCGAAGCCGAGGCGGAGGTCGGCTCGCACCAGTCGGGGCGCAACAGCGGCGTCGTGCACTCGGGGCTCTACTACAGGCCGGGCTCGCTCAAGGCGCGCCTGTGCGTCGAGGGCCGGCTCGCGCTCGAGCGCTACTGCGAGGCGCGCGGCGTGGCGTTCGAGCGCTGCGGCAAGCTGGTGGTGGCGACGCGCCCCGACGAACTGCCGCGCCTCGACGAACTGGAGCGCCGCGGCCGCGCGAACGGCCTGGCGGGCGTGCGCCGCCTGCCCGCCGGGGCGATTCACGAACACGAGCCGCACGCGGCGGGGCTCGCGGCGCTGCACGTGCCCGAGACGGGCATCGTGGACTTCCCGGCCATGTGCCGCGCGCTCGCGGCTGACATCGTCGCCGCGGGCGGCGAGGTGCGCACCGGCTGCGCCGCGAGCGGCGCGAGGCGCGACGGCGACGCTCTGGTCGTGGAGACGACCGGCGCGGCATGCGGCGAGGAGACGGCGGACGCGGCGGGCGAGGCGAGCGCGGCGCACGGCGTCCGCGGGGTGACCGCGACCGGCGCGCTTCGCGCGCGCGCGCTGGTCGGCTGCGCGGGCCTGCATGCCGACCGCCTCGCGCGCGCGTGCGGCGTCGAGCCGGGCGTGCGCATCGTGCCGTTCCGCGGCGAGTACCACCTGCTCGCGCCGCCGCGCCGCTCGCTGGTGCGCCACCTCATCTACCCGGTGCCCGACCCGCGCTTCCCGTTCCTCGGCGTGCACTTCACGCGGCGCGTGGGCGGCGAGGTCGAGGCGGGGCCCAACGCCGTGCTGGCGCTGGCGCGGCACGGCTACTCGTGGGGCGCGGTGTCGGCGCGCGACCTGGCCGAGACGTTCGCCTGGCCGGGGTTCTGGCGCCTGGCGTCGCGGCACGCGGGCCACGCGCTCGGCGAGGTGCACCGCTCGCTCGACCGCCACGCGTTCGCGTCGGCGCTGCGAAGGCTGGTGCCCGAGCTGCGCGACGACGACCTCGCGCCCGCGCGCGCCGGCGTGCGCGCGCAGGCGCTGGGGCGCGACGGCGCGCTGGTGGACGACTTCCACCTCGTGCGCGGCGAGCGGCAGTTGCACGTGCTCAACGCCCCGAGCCCGGCCGCGACGGCATCGCTCGCGATCGGCGAGTGGATCGCGAACGAGGCCGGCGAGCTGCTCGCCTGAGGTTCGGCAGCACTGCACCGCGTGTCGTCTCGCTGTCGCGCGGCCATGTGCAAACGAGTGCATGACAATTTCATTGTGTGCGCTCGCCGCGGTCCCTAGGTTCCGCGCTTCCGGCGAAAGGCGTCGGCCGCAGAACGTCTTCTGACCTCGAGGAAGGGACCCCCATGGCCACTCGCTCTACTCCACTCCCCGTCGTCGTTGCGCTCGCGCTGGCCGCGACCGCGACGCTCGCCGTTGTCGCGCACGCCTGCGACTCCGCGAAGTCCGCGAGCGCGATGCCCGCGTGCGGCGCGGTCAAGGCCCGCACCGCGTCGGCCGTCGCGAAGCCCGCGGTGACGCCGCCCGCGGCGGGCACGGCCGCCGCGCTTCCGGCGCTCGTCTCGCCCACCGCCGCGCCCGCGCCCGCTCCGTTCGCCTCGCTGCCGAACTTCGCGCAGCCGGTGGTCGCGGGCCTGATGGCGTTCATCGATCCCGAGACCGGTATGCTCAGCGGCCCCATCGGCGAGCTGCAGGTGCCGGGCGATCTCTCGAACGCCTTCGGCCCGACGCCCGACCTGACGCCGACGCCGCTCCCGGGCGGCGGGTTCGTCGTGGACCTGCAGGGCACGCTGCAGGACTACTATGTGCTGACGATCGACCCGCTCGGTCGCCGCTCGATCCGCTGCGTGCAGGACGCGCGGCAAGCCCACATGCACACGCACACGCACGCCGCACCCATCGCGCCGGCCCCGACGACCCTCCTTCCGATCGCGGAGCGCTGACATGACGAGCTTCCTGCGCCGCTTCGCGCTCTTCGCCGCCGCGCTGCTCCTCACGGGCACGGTCACGGCCCACGCCGCCTCCACGATCGTCATCGTCAACACCGACGGGGCGGGCGAAGGCTTCAACGACCCGACGCCGGTCGCGCCGGTCGGCGGCAACCCGGGCACCACGCTCGGCCAGCAGCGCCTCTACGTGTTCCAGTACGCCGCGAACATCTGGGGCGCGACGCTCCCGAGTTCGGTGGTCATCATGGTCAACGCGGCCTTCAACCCGCTGGCCTGTAGCGCGAGCAGCGCCGTGCTGGGCAGCGCGGGCCCGATCAGCGTCGTGCGCGACTTCGCGGGCGCCCCGGTCGCCGCGCACTGGTATCACGTCGCGCTCGGCAACCGGCTCAACGGCACGGACCTGATTCCCGCGACCTCGGACATCAACGCGCAGTTCAACTCCAGCATCAATGGTTCGCCCACCTGCCTGGGCGGGCAGTCCTGGTACTACGGCCTGGACGGCCTCGAGCCGGCCGGCACGGTCGAGCTATTGCCCGTCGTGCTGCACGAGCTGGGTCACGGCCTGGGCTTCAGCACCACGACCAGCGGCAGCACGGGCAACTACCTGTCGAGCTTCCCGTCCATCTACGACTTCTTCCTGCACGACGCCGTGACGGGCCTGCACTGGGACCAGCTGACCCCGGCGCAGCGCGTGGCGTCGGCAATCTCGCTCGACAAGCTGACGTGGGACGGGCCGGGCGTGTACTACAAGGCCCAGACGTTCCTCTCGGCCCGCCCGCGCATGATCGTGAACACCCCCGGCGGCATTGCGGGCGCCTACCCGGTCGCGACCGGCACGCTGGGCGTGCCGCTGACGGTGGCGGGTGTGACCGGCGCCGTCGTGCTCATGGAGGACGCCGTCGGCGCGATCAACGACGGCTGCGAGGCTCTCGTCAACGGCCCCGCGCTCGCGGGCAAGATCGCGCTGGTGGACCGCGGCACGTGCACGTTCGCGATCAAGGCCGCGGCCGCGCAGGCGGCGGGCGCGATCGGCCTTCTGATCGCCAACAACGCGGCCGGCCTGCAGCCTCCGGGCGGCGCGGACCCGTCGCTGACGATCCCGGTGGTCGGCATCTCGCAGGCCGACGGCGCCACGCTCAAGGCCAACCTGGGCGCGGGCGTGAACGTGACCATCGGTCTCGACCCGGCGCTCAAGGCCGGCGCCGACGACCTGGGCCGCGTGCGCATGTACGCGCCGAACCCGTTCGCGAGCGGCTCGTCGGTGTCGCACTTCGACGTCTCGGCGACGCCGAACGCGCTCATGGAGCCGGCGATCAACCTCGACCTCAGCTCCGGCCTCGACATGACGCCGGGCCAGATGTCGGACATCGGCTGGTTCGACTTCGTCGTGGCCACGGCGCTCTCGCGCTTCGACGCCGAGGACCGCGCCGAGGGCATCCTGCTCGCGTGGAAGTTCACCGACGACAGCGACGTCGGGGCCGTCACGGTCGAGCGCTCGCCGAACGAGGTCGGCCCGTGGCAGCCCGTCGCGGTCGCGCCCTACAGCGAGGACGGCTACACCAAGGCGCTCGACGCGAACGTCGAGGCGGACGAGACCTACTACTACCGCCTGAGCGTGATGGACCACTCGGGCAAGGTCGCGAACTACGGCATGGTCGCCGCGAGCCATACGCCGGCGCGAACGGCGGGCAGCGTGCTGATGGCGCCGAGCCCGAACCCCGCGAAGCTCGGCACGACGCTGTCGTTCCGGCTCGGGCAGCCGGAGTTCGTGCGGCTGTCCATCGTGGACGCGACCGGCCGCCAGGTGCGCGTGCTGCAGAACGCGATGATGGCGCCCGGCACGCACACCATGGCGTGGGACGGCGCCGGCGACGGCGGCGAGCGCGTCGCGCCGGGGCTTTACTTCGTGACGCTGCGCACGTCCACCGGCATGGCGGCCCGGCGACTGGCCGTCGTACGGTAGAGCGGCACGGCAGGAGCAGCACTCGGAGCGGCCACCCGCCTTGCGCGGGTGGCCGTTTCGCTTTCGCGGGAACCGGGATGGGAGGTGCGAGATGGCTGGACTCGTGTGCCAGACGTGCGGCGCGGCGGTGACCTTGGCCGAGCCGATCCCGCGCGACAGCGCGTGCGAGAAGTGCGGCACCGACCTGCGCTGCTGCCGCAACTGCCGGCACTGGGACGCGCGCTACAACAACCAGTGCACCGAGACCCAGGCCGACCCGGTGACCGACAAGACCCGCCGGAACTTCTGCGAGTTCTTCTATTTCTCGCGGGCGGCGTTCGCTGGCGGGCCCGGAACTGGTTCCGGAACCAGTCGCGACCGCGCCGCCGAGGCCCGGGCGAAGCTGGAGGCGCTCTTCAAGAAGAAGGGGGAGGGGGAGTAGGGGGTAACCGGGGGCGTTCCGGCGGCGACGGCGCACCGGGGCGTCGGCGGCGGGCCCGGGGCCGGTCCGGGGCCGCCCGGGACCGGTCCGGGACTGGGCCAGGAGCCAAGGCACGGGCTCGGGCGGTGGCCGGGGTGGGGCCCCGCGCTAGGGCGCAGGGGCAGGGAAGGCTCAAGTTCATTGATACTGGCTTGAAAAGTCGTTGACCTCCCGCCGCGATGCTCCCTAGAGTTCTGGCGTCCCGAAGTTCGACCGATTCGGTTGGATACATCATGCCCCGACTCCCCCAGAGCCGAGCCGAACAGGCGCTGTCGGACCTGGCGCCCGCGACACCATCCGTCGACGGGCGATTTTTCCTGCCCGCTGGCCAGCATCCCCGACCGGGACGGGGTGCCCCCGAATGCGCCAGCGAGCTGAGGGGGAAGCATTGATGAGCACGAAGCACAGATGGCTCGCCCTTGTCGTCGCGCTGTCGCTCCTCGCCGGAGCGCTCGCCCCGGCCACCGCCCTCGCCGCCCGCGGCGGCAGGCCCATCGACAACCCGGGAGAACCGATCGATCCGCCGCTGGAGTACGGGGATCCGGATCC
>CAZUEM010000147.1:0-8496 GCA_964619155.1 uncultured bacterium
TCGCGGGTCGCGGCGTCGCCGGCGACCTGACGCTCGTCCTCACCAGCGGCCAGTAGCACCGCTCCGGCGCGCGGGGGCCATCGCGCCCCCGCGCGGCCGGTTCCTTCCTTCGGAACGATTCACCCGGCCGTCGCCGGGCACGCGGCGCGAGGGCGCCGGAACCCGGAAGCGGCGGCACTCCACGAGGGCCTGCACCATGCGGATGCGCGAACGAGGCTTCACGCTGATCGAGCTGATGATCGTGGTCGTGATCATCGGTGTGCTCGCGGCGATCGCGATCCCGAACTTCGTCTCCATGCAGGACCGGGCCAAGGAAGGCGCGACGAAGAGCAACATGCACACGTTCCAGCTCGCCGCCGAGGACTACGCGGTGCTGAACGACGGCGTCTTCCCTTCGAACGCCACGGACGTGGCCTCGCGGCTGCCGCTCAACGCGACGCTGTTCAAGAACCCGTTCGACCGCTCCGTCGGCGACGGCAACGCGTTCGAGTACCAGGGCACCTGGGCCATCCCGCTCACGACCTCCGGCAAGCCCGGCATCGTGGCGTACGGCGATTCGGCCGGGTACTGCTACCAGATCGTCGGCCGCGGCAAGAGCGCCGACTTCGCGGTCATCATCCTCTCGAACGGCCGCTGACCGGCCGTCCCGCCGCGCCGCGCCCTCCCGGGGCGCCCGCGCCACGGCGTGCTCGTGCGGAATCCCCGCGCGGCACGCCCGTTGCATTTCGCCTCGCGCGGTCCACCCCGCCGGCGTGACGCGCCGGCCGTAACTTCCTGTCGCGCGAGGGAATCGAGCGCATGACCCCGGACAGCCCGACGCTTCAGCCCGAGCAGTCTCCGGCCGGCTCGCCGGGCGTGTGGCCAGCGGATGGCCGGCGCGCCGCGCCGGAAGCCGGCGACGCCGCCATTCGGATCGAGGACCTGACCAAGGTCTACCGCGGCAACTGGTCGCTGCGCTCGAGCGTCGGCCTCGACCGGTTGAACCTCGAGGTGGCGCGCGGCGAGGTGTTCGGCTACCTGGGGCCCAACGGCGCGGGCAAGACCACCACGCTCAAGATCCTGACCGGGCTGCTCAAGCCCACGAGCGGCCGCGCCTGGCTGCTCGGCGAATCCATCGAGCGGGTCGAGAGCCGCCGGCGGCTCGGCTTCCTGCCGGAGCAGCCGTACTTCTACGATTCGCTGACCGGCATCGAGTACCTCGAGTTCGTCGCCCGGCTCTCGGGCCTCGGGGCGCACGAGTCGACGCGCGCGGCCCGGCACTGGTTCGGCCGCGTCGGGCTCGGCGAGCGCGGACGGCTCGCGCTGCGCAAGTACTCGAAGGGCATGCTCCAGCGCCTGGGCCTCGCGGCCGCCCTGGTGCACGCGCCCGAGCTCGTGATCCTCGACGAGCCGATGAGCGGGCTCGACCCGTTCGGCCGACGCGACGTGCGCGACCTCATCCTCGAGCAGCGCGAGCGCGGCGTCACCGTCATGTTCTCGTCGCACATCCTGCCCGACGTCGAGCTGCTCTGCGACCGCGTCGCCATCGTGCTCCGCGGGCGTCTCGAGCGCGTCGCCACGGTCGGCGACCTCGTGCGGGACGGCAACCGCTCGGTCGAGGTGCGCGTCGCGGGCGCGCCGGTCGTGGAGCTGCCGGCCGAGTGGACGGGCCGCGTCACGCGCGCCGAGCGCACGGGCGAATCGGTCTTCACCGTCACCGACGAGGGCCTGCTGCAGCCGGTGCTCGCGCACCTCGTCCGCTGCGGCGCGGTCGTGGGCGCGGTCACGCCGCAGCGCGTCTCGCTCGAGGAGCTGTTCATGGCCGCGGCCGAGGGGTCGGCCATCCGCGCCGAACGCGAACGGAGGAGCGCATGACGGCCGTCCTGATCGCGCGGAACACGTTCCGCGAGGCCATCCGCGACCGCGTCCTGGCGGGCGTCACCGCCGCCGGGGTCGCGCTGCTGCTCGTCGCGCTGGTCGCGCGCCCGCTCGCCATGGGCGAGGGCGTGCGGCTCGTCGTGGACCTCGGGCTCTCGTCCATCTCGTTCCTCGGCCTGCTGGTCGTGCTCATGGTGGGCACGAGCCTGGTCGCCAAGGAGATCGAGCGGCGCACCATCTTCAACCTGCTTTCCCGCCCGATCGGCCGCCCGGTGTACCTCGTGGGCAAGTGGGCCGGGCTCGCGGCGGCGCTGTGGGCGGTCGCGGCCGCCCTGGGCTTCGCCCTGTGGCTGCTGCTGGCGCTGCTCGGCAACGGCGGCAACGCCCTGCCGATCGTTGAGGCCGTCTACCTCGCCGGCCTCGAGCTGACGGTCGTGACGGCGATCGCCGTGATGTTCTCCGCGCTCTCGACGCCGGTGCTCTCGTCGCTCTACACGCTTGGGCTGTTCCTCGCGGGGCAGTGGTCGGACGACCTGCGCCGCTTCGCCGAGGCCGCGCCCGCGGGCATGCGGACGCTGCTCGAGGTGTTCGCGAACCTGGTGCCCAACCTCGGGCTCTTCAACATGCGCTCGCTCGCCGCGGTCGGCGAGCCGGCGAGCGCGCTGCACCTGGGCGTGGCCACCGGCTACGCGGCGCTCTACTGCGCGTGCGTGCTGGCGCTGGGCGCGGCCGCGTTCGAGTCGAGGGACTTCAAGTGACCGCGGCGCTCCCGCGCGTGCGCCCCCTGCGGCTGCGCCAGCTCGCGGCGGCCGCGCTCGCCGTAGCGCTCGGCGCCGGCGTCTTCGGCGTCGCGGACTGGGCGTGGCGCACGGTTCCGCGCGCGTCGGCGCTCGAGGAACTGGCGTACTACCCGTCGGGACAGCACGTGCGGCCGGCGACGCTCGGCCACGCCGACGCGGCCGCGGACCTCGCCTGGCTGCGCGCGATCCAGTACTACGGCGCGCACCGCCGCAGCGACAACCGCTTCGACCACCTGTACCACGTGTTCGACATCCTCACGACGCTGTCGCCCCGTTTCGAGAGCGCGTACGTGTTCGGGGCGTTCGCGCTCGCGCAGGAGGGCCGCAACTTCGCGCAGGCGGAGGCGCTGCTCCGCAAGGGGATCGAGCACAACCCGCGCAGCGGGAACCTCGCCTTCGAGATGGGCTTCCTCTACTACGTGAAGCCGAACGGCCGCGACCTCGCGCGGGCCGCCGAGGCGTTCGACATCGCCTCGCGCCTGCCGGGCCGCCCCGAGCTGGCCCGCCGCTTCGCGGCGTTCTGCCACCAGAACTCCGGCGGCCTGGCCGTGGCGTACGCGCTCTGGCAGCAGGTGCGCGAGACCACGGCGAACGCCTACATGCGCGACATCGCCGATCGGGAGATGGCCCGGATCGAGGAGGCCATCGCCACGGGCCGCAAGGACTTGGCCCGGTCGAAGCTGGCGACCCCCGTGGTGATCCTCGGGGGCCGGCCGGCGGCGGGCGCGCGGTGAGGCCGTTCGCAAGGCGCCGTGAAGAACGCACTTCAGAAAACCAGGTCGGGGGACGAAAGAAGTAGAGGCAGGTGGAGCGGGGCGGATCTCCTTCCCACGCTCTCCAGGTCGAGGACGGATGCGTCGGTGAAGGAACCGTCGGGCATGCCGGCCAGGACCCGCACCGCATTCAGGGAGTGAAACCCATGCTCTTCGGCAAGAAGCAGTCGCTCGTCGGACTGGACATCGGCAGCCACAGCGTCAAGGTGGTCGAGCTCGAGGCCCAGTCGAACAAGGCGTACCGGCTCGTGAACTGGGGCATCTCGCAGCCCCTGGCCGAGGCGATCGTCGACGGCGAAATCATGGACCGGCAGCTCGTGACCGACGCGATCTCGAACCTTCTCGAGTCGCGCGGGATCAAGTCCCGGAACGTCGTCGCCGCCGTCAGCGGACGCGCCGTCATCGTCAAGAAGATCGTCATGAACAAGCTGTCCGCGGACGACGCGCAGCAGGCGATCTACTGGGAGGCCGAGCAGCACGTCCCGTACGACATCAACGACGTGTCGCTCGACTTCGAGATCCTCGGCGACTCGCCCGCCGACCCGAAGCAGATGCAGGTGCTGCTCGTGGCGGCGAAGAAGGACATGGTGATGTCCTTCAGCGACCTGATCCGCGAGGCCGGGCTCTCGCCGAACATCGTGGACGTGGATTCGTTCGCGGCCCAGAACGCGATCGAGGCGAACTACGACTTCGCCCCCGAGGAGGTCGTCGCGATCCTCAACATCGGGTCGGAGATGACCAACATCAACATCGTCCAGGCGGGCGTGCCGTACTTCACCAAGGACCTTCAGGTCGGCGGCAACACGTTCGTCGAGGCCGTGCAGCGCAAGTTCAACCTGAGCCAGGCCGAGGCCGCCGCGGCGGTGCGCGGCGAGTCGGGCTCCGGGCTCGAGGTCGCGCCGGTCGTCGAGCAGGCCTGCGAAGGCGTCGCGACGGCCCTCGAGCGCGCGCAGGCCTACCTGCGGACCGCGGGCGAGGCCGGCAACATCAGCCGCATCCTTCTGTGCGGCGGCAGCGCGCTCACGCCGGGCGTGCCGGAGTTCCTCAGCCGCCGGTTCGGCGTGTCGACGGACATCGTGAACCCGCTCCAGCGCGTGTCGTTCGATCCGGCGCTCTTCGCGGGTCAGGACGTGATGAAGGTGGCGCCGCTTCTCACGGTCGGTATCGGACTCGCGCTGCGCCGACAGGGGGACAAGAAATGATTCGCGTCAATCTCCTGCCGCGCGAGGAGAAGAGCCAGCGCAAGGCCGTCGCCATCGATCTCAAGATCGGCGACATGGTGCTCCCGGGCGCCATCCTGGGTCTCGCCGCGCTCGTCATCGCCGGCACGTCGCTGTCGCAGGGCACCCGCGTCAAGGCGCTCGAGAAGTCGATCGAGCAGGTGGACGCCGAGTCCCGCGCGCTCGCGCCGCAGATCGCCCGCGTCAACCAGCTGGCGAAGGAGCGGGCCGAGCTCGACCTGCGCATGGGCATCATCAACCGCCTCGAAAAGGGCCGCACGCAGAGCGTTCGCCTCATGGACGAGCTCGCCCGGTGCGTCCCCGACCACCTCTGGCTGACCGGCAGCACGCAGGATGCGGGCGGGTCCCTCAGCCTGGAGGGGGTCACCTATTCGAATCTCGTGGTGTCGGACTTCATGGCCCGGCTCGAGCGCTCGCCGCTGTTCGCGAACGTCGAACTGGGCGTCGCCGAGCACGGCACGGCGTCCGGCAAGGACGTGGTCAAGTTCCGCCTCACCTGCCAGGTGACGCCGGACCAGAGCGCCAACTAGGGAGGACGCGAACATGGCCAGCATGGATCTCAAGAGTCCCGCCCTGCAGAAGCTCCTGCTCGCGATCCTGGTCGCGGGCGGCGCGCTCGGGGTCTTCTACTTCACCCACCTCGTCCCGTTCGGTTTCGTGAACACGAACGAGAAGCTCGCCTCGCTGAAGAGCGACTACGAGCGCAAGTCCTCCGAGCTGGCGCGCGCCCGCGCGTCGGTCGCGGACCTGCCGCGCTTCGAGGCCGAGTACGACCAGCTGCACCAGCGCTGGGAGCTCGCCTCCGAGCTGCTGCCGACGGACCGGCAGCTCTCGACGCTGCTCCGCAAGATCACCCTCGCCGGCCAGCAGACGGGCGTGAACTTCGTGCTGTTCCGCCCGAACGGCAACAAGCCGGCCGAGTACCACACCGAGCTGCCGGTGCAGATCTCGGTTCAGGGCAACTACCACGACGTGGGCGCGTTCCTCGCCGAGCTGGCGAACCTGCGCCGCATCGTCACGGTGTCGAACCTCAAGCTCACGACGGTCGCGAAGCAGGGAACGGGCACGACGCTGGCGGACTTCACCGCCTCGGCGTACAGCCTCAACACGGCTTCGGCGCAGCCCGCCGCCGCCACCAAGGACGAGAAGAAGGGGGAGACCAATGGCCGGAAGTCCTAACTTTCTCGCGCAGCTGGGCGGGAACGTGAAGCGCGCCCTCGTGCGCCGGGCGATCTGGGCCCTGGTGGCCCTGGTCCTGGGCGGTGTGAGCGTGGGCTGGAACTACGTGAAGGGGATGTTCTCGCCGGCCGAGGCGCCCGTCGCGGCCTCGGTGCAGCCGGCCGCTCCGGCCGTCCCGGCGCCGGCCGCTCCCGCGCCGAACGCGGACGGCGCGCCGGCCGCGAAGGCGGCGCCGGCGAAGACGGACGCTCCGGCCGCCGCCGGGCCGCGCACCGTCGCGCGCGCGGCGTCGTCGGGCGGCGCGGGCGCCCCGGTCGTCACCGCGGTGCCGCAGCCGGCCAATGCCCCCGGCTCGACGCTGGCGCACATCGACGACCACCTGACCTACCAGTACAACGCCCTCGGCCGCCGCGACCCGTTCCAGTCGCTGGTGGACGGCGCGTTCGTCGGCGCGGACGTGGGCGGCGACGCCCCGCCGGACCCGGGCGGCATCAAGGTCGTCGGCATCGTCTGGGGCTCGTCGGACCAGTTCGCGCTGGTCGAGGACGTCCGCGGCAACAGCTTCGTGCTTCGCAAGGGTGACAAGGTGCAGAACGGGTTCGTCGAGGGCCTCAAGCGCGACGCGCTCATCGTGACCATCACGTCGGAGAATCAGTCCCAGACGGTGGAGATCCCACTGGTGCGGAAGGGAGATCAGAATGCACGCTAACAAGGTCGTGATCGGCCTCCTCCTGGCGGCCGGCCTGGTGCTGGCCACGAGCGCGGTTCCGGCCGGGGCGCAGTCCAGCGCCTCGTCGCAGGTCGGACTGACGCGGACCGGTACCGGCAGCTTCAACCTCGACGTCACGGGGGCGGACCTGCGGACGGTGCTGCGTGCGATCTCCGAGTTCAGCGGCCGGAACATCGTGGTCGCGCAGACGGTCCGGGCCACCGTCACCATCCAGCTCCGCAACGTGGCGTGGCAGGACGCCCTCAAGGCGGTCCTGCGCGCGAACGGCCTCGATTACGTCGAGGACGGGTCGGTGGTGCGCGTGGACGAGTCCGGTAAGCTCAACACCGAGAAGGTGGAGCGCGAGACTGCGAACGCCCGCACGCTCGAGCTGGTGCCGCTCGAGACGCGCATCGTGAAGCTCAACTACGCGAACGCGAGCGAGATGACGACGCCGCTGCAGCCGGCGCTGTCGAAGCGCGGCAGCATCCAGGTCGAGCGCCGCACGAACTCGCTGATCGTCACCGACCTGCCGTCGAACCTCGACTCGGTCGTGAAGATGGCGATCGACCTCGACTCGACGACGCCGCAGATCGAGATCACCGCGAAGCTCGTGGACGTGGACGCCTCGGCGCTCCGCAGCCTGGGCATCGAGTGGAACGTGTCGCCGGCCAAGCCCGAGTTCTGGGCGGGCGTGGACGACGGCGCCGGCAACAAGGTCCTGCCCGGCGGCGGTCCCGTGCACAACGACGACTACACGCTGCAGGCGGCGGGCGAGCAGAACACGGGCATCAGCGACCCGGCGAACCGCCTGACCTTCGGCATCTTCAAGGACTGGGCGTCCATCGAGGCCCAGCTCCAGACGCTCGAGGAGAAGCGCAAGGCGAACATCATCTCGAACCCGCGGATCACCACGGTGGACAACCGCGAGGCGAAGATCGTCGTCGGCCAGAAGATCCCGCTCATCGTGCAGGACGTCGCCGGCAACCCGGTGTCGCAGCTGCAGACGATCGGCATCCAGCTCCGCGTGACCCCGCACCTCACGCAGGACAGGAAGATCGTCATGGACCTGCACCCCGAGGTCAGCGACCTCTCGACGCAGTCCACCGTGCAGGGCGGCATCATCATCAACACGAGCGAGGCCGACACGCGCGTGATGGTGGACGACGGCCAGACGGCGGTCATCGGCGGCCTCATCCGTACGAACGAATCCACCGTCAGCCGCGGCGTGCCGATCCTCAAGGACATCCCGCTCATCAGCTTCCTGTTCAGCTCGCAGAGCACCGTGCGCCAGAACCGCGAGCTGATCATCTTCGTGACGCCGCGCCTGGTGACGAACCTGGCCGCGAACTGACCGAACCACCCGGACGCACCGCGCCGCCGCCCCTTCCGCACGGAGGGGGCGGCGCGCGCGTTTCCTGTGCTAGTTTCCCGCGCCATGGACGACCTCTCGGAACGCCCGATCGCGCTCGTGGGGCTGATGGGCGCGGGCAAGAGCGCGGTGGCGCGGCTGCTCGGCGAACGGCTCGGGGCCTCGGTGGCCGACCTCGACTCGATGATCGAGGCGGTCGAGGGCCGCAGCGTGGCCGAGTTGTTCGAGCGCTCGGGCGAGGCGTGGTTCCGCCGGCGCGAAGCCGACCTGCTCGCCCGGGTGCTGCACCAGGGCGTGCGGGTGATCGCCTGCGGCGGCGGCATCGTGACCGTGCCCGAGCGGCGCCGCGAGCTGCGCGAGCGCTGCGCCGTCGTGTGGCTCGAGGTCTCGCCCGCGGAGGCCGCGCGGCGGCTCCTGGCCGACTCGCCGGCGCCCGAGCGCGTGCGCCCGCTGCTCGCCGGGGCCGACCCCGCGACGCGCCTGGGCGAGGTGCTGGCCGCGCGCGCGGCGCTCTACGCCGGGGTCGCGCACGTGCGCGTGCCCACCGACGGGTGCGAGCCCGCCG
>CAZUEM010000148.1:0-8274 GCA_964619155.1 uncultured bacterium
GCGGCCCGCTCGGCTCGGCATCCTGCCTCGCTCTCGCTGCATCCAGTCGCCGCTCTCGCCATCCGTGGCTTCGCGGCTCCTCGGACGCACCGCCCTCGCGCGACCCCTTCGCCGGAGCCCTTTCTGCTCGTGCACCTGCGTCCGGTGCGGGTGCGCTACAGCGTCCTCGCGTTGCGGTCGGAGATGGCGGTTCCGGCCTGCCAGGCGGCGGCGACCAGGAGCGCGAGCAGCGGCAGGCCCGCGAGCAGGATGCCGGCGTACGCCAGCCCGCCCGCGAGGCCGGTCGTGGGTAGCGGGGACGCGAGCCGGTCGAGCAGTCCGGCGACCGGCGCGGCGGCGGCGGCGGTGGCGGCGCCGAGGCGCTCGGGGTCGAAGCCGTTCGCGGCGGCGAACCCGAGCAGCGCCGTGGCGGCGGCGAGCGAGGCGGCGATGGGCGGCGCGGCGAACGCCCCGAGCGTCGCGCGCGCGACGTCGGCGGGCTCGAGCTTCGCCTGCGGCATGCGTTCGACGCGCGACATCAGCCGGTCGGCGAAGCCGGCCGGCGCGGCGTCCGCGCCGGCGGCGAGGTGCGCCTCGAGCGCGCGCTCGAGCGCGCGGGCCTCGGCCAGCGCGCGGCCGCACACCTCGCACGCGGCGGCGTGATCGAGCGCCTCGCGGCCGAGCGACGCGGCGTCGCCGGCCTCCAGCGTGAGCAGGAACGTGCCGCAGTTCATCGGGAGTCCTCCTCGCGCGCCCACGCGGCGCGCAGCGCGGCGCGCGCGCGGTGCAGGTGCGTCTTCAGCGTGTTCTCGTGCATGCCGAGGACCTTCGCCGCGTCCTGCACCGAGCGGTCCTCGAAGTAGAAGAGCGTGACGGCCGCGCGCTGCGCGGCGGGCAGCGCGTCCACGAGCCGGCGCACGCGCTCCTCGCCGCCGAACGGCGCGGGCCCTGAGGCCGCACCCTCCTCGGGCCAGGACGGCGCCGCCGATTCGTGCCGGCGGCGCGCCTTGAGCGCGTCGATCCGGTCGAGCGCGCGGCGGTAGACGATCCGGTGCAACCAGGTGCCGAAGCTCGCCTCGGCGCGAAAGCCGGGCAGCGCCGACCATGCGCGCAGGAACGCGTCCTGCGCCACCTCCTCGGCCTCCGTCTCGTCGCGCAGCAGCCGGCGCGCGAGCGCGAAAGCCCGGTCCTGGTGGCGCTCGACCAGCTCGCGGAACGCCGCCGCGTCCCCGGCCCGGGCGCGCGCGACGAGGGCGCGCTCGGCGTCGGCGGCGGGGGCCGCGGACGCGGCGGCGTCGGCGGGCGCCGCGGCCGCGGGGTCGAAGGTGGTCGTGAAGGCCATCACGCTCCTTGGACGGGCGCCGGGGGCGGCGGGTTTCAGGGCGGGGCCGGGCGCGGGCGCGGGCGGCGCGGATGCGGGTGGTCCGGAGGCGGCCGGGCCCGGGGGCCCGGCCGGGGCGCCGGGGACGGCTGAAACCGGGGGCGCCCCCTGCCCCGTCCAAGCGGGCGAACAGGCAGCCCCGCCCGCGGCGATCGGCCCGGCGGACACCTTCACGAGGAGAGAGCCATGAGTGGTGAAGACGTCGGTCTCGCGGTGGTCATGGGCGGCATCATCCTCGGGGGCACGGCGATCGTCGGCGGCATCGTGACCGGCATCGCCCGCAGCTTCCAGCGGCAGCGCCTCGTCGAGCTGGTCCAGCGCGAGCGAATCGCGATGATCGAGCGCGGCGTCGAGCCGGGCAAGCTGCCGCCGCTCTCCGAACACGCGCTGGCGATCGCGTTCGGAAACGGCGCGGCCGACGAGCGCATCCTCGCGGCGCGGCGCCGGCAGGGGCTCGTGGTCACCGGCCTCGTCCTGGCGTTCTTCGGCCTCGGCCTCGGCCTGCTGCTCAGCCAGGTCGCGCACGACGAGAACGTGTGGGCCGTCGGCGGCCTCCCGCTCTCGGTCGGCCTCGCCCTGCTGCTCGGCTCGCGCGTGGTGAAAGCGCCGGAGTGACGCGGCGCGGCGCTACGCGCGCCGCAGCGTGAACAGCGTCACCTCGGGGCGCACCCCGAAGCGCACCTGGAAGAGGTGCCCGACGCCGCGGTTGATGTACAGGCGGCGGTTGCCGTGGATCGCGACCTCGCCGGCCACGTAGCGCGGGTTGCGCGTCGGGCGCAGCGGCGGCGGCAGGAACGGCGGCTTCACCTGCCCGCCGTGCGTGTGCCCGGAGAGGATCCAGCCCTCGAACCCGTCCCACCCCGGGCGGTCGGCGGAGTCGGGGTTGTGGCTGAGCGCGAGCATCGCCCGCTTCGGGTCGAGCATCGTCACGGCGCGCGCGATGTCGAAGCGGTTCGCCCACGTGTCGTCGAGCCCGGCGACCTGGAGGCCCGCCACGTCCACCACCTCGTTGCGCAGCACGCGCGCGCCGTGCGCGCCGAGCAGGCCGCTCATCCGCTCGGCGATCTCGGGGTGCGCCCACCCGGGCCCGTAGTCGTGGTTGCCGAGCACGGCCAGCGTGGCGAGCCGGCCACGGGCCAGCCCGGCGAGCACGCGCGCCGCTCGGTCCATCACCCACGGGCGCCACGTCACGTAGTCGCCCGTGTAGCAGACGATGCCGGGTTCGAGCGCGCGCACGCGCGAGAACACGCGGGCGAGGTAATCGTCGTCCACGCGGGGCCCGATGTGCAGGTCGGACAGTTGCGCGAGCGTCACGCCGTCCAGCGCCCCGGGGAGGTTCGCGACCGGGAGCGGCCGGCGCACGACCTCGAGCCAGTGCGGCTCGACCTCGAACGCATAGAGCCCGAGCCCGACGCCCGAGGCGAACATCCCCGACGCGGCGAGGAAGCGACGGCGCGAGAGCATGCGGGCACTACCCGTGCGGGCGCGCGAATGTTCCCGCCGGATCGCGAGTTGACGCGGGGTTGTGGCCGGGCGCACGGCGGGGGGGATTTCGCCCACGGCCGCGGCCCCGCCCGCGGGCGCGCCGGGCCGGGCGGCCCTCTCTTCGGCGGTGACTCGGGGCGCCCCCGCGTGTCACCTTCCGCGCCTACCCACTTCCGAAGGAGACCTCATGGCGCGCGTGACGGGACTCGGCGGCGTGTTCTTCCGGGCGAAGGATCAGGCGGCGTTGATGACGTGGTACCGCGAGCACCTCGGCCTGCCCCTCGAGGACTGGGGTGGCGTGGCGTTCCGCTGGGCGGAGGACGGCGGCGCGCCCGCGCAGGCCTACAGCGTGTGGACCGTCTTCGGCCCGGACTCGAAGTACTTCGCGCCGAGCGAGAAGCCCTTCATGGTCAACTTCCGCGTGGACGACCTGCACGGCCTGCTCGCGAAGCTGCGCGCCGCGGGGTGCGCGGTGGACGAGAAGGTCGAGGAATCCGAGTTCGGCAAGTTCGGCTGGGTGATGGACCCCGAGGGCCACCGGCTCGAGCTGTGGGAGCCGCCGAAGGCGTAGGCGCGGCCCCACGGACCGGCTCGGAAGCATGGACGCCCGACCTGCTTCTGAGTAGGTTTCCGAGTCATGGACCTCGTCGCGATCCTCCGGCGACCGGAGGGCAAGACCCTCGAGTACAAGCGCGAGCTGGCGTCCGCTGACGGCGTGCTGCGCTCGGTCGTCGCGTTCGCCAACACCGCCGGCGGCACGCTCCTGATCGGGGTCGAGGACCGGACGCGTGCCGTGCGTGGTGTCGCGGAGCCGCTGGATCTCGAAGAGCGTCTCGCGAACCTGATCAGCGACAGCATCGTTCCGCGCCTTGTACCGGACATCGAGGTCCTGCCCTGGCGCCGGACACACGTGCTCGCCGTGCAGGTCCACCCCAGCTCGACGCGGCCGCACCATCTGCGGCGAGAGGGCCCGGAGCGGGGCGTGTACGTCCGGGTCGGCTCGACCAATCGCCGCGCGGATCGGGCCCTGGTCGAGGAGATGCGGCGGTTCAGCGGCGGCGAGGCCTTCGACGAGCAACCGGTCCCCGATCTCGACTCGGAAGCACTCGACTTCCGAGCTGCTTCCGAGTCGTTCGCGGACGTCCGCGAACTGGGGCGCCGCGACCTCGAGCCCCTGCGTCTGCTGGCCCGGCACCAGGGCCGGCTCGTTCCGACCGTGGGCGGGGTGCTCCTGTTCGGGAAGGACCGCGAGCGCCGCTTCCCGGACGCGTGGATTCAGGCGGCGCGGTTCGGGGGAACGGATCGCTCGGTCATCGCCGACCGTACGGACATCCGGCTGCCCCTGGTCCAGTCCGTCGAAGCGGCGATTGACTTCGTTCGAAAGCACTCGCTGCACGGCGCGGAGATCGGTCCGGTGCGTCGCCGGGAGAAGTGGAGCCTCCCACCCGCGGCGGTGCGCGAGGCGATCGTCAACGCCGTCGCCCACGCCGACTACGCCCAGGGGGGCGCGCCGATCCGTGTCGCGATCTTCGACGACCGCCTCGAAGTCGAGAACCCCGGACTCCTTCCCTTCGGGCTGACCGTGGAGGATCTGCAGCGCGGCACCTCTAAGCTGCGCAATCGCGTCATCGGGCGCGTCTTCCACGAGCTCGGACTGATCGAACAGTGGGGCAGCGGCATTCAGCGCATGAACGCTGCGTGCCGGGACGCCGGCCTGCCGGACCCCGTGCTGGAGGAGATCGGGGTCCGTTTTCGGGTGACTCTCGGAACGAGGAAGGCCCACAAGGCGAAGGCCGACTCGATGGACCAGCGGATCCTCGGATTGCTGGTCCGCGAGCAGGGGATGTTGACGAGCGAGATTGCGGTCAAGATCGGCCTGACGCCGCGTGCGACGCGCACCCGGCTGGCCCGGCTGGTCGAGCGCGGGCTCGTGCGCGAGATCGGCACCGGCCCGCAGGACCCGAGGCGCCGCTACTTCCGGGCGGAGTGAAACGCATGAAGAAGGACCTGAAGACTGCCGTTTCGGAGTTCGGCACGTCGGCCAGACGGAAGCTCGCGAACCCGAGCGCCCGCGGCGAGCCCGAGGACCAGCTGCGCGCGCCATTCGAGCAGCTCGTGATGGATCTGGCTGGGACGCTGGGAATGCCCGCGTCGGCCGTGGCCGTGGTCGGGGAGAGTGCCGTCCGGGAACTGAAGTGCCGCCCAGACTACGCAGTCGCGGTCCGAAAGGCGCTGGTCGGGTTCGTCGAGCTCAAGTCCCCAGGCAAGGGCGCGGACCCGCGGAAGTTCCGGGACGCGCATGATCGTCAGCAATGGGAACAACTCCGCTCGCTGCCCAACCTGCTGTATTCGGACGGCAACGAGTTCGGCCTCTGGCGCGATGGCGAGCTGGTCGGTGAGATCGTTCGGCTGAAGGGCGACATCGCGTCCTCCGGGGCCCGGCTCGAAGCACCGGACGGACTGCTGGCCCTGTTCGAGGACTTCCTCCAGTGGGCGCCCATCGCACCGCGTAGCGCCCAGGAACTGGCCCGAGTCAGCGCGCGGCTCTGCCGCCTGCTTCGCGACGAAGTCACCGAACAGCTCGCGGCCGGCAGCCCCGCGCTCACGGCGCTGGCGGTGGACTGGCGCAAGCTGCTCTTCCCCGACGCGACCGACGAGCGCTTCGCCGACGGGTATGCACAGGCGGTGACGTTCGGGCTGCTCATGGCGCGCGCCAAGGGCGTCCGGCTCTCGGCCGGGTTCGGGCACGTGGCCGAGGAGCTGGGCCACACGAGCACGCTCATCGGGGCGGCGTTGCGCCTGCTCACGGAGAGTTCCGAGAACCAGGCCGCCCTCAAGACATCGCTCGGCACGCTCACGCGGGTGCTCGACGCGGTCCACTGGCCCGCGATCAGCAAGGGCGATCCGGAGACGTGGCTCTATTTCTACGAGGACTTCCTCGAGGTCTACGACAACACGCTCCGGAAGCTGACGGGGTCGTACTACACGCCCCCCGAGGTGGTGAGCGCCATGGTCCGGCTGGTGGACGAAGCCCTGCGGAGCCCGCGCTTCGGGCTGCACGCGGGGCTGGCCTCGCCCGCCGTCACGCTGGCGGACCCGGCCACGGGGACGGGCACCTACCTCCTGGGCGTGCTGCGCAGGATCGCCGAGACCGTGGAGGCCGACGAGGGCGAGGGCGCCGTGAAGGCCGCGATCAACGCCTCGGTGCGGCGGCTGATCGCGTTCGAGATGCAGCTCGGACCGTTCGCCGTGGCGCAGCTCCGCATCCTCGCGGAGATCGTGAGCCTCACCGGGGCGCCGCCCAAGTCGCCGCCGCGAATGTTCGTCACCAACACGCTCGGCAACCCGGACGACGACGAGAGCTGGATTCCGGGCATCCTCGCGCCGATCGCCAGGTCTCGGCGCGACGCGAACAGGATCAAGCGCGAGGAGCCGGTGACGGTCGTGATCGGCAACCCGCCCTACAAGGAGAAGGCGAAGGGGCTGGGCGGGTGGATCGAGGGCGAGCCGGGGCAGACGGTCAGGGCCCCGCTGGCGGACTGGATGCCGCCGGTGGAATGGAACGCCGGGGCGCACTCCAAGCACCTTCGCAACCTGTACGTCTACTTCTGGCGCTGGGCGACCTGGAAGGTCTTCGATCACCATCCGGCCCAGGGCACCGGGGTCGTGTGCTTCATCACGGTGGCGGGGTTCCTGGGCGGCCCGGGGTTCCAGAAGATGCGGGACTACCTGCGCCGCACCTGCGACGACATCTGGGTGGTGGACTGCTCGCCCGAAGGGCATCAGCCCGAGGTGAACACCCGGATCTTCCAGGGCGTTCAGCAGCCGGTGTGCATCGTGCTGGCGTCGCGGTCCGCGCAGAGCAAGCCCGACAAGCCTGCCCGGGTCCGGTTCCGCGCCCTCCCCGAGGGGCATCGGGCCGGGAAGTTCGCCGCGCTCGCCAGCACGTCGCTGAGCGACGACGCCTGGACCGACTGCCCGGAGGACTGGCGCGCCCCGTTCCTGCCGGCATCGACGGGCGCGTGGGCGGACTATCCGCCGATCAGTGACTTCTTCGTCTACGACGGTTCCGGAGTCCAGCCCAAGCGCACCTGGGTGATCGCGCCCGACGCGGATTCGCTGCACTCACGTTGGCGGCGCCTCGTCGAGAGCCCCAGTGCGGACAAAGAGACGCTCTTTCATGCGACGCTTCGGGATGGAAAGCCGGCCGACCGGCACGTGCGCTCGATCGTTCGTGAGCCACTGCCGGGATACCAAGCCATGACGACCCCGCTGCTGGACGAGCGGGGACCCTGCGTTCCGCCCGTTCGCTACGCCTTCCGCTCGTTCGATCGCCAATGGATCATTCCCGATCCCAGGGTGATCACGCAGCCGAATGCAGCGCTGTGGGAGTCGAGGTCGGAGCGGCAGGTATTTCTCACTGCCCCTTGCGATCGCGCACCCACCGCCGGCCCTGCCCTCACCATGAGCAGTGAAGTTCCTGACTTGCATCATTACAACGGCCGTGGCGGTCGGGTCTTCCCGCTCTGGCGCGATCGTGAGGCAACCGTCTCGAACATCCGCCCGAAGCTGCTCGCACACCTGTCCGCCCGGCTGGGCGTTCCGGTCGGGCCCGAGGACTTCGTGGCCTATCTCGTCGCGGTGGCCGCCCACCCCGCGTACACGGCACGCTTCCAGGACGACCTGTCCACCCCGGGGCTGCGCGTGCCGATCACCGCGGCCCGCGCGCGGTTCCTCGAGGGCGTGGAACTCGGCCGCGCGGTCGTCTGGCTGCACACGTTCGGCGAACGGATGGTGGATCCGGCGGCGGACCGGCCCGGCGGGCCGCCACGCCTTCCCGTCGACCGGCGGCCGCGGATCGCCGCCGAAGGCGCCATCCCGGAGGATCCGGCCGCGATGCCGGACTCGATCGCATACGACGCGGACCGGAAGCGTCTGCTGGTGGGAACCGGCTACGTCGAAAACGTCGAACCGGCGGTCTGGAACTACGAGGTCTCGGGGAAGCAGGTCCTGACGCAGTGGTTCAGCTACCGCAGGGCGAATCGCGACCGGCCCATCATCGGCGACCGGCGTCCGCCGTCGCCGCTCGGCAACATCCAGCCCGACCACTGGCTCCCCGAGTACACGACCGAACTGCTCAACCTGCTCAACGTCCTCGGCCGGCTGGTGGAACTCGAGCCCGCGCAGGCCGGGCTGCTCGAGTCCATCTGTTCGGGAGAACTCGTCTCCGACGAAGATCTCCGCGCCGCCGGCGCCCTCGAGTTGCCCGACGAGCCGCGGCGCGTCCGCAAGAAGCCCGAACACCCCAGCCTGTTCGAGTAGGCGCCCGGGACGTCAGTGCGGCGTGTGGGGGGATGGGGCCGTACGCGAGGCCAAAAAGGAGCCCCACCTTCTTGTAACCATCAAGAAGACGAGGCCCCGGACACTTG
>CAZUEM010000149.1:0-8247 GCA_964619155.1 uncultured bacterium
AGGTGGACCCGGCGCGTTTCCGCCCCGCCGACGTGCCGTACCTGGTCGGCGATCCGTCGCGCGCGCGACGCGACTGCGGCTGGAGCGTCACGCGGCCGCTCGAGCAGACGCTGCGCGACGTGCTCGACGACTGGCGGGCGAAGGGCTGAGGGGCCGGGGCGGTGATTCCCGTCTCGCTCGGCGACGCTGCCGGACGTATCGCGGAAAGGCGGACGCTCACCTCGGACTTCCTGTCCTCGGTTCGCTAGGCGTTCGGCCTCCTCCGCCATTCCATGGCTCCCGGAGGCCTCTCGACTCCGCCTTTCCGCGATACGTCCGTCCGCTTTCGACGGAGGCACTGCGGAATCACCACCCCGTGTTCAGCCTTTCCGCGGTACGTCCGGCAGCGTCGCCGAGCGAAGAGGGAATCACCGTCCCGCGCTCAGCCGTCGCTGCCCACGACTTTCGGGAACGCATCCGAGGCGTCGAACTCGAGCGGCGAGCACTCCAGCGCCTGCGAGCGCTCGAGCCCCGTGAACGCGTGGGCGATGCGCGGCTCGATGACGATCGTCGTGCCCGCTTCCAGCTCGGTGTCGAGCCGCTCGCCGGTGTCGAGCGATTCGAAGACGCCGCGCAGCCGGCCGGAGATGACGTAGAAGTACTCCGTCTTCTTCTCGTGCCAGTGGTTGCCGCGCCAGCGGCCAGGGCCCGGCAGCAATTCGAGGTAGGCGATGAACCGCCACGGGCCGCCGTTCCAGACCGGCGCCGCCTCGCCCGCGCTCATGCGGATCCGCACGCCGTCGAGGATGGGCCGCGCGGGCGGGCCGTCGAGGACCGGCAGCCGCCGGATCGTCACACCCTTCATCGCGCTCAACCGTTCTTCGGTTCCCAGACGTCGGCGAGCACGCAGTCCCACGGGAACTTGAACTCGTCCGCCGGGTCGTAGACGTGCGTCTGCGCGTTGACGACCAGCACCTCGGGCGCCGAGAGCGCCTTCCAGCCGTGCATGATGCGCGGCGGGATCTTGACCAGCCGGGGTTTGAGCGAGCCCAGGAACAGCGAGTTCACGTGGCGGAACGTCGGCGATTCGGGCCGCAGGTCCGCCATGCTCACCTGCAGCTTGCCGCGCGTCACCGTGAAGTGGTCGGTGTGCACGTCGTGCAAGTGCCAGCACTTCACGACGCCGTGGTCCGTGGCGCTCTGGTAGATGTGCGCGACGTCCTCGAGCCCGTCCTTCGTCCACGGCCGGCTCCACAGCTCGGTCACCTCGCCGCGGCCGTCGAGGTGCACGGTCAGGTCGCGGACGATGACGCCCTGGATGGTGGCCCGGCCCGGGGGCTGGACCAGGTACTCGAGGCTCTGCAGCCACTCGACGGTGACTTCACTGGCTTTCTTCACGCGGCGCCTCGCGGAGGGAGGGAGTGCGGGTTCGGCGGACGGCGCGGCGACTGTACGCACGCGGCCCGGGCGGGCGCAATGCGGGTGGTCGCGGTTGCGCCTCCCGGACGCCGCCGGGTAGCTTCCGGCAGATGAGCACCATCTGCACGGGTCCGGGTCGCGCGCGATGAATGTCCCGGCCACCAGTCCGACGCCCGCACCCGCCCGGGCGGCGATATCGCTTCCGGCCATCGTCGGCGTGCTGGCCGTGAGCCTGCTGCTGGCGCTGCTGGTGAACGAGTGGGTGGGCGTCGCCGGGCTCGCCCTGGGGTTCGTGCTCGTCACGCGGCCGTTCGACCCCTTCGTCGCCGTCCTGCTCGCGACGAGCGGCGCCGCCTTCGCCGCCTACGGCGAGCGCAGCATCCAGCGGGATCTCGCGATCGTGCTGGCGCTCTCGGTCTACGCGGCGGCCGCGTTCTGGACGACGTGGCTGGCACGCCGCTGGACCATGCCCCGCACGCACTTCACGATCGCCCTCGGCGCCCTCGCGGCGACCACGGCCCTCGCCGTCGTTCACGGGCTCCTCGTCCGGAACCCGATCCCGTACCTGGCGCTCGAACTGTTCCCGCTCGCCTCGCTCGCCTTCGCGCTCGTGATCGGGGGGCTCCGGCTGAAGCCGGGCGACCTTCGCATCGCGGGCTGGACGATCGCCGCGGTCGGCCTGCTGTCCGCCGCGGCCGGGTTCATCTCCTTCGGAACGACCGGCATTCGCACCGGCGGCATGGCGTTCTCGCCGATTCCCGGCTTCGTGGCCCTCGTCGTCCTGAGCCTCGCCCTGTTCGACCCGGCGCCCAGGCCCCGGCTGCTGCCGGTCGTCGTCTTCTGCGTGCTCATCGCCCACCAGGTCGTCACGTTCACGCGCGGCTACTGGTTCGGGCTCATCGTCGGCGTACCGCTGATCTGCTGGCTGTACGCGCGCCGCGGACCGGGGTCCCGGCCGCGCTGGTCGAAGGTCGGCTCGACGCTCGGGCTCGCCGCGCTCCTGCTCGCGGTGGGCGGGCTCGGCGCGCTGACCCAGCCCCGCTGGGCCGAGATCGTGCAACTGCTGGGAAACCGGTTCGCGTCCAGCTTCCAGACCGAGAACACCCCGGAGACGGTGTCGAACCTCGCCCGGCTCGTCGAGATCCGGACGACCTGGAAGGCGATCACCGCCGCGCCGCTCTTCGGCTACGGGGAAGGCGCGACCATCGTGGTCCGGCAGTTCTTCCACACCGACTTCGCCGGCCCGCAGTGGTGGATCCACCAGGGCTACGTGATGATGTGGTTCAAGCAGGGCGTGGTCGGCCTTCTCGCGCTGCTCTGGGTCCTCTACGCGGCGTTCCGCATGGGACTCGACGGCGCGTCGCGCGAGCATCCGCTCCGGGCCGGGTGGAACGTGGCGGCGGCGGCCTGCACGCTGTTCGCCGCCATCGTCGGGCTCACGAACTACTTCTTCTTCGTCGTGAGCCAGAGCTTCATGCTCGCGCTCGTCTGGGGGGTCGCGCTGAACGAATCGAAGCCGTCCTTCACGCGCATCCGCTGGCGCGCCCCGCGACGGAAGGCCCCGCCTCAGGCCTGAGCCCCGGCGGGGTCCTCCGGCCGCCGCCACGCGCGCCAGACGAGCGCGAGTTGCACGAGCGAGGCGAGCAGCATGGCGGCCACCGCGCCGCGCGGGCCCCAGCGAAGCACGAGCGGCAGGCCGGGGAACAGGACGACCGCGGGCAGCGCCATCGCCGCCAGCGCCACGTGCCGCGGCGCCCGGGTGGCGCGCAGGCCGTTCGCGAACATGTAGGCGATCCCGTCCGGGAGCACGAGCAGGAAGGCCCACGGCAGCAGCGGCGCCACGGCGTCGTAGCGGCCCGCGTACACCCCGTGCATCACGGCGGGGCCCGCGACCGCCGCGCCCGCGCAGAGCGCGAGCGAGGCGATCGCCCACGCCCCGACGAGGCGCTGCAGCGAGCCCGAGAAGCCCGAGCGCGAGCCGTGTGCGGCCCAGCGCGGGAGCAACACGAGCGTCAGCGCCTGGTTCACCTGGATGACGGGGTAGACGAAGTTCATGAGCGCGCGCAGTTCGGCCGCGCTCTCGAGGCCGTGCCGCAGCGGCAGCAGGAAGTAGTAGAGGTTTCCGCACCAGCCCAGCAGCGCGGTGAGGAGCGCCCAGCGCCCGTACTCCCAGTGCGAGCGGACGAGGTCCGGCGGGGCGGGAGCGTGCGCGGCGCCCGCCGGGCGGGACGCGCCGAGCGCGACGACCGAGGCGGCGCCGAGCGCGAGCATGCCGGACAGGGCGGTCAGCGAGCCGGTCGCGTGCAGGGCGGCGACCGCCGCCACCCCCGCCACGAGGAACAGCGCGCTCGCCGCGGTCGAGCGGCCGACGCGTCCCTGCAGGTAGAGCGTCCGGCGCCGCAGCCACAGCGCGAGCAGGAACGGCGCGGCGAGCCCGGCGCCGAGGAACGCCCACGCCGCCGGCCGCTGCCCGAGCAGCGCGAGGACCCCGGCGGTGGCGGCGAAGCCGAGGGCCGCGACCAGGCCGGAGCGGAAGTTGAGGCGCTCCACGGCGCGCACGTAGGTGTCCGGAGCCTCCCGGTAGCGCGACGGGGCGAACACCGTCATCGGCTCGGCGAAGATCGCGGTCTGCGCCTGCCCGAACAGGAGGAACGTGCTGTACGCGAGCACGAACCCGCCGTACTCGTCGGCGCGCAGGCTCCGCCCGAACAGGAGCACCATGAGCGTGCCCGCCCCGACGAACAGGAACTGGTCGAGGATCGCCGCGAGCCCCGACCGGATCGCAGGCCCCCGGGGCGTGAACGCCGGGGCGCCGCCGTCGCCGCTCATGGAATGAACCGGCGGAGCACCAGGCGGCGGAACACCTGCACGGCCGCGAGGCCGAGGTGCAGGCCGCCCGGACTCGCGCGGAAGAGGCGGGCCGCTTCGCGGATCTTCGCGCCACCGCCGGGCCTGCCCAGCCACTCGCGCGCCGTGAGCAGGAAGAGGTTCACGTTGAGCCGCCGGTCGTCGAGCGTGAGCCCCCGCTCGGCGGCCAGGCCGCGAATCATGACCAGGTCGTCCTCGAGCCGCCTGCGAACGTCCATCGCCATGTGAAACCGGCCCGGATGCACCTTCCAGCCGGCGAACGGCCGTCCCCACAGGAGCAGCGTGCCCGGCTCGTCTCCGAGAAAGGCCAGCGTGGCCTTCTGGTCCGTATGCGTGGGGTCGCCCTCGTCGAAGCGAAGGCGTCGCGGGCCGTCCAGCCGGTAGACGTTGGCCTGGAGCGGGCCGTAGCACATCGCCGCCTCCCGCAGCGTCGTGCGGACGAAATCGCGGAGCGGCACCTCGCGGCGCTCCCAGCGGATGAAGTTGCGGCCGACGCGCAGGCGCTTTCCCGCCGGGTCGATCAGCAGGTATCTCGCGAGCGCGAGCGGCGCCCCGCTCTCGGCCATCGCCGCGGTGAGCGCCAGAGCGTCGCCCTCCGGCAGCCACTCGTCGCCGACCATGAGATACGTGCCGAAGCGCGCACCGATGGCCTCGGCCGCTTCCAGGCAGCGGTTCCAATTGCCGATGCGCCCGAGATTGGCCTCGTTTCGGTGCACCCTCAGGAGCCCGCCGCTGCCCGCCGCGAGGGCCTGCGCCGCCTCGTACGACCCGTCGTCCGAGCCGTTGTCGCACACGATCACGGCGACGCGCGCGGGGTCGAACGGGGCCGCGAGGCACGAGCGCAGGGTCGCCTCGAGCAGCTTGCCGCCGTTGTAGGCGGGGATCAGCAGCGCGAACTCAACGCCCACGCGCGAACGCCTCGACTTCCTCCGGGGTGCCGAGCGGGTGCACCGCGTCGGCGGGCACGCGGTGCACGTAGAGCGGCCGCCCGGTCTCGACGAGGTGCTGGTACATCGGCGCCACGTAGCGCTCCTTCAGGTCCGACGGGGTGCCGGCGCCGTAGAAGGCGGCGTACGTGTCCTCGTAAAGGCCCACCGACGAGAACCAGTAGAGCCCGATCGAGCAGTGCTCCGAGATTCGCACCTTCTCGCGGGCCTCGACGACGAGGTCGGAGCCGTCGGTCCGGAAGAAGCTCCAGGCGTCGCCGATGCCGGGAAAGCACGGGATCCAGCCGTCGCCCCGCACGTCGCGCGGGTGCAGGGCGCGTGGCTCGACGTACGTGTCGATGTTGTAGACGAGCAGCGGGGCGTTCGGGTCGCGCTCCCGCAGCGAGGGCAGGGTGCACAGCACGGTCGTGGCCTGCCCGTCGGTGACGCGGTCGAGCGAGATCAGCACGGGGTCGTCCACCCCGAACTCGCGAATCTCGCGGCGCACGAGCGCCTCCGGCTCGTCCTCGGCCCGGACGACGAACGTGGCGTGCGCGCCCGGCAGGAAGTGGCGAAGGCTCTCCATCGCCCACGCGAACATCGTCCGGCCGCGCACCTCGATCGCGAACTTGGGCACGGCGTACCCCTTGGCGCGGAACCGGCTGCCGAGCCCGGCCATGGTGACGACGACGTGCAGGCTCACGGCGCGGAGCCCGCCGGCGCGCCGAGGAACGTGCTCGCCAGTTCGAGCCCGCGGGCGAGGAAGGCCTCCTGCGCGCGCGGCCGGTCGGCGTGCAGGGGCACCATGCTCAGGAACAGCAGCGCCTCGATGCCGCGCACCCGCCTCATCGCCTCGGCGCCGGAGAGGAACGTCTGGTTGAACTGCTCGCGCACCTCGGCGTGCCCTTCGTCCTCGAACACGCGCAGGACGACGCGGCCCGGCGCGGGGCGGGCGAGCGCGAACAGGCCGTGCACCAGGAAGTCGTAGCCGCCGTTGAAGCTGTGCGAGAGCTTGGCGAGGTCGTAGCGCGGGTCCCCGTGCAGCGTGAAGTCGCCGAAGCGCCCGCGCGGGTCCACCAGGCGGATCGCGCGGCTGCGGCGGTCGAAGAGGATGTTGCTCGGGCAGAAGTCGCCGTGGATGACCCCGAAGGGCGCCGGCGCGAGCAGCCCGGCGGCCTCGAGCAGGCCGGGCAGGTGCGCGATCGTCTCGCGCAGCGGCAGGCACGCGCGGCCGTTCACCTCGAGCGGTCCCTCGGCGAGATCGCGGGGCAACGAGCCGAGGTCGAGGCGCGCGAGACGCTCGAGCGTCTTGTCGAGGTACATGCGCCGCAGCGCCGCCGCGACCTTCGCGGGCTCCGCCGCGGGCGGGCCGTGCTTCGCCATGTCGCCGAGCACCTGGCGGACGACGCGGAAGATCGCGCGCCACTCCGTGCGGTCGAGCTTCGCGTACAGGTACACCTCGGAGAGCGGCGGGTAGCCGTAGAACTCCATCTGGATCCACGGATCGCCGCCGGCGAGCGAGTGCGCGAACACCCGCGGCGCCAGGTACTGAAGATCGGACGGGAGCGAGAGGTACCAGTGGATCTCGTCCCGGAAGTCCTCGGTGTTGCGGCTGCGCTTGGTGAGGATGCCGCGGCTCGCGTCCACGGCGACCTCGTTGAACGCGCGCTGCCCCATCGCGTGCAGCAGCCGCGCGGACCAGTAGGTGTCGAGGTGTCCGAGGTCGACCCAGTGGCCCGTCTCGCGGGCGCGCGGCGGGGCGGCGGAGCCCCGGTAATAGGACTCGAGAGCGCGGTAGAACGGGTCCAGTCCGGCCGCCGGCGCGGCCACCGCGTCCGCGAGGCAGGCGCGCAGGCGCGCGCCCTCGGCGAACGAGAACAGGCCGACGAACACCTGCCCCTGGCCCTCCTTCTCGACGCTTTTGTCGAGCAGGTGCTCGGGGTAGCCGCCGGCGTCGAGCCGGAACGTGGTCCAGCGGAACAGGTCGTCGGGACACGCGAACAGAAACTCGTCGCCCTCGAGCACCTCGCCCGGCGCGTGCGTGTCGCCGAAGTGCACGACGACGGGCCCGCGCCAGTCCGGGCGCGACTCCAGCGCGCGCAGCACGGTTTCACCCAGGCTCCGGGTCGGGCCGACGTCCACGAGCGCGGTGCGGCCGTCCTCGCGGTGTTCGAGGTAGCGCGCGATGGTGTCGGCGCCGGCGTGCGCCGCGACCAGGACGGGCCAGTCGCGCGGGTAGCCGCGCTCGATCCGCTCCAGCACGGGCACGCCGCCGTACGGGACCATGCACGAGGGGATGCGCCCGAAGTCGCCCTGCAGCTCGGGCGGGATGTGCGTGGCGGAGGGGATGAGGACGAGGCTAGGCATGGCCGGTGAGGCGCAGGATGTCCTCGTGCGAGAGCTTCAGGAACTCGTCGGGGCGCACGGCGCGGTCGTCCACGATGAAGCCGTTCGCGCCCGGCCACGGCTTGCCGAAGTGCACCTCGTCGTACGGCACCTGGTGGCGGTCGAGCCACTCGAACACGACCCGGGCGGTGTTGGCCATGATCAGCCCGACGTTGCCGTCGTAGGTCCGCATGTTGCGGGCGGTGCAGATGATGATGTACCAGCCGCGCTCCCGGTACTCGCGCAGCTTCTCAAGCATCTCGCGGCGCGGCTCGACGTCGGCGTACGACTTCCCGGGCGGCTTGATCTCGCACAGGGTGCCGTCCAGGTCCAGCACGATCACGTTCTCGGCGCGGATCATGGCTCTCCAGGAGTCGGGTTCGGGCGACGCGTGCTCCGGGTCGCCGGTGGATGCGGTCGAAACCGTGGCAGAGTCCCCGCAGGCCGGGACCGCGTCAAGCGTGCGGCGCGCGGCTCGCGCGGCCGCCCGGCGGCTCGCGAGCGGCACTCGCGCGGCTGCCGGAGTCGTGCTCCGGACCCCTGAACGGCGCGGCTCGAACGGTTGACCCCGCCCGGCGCGGTCCCCTAACCTGCCCGCCGATTCTGCGCACCCGTCGCAGGTCCACCCGAACCGCGCCGCGCCCGCCCGCACCCGGGCCCCGGGGCGCCG
>CAZUEM010000150.1:0-8239 GCA_964619155.1 uncultured bacterium
CCGCGGCGCCGCGGGCGGGCGCCGCCGCGACCGGCTCCGGCGCCTCCCCGGCCACGCGCGCGAGGCGCGCCGCCTCGTAGTCGTCGTAGCCGCCGGGGTAGAGCACGACGCGGCCGTCGTGCACCTCGAGGACGCGCGTCGCCACCCGCGCCATGAGCGAGCGGTCGTGGGTCACGACCACGATCGCGCCGGGGTACTGCTCGAGCGCGCCCTCGAGCACCTCCTTGCCGGCGAGGTCGAGGTGGTGCGTCGGCTCGTCGAGCAGCAGCAGGTTCGTGGGCAGCAGCAGCATGCGGGCGAGCGCGACGCGCTGCCGCTCGCCGCCCGAGAGCACCCGGCAGTGCTTGAAGACGTCGTCGCCCTGGAAGAGGAAGCTGCCGAGCAGGTTCCGCAGCTTCGGCCGCCACGCGTCGCTCGCCACCTCCTCGAGCGCGCCGAGCACCGTCTGCGTGCCGTCGAGCGTCTCGGCCGCGTGCTGCGCGAAGTAGTTGAGCCGCGTGAGCGGCGTGTCCTCGCGCCGACCGGCGCGGGGGAGGAGCTGGCCCGCGAGCATGCGCAGCAGCGTGGTCTTGCCGGCGCCGTTGGGGCCGACGATCGCCACCTTCTCGCCCTTCGCGAGCTCGACGTTCGCGTGCGCGATGACGTCGCGCTCGGCGTAGCCGAAGCTCGCGTCGCGCAGCTGCACGAGCAGCCGGCCCGAGTGGGGCGGCTCGGGGAACGCGAAGCGGATGTGCGAGGGCCGCCGCGGGATGACGACGCGCTCGGCCTTGAGCCGCTCGATCTGCTTGCGCTTGCTCTGGGCCTGGGCCGCCTTGGTGTTCTTGGCGCCGAAGCGCTCGACGAAGCGCGAAAGCTGGCCGATCTTCGCCTCGAGCTGGGCGTTCGCCGCTTCGGCCTGCTCGCGGCGCAGCTCCTTCTCCTCGAGGTAGCGGGTGAAGCCCATCGCGTAGTCGGTGAGCGCGCCGCCCTCGAGCTCGCGCACCTCGGTCGCGACGCGATCGAGGAACACGCGGTCGTGCGAGACCACGATGAGCCCGCCGCTGAACTCGTCGAGGTAATCCTCGAGCCACTCCATCGCCGGCAGGTCGAGGTGGTTCGTGGGCTCGTCGAGGATGAGCACCGTGGGATCGGCCAGCAGCAGCGCGGCGAGCGCCGCGCGCATGCGCCAGCCGCCCGAGAACTCGGCGAGCGGGCGGTCCTGGTCGGCGGTCGAGAAGCCGAGTCCGCCGAGCACGCGCCGGGCCTCGGGCTCGAGGCGGTGCTCGGCGTGCAGCTCGAGGTGGTGCTGCAGGTCGCCGGCCCGGTCGAGCAGCTCGGGCAGCTCCTCGTCGTCGGGGGCGATGCCGGCGAGCCGCTCGTGGATGCCGTCCAGCTCCTCGCGCATGCCGAGCAGCGCGCGGTGGGCCTCGAGGGCCCGGTCGAGCACCGTGCCCGTGAAGGTCTCCGCCGCCTCCTGCGGCAGGTAGCCGATGCGGGTGCCCTTCGCCAGCACCCGCACGCCGCTCTCCGGGGCGTATTCGCCGAGGATCACCCGCAGCAGCGTGGTCTTGCCCGTGCCGTTGGGGCCCACGAGCGCGCAGCGGCTGCCGGGTGCGATGACCCAGTCCAGCCGGTCGAACAGCACCCGCTGGCCGATCGAGTAGCGCAGGCCCTGCAACTGGATCACGCCGTTCCCCCCGCCGTCCGTTGACGGTCCGCGAGCCGGACCGTGATAATCGCCTTCGCACGGTGCTCCGGGCCCCTCCCGGACCCCCACCGCACGCACTGGCATCTCGACCGAGGGGCGGCCCCTGAACCTGCTCGACCGGCTGGCACGGCTCCGGTATTTGGCGCTGGGCGCGGCGCTCGCCGCGCTCGCCGGCTTCGGCCTGCCCGCGCCGCCCCCCGCGCGGGCCGCCTACATGATCCCGGGGGGGACCGTGCGGCCGAAGGACTTCTCGCTGGTCAAGAAGGACGGCTATTACCACCTTTTCTTCATCCGCAACAACACGGCCCTCTCGCCCGACTCGACCGAGCGCGACCTCGGGCACGCCATCTCGACCGACCTGTTCCACTGGCAGCAGCTCCCGCCGGTGATGCCGGTCCGTCCGGACCGCTGGGACAACCTCCACGTCTGGGCGCCCCACGTCTTCGAGCACGAGGGGGTGTGGTGGATGTTCTACACCGGGGTGACCGAGGAGCCCGGCGTGTACGACCGCACGCAGCGCACGGGCGTCGCCGTCTCGACCGACCTCGTGACGTGGAACCGGTTCGACGTGCCGGTCTACGACGCGGGGCAGACCTCGTGGGCCTGGTGGGCCCCCCACCGTTCCACCGCGGGTTTCCGCGATCCGTTCGTGATGCCCGACCCGGCGGCGCCGGGCAGCTGGCTCATGTACTACACGGGGTCGCTCGACGGGGACACCTCCGCCACGGTCGTCGGGGTGGCCGCCTCGGGCGGAGACCTGCTCGACTGGTTCGACGTCAAGCCACTGCTGATCACCTGGCGCGACTACACCTACAACGTGCTCACCGAGTCGCCGCACGTCTTCCAGCACGGCGGGCTCTGGTACCTGTTCATCAGCACGACCGCGGGCCAGCCGCTGTCCTTCTACACCTCGGCGAACCCCACGGGCGACCCTTGGGAGTGGACCTACCGGGGGCGGCTGCGCAACATGCTCGGCTTCGACACCAGCACCTGGTTCGCCTCGGAGTACTTCCGCGACGGCACGCACGATCTGTTCTGCTTCGTCAACGGTGACCGTGTCGAGGTGCGCAAGATCCAGTGGGGCGCGGGCTGGCAGTTCTCGCTGGTGCAGCCGCCCCTCATGCACGTGGTGAACATGGACTGGGTCGAACCCGGCGTGCACTCCGGCGAGCACGCCACGCTCAAGGCGACGATCGCCAACCCGCTCGCCGGGACGCTGCAGTTCGAGGCGCTGGTCGTGGACTCCGCCGGGGCCGAGACCCCCGTGGCGGCCGAGAGCCTCGGCTTCAACCCTTCGCCGCTCGTCTGGTCGGACACCGCCTACATTCCGTGGGTGGCGCGCCGCTGGCCCGCGGTCCCCGACAGCGACACGACGACGGTGACGCGCTTCCGCGTCCGCTGCGCCGACCTCACCTGCGCGAGCGGGGTGCTGACCGTGCGCGGGCCGCGGCCGGCCCCGGCGCCCGTCGCCGAGGAACCGCCGCCGCCCGATCCCGGGGAGCCGATCGACCCCGAAGCATGGCGTCCGAAGGGCGCGCTCCTGCGCTCGCTCGCAGCCACTCCGCTCGGCCCCGGCCCCGCGCTGGCCGTCGAGCTGCCGGCGCCGGTCGAGGCGCGCGTCGAGATCTACGACCTCTCGGGGCGCCGCGTGCGGCGGCTCGCCGACCGGATGCTGCCGGCCGGCGCGACCGTGCTGCGCTGGGACGGGAGGGACGACGCCGGCCGGCGCGCCCCGCGCGGCCTCTACTTCGCGCGCCTGAGCGGCCCCGGGCTGTCCGCGGTCGCGCGCCTGACGCTGCTGCCGCGCTGAGGCGGTCGGAGCGCGGACGGCCCTCCCGGGGCGATCCGGGAGGGCCGTCCGCGTTTCTCCGGACCGGCTACTTCGAGAGGTTCTCGGGGTTCAGCCCCTCGAGGTCCTTCACGACGAAGCGCCCGTCCTTGCGCACGAGCTCGCCGTCGAACCACACCTCGCCGCCGCCGTACTCGGGCCGCTGGATGAGCACCAGGTCCCAGTGGATCTTCGAGCGGTTGCCGTTGTCGGTCGTCTGGTAGCACTGGCCCGGCGTGAAGTGGAGCGAACCGGCGATCTTCTCGTCGAACAGCGTGTCCTTCATCGGCGTCAGGATGTGCGGGTTGAAGCCCAGCGAGAACTCGCCGATGAAGCGCGCGCCCTCGTCGGTGCCGAGCAGGGCGTCGAGCTTGTCCTGCGGGTTGCCCTTCGCCTCGACGATGCGGCCCTTCTCGAAGCGGAACTCGAGCTGGTCGTAGGTCGTGCCGAGGTACACCGACTGCGTGTTGTAGCGGATCACGCCCTCGACCGAGTCGCGCACCGGGGCCGTGAAGCACTCGCCGTCGGGGATGTTGCGCTCGCCGTGGCACGAGATCACGCCGATGTCCTTGATGCTGAAGCGCAGGTCCGTGCCCGGGCCCTTCAGGTGCACGCGGTCGGTCTTCAGCATGCGCTCCCGCAGCGGCACGATGGCGTCGCGCATGCGCGCGTAGTCCACGGTGCAGACCCGGAAGTAGAAGTCCTCGAACGCGGCCGTGCTCATGTTCGCGAGCTGGGCCATGGCGGCGTTGGGGTAGCGGAGGACGACCCACTTCGTGTTGTTGACGCGGTAGTCGAGGTGCACGGGCTGCGCGACGAGCTTCTGGTAGAGCGCCATGCGGTCCGAAGGCACGTCGCCGAGCTCGCTGACGTTGGCGGAGGCCCGGATGCCGACGTAGGCCTGCACCGCCTTCATCTGGTGGAGCTCGAGGTCCGACTGCAGGTTCAGCTGCGCCTCGGTCGCCTCGAGCAGCTGGGCGCGGATGACCGCGTTGCTGCGCAGCGAGACGACGGGGATGGCGTCCGCCTTGCGGATCTCCTCGACGAGATCGAGCACGAGGCCGTCGGAGAGGTCGAACGCCTCGACGAGGCAGGCCTCGCCCGGCTGCAGGCGGGTCGAATGCCGGACGACGAGCTGCGCCAGCTTCTGGGTTCGTGGGTCGCGCATATGGAACACACCTCCGGGAATCACCCGATGGACGTTCACGTGAACGGGGCCGAGGCGCGAAGCTAGCACGCGGGCCCGATTGACGCCCGCAGCCCGCGCCCGCCATTCTCCCGCCCCCCGGAGGATTCCCGTGAACCGCTATCGTGTCGCCGTGCTCGGCACCTCGTTCGGCCGCAACGTGCAGGTGCCGGGATTCCGCTCCCATCCCGGATTCGAGGTCGTGGCCATCGCGGGCCGCGACGGCGCGAAGACGGCGCGCCTCGCGTCCGAGCTGGGCGTGCCGGGCGCGTACGGCGACTGGCGGGAGCTGCTCGGGCGCGAGAGGCCCGACCTCGTGTGCATCGCGACACCGGTCGTGCTCCACCACGCCATGATGCTGGGCGCTCTGGCGGCCGGGGCGCACGTCCTGTGCGAGAAGCCGACCGCCATGGACCGCTTCGAGGCGGCGGAGATGCGCGACGCCGCGCAGGCCGCCGGGCGCGTCGCCGGCATCAACCACGAATTCCGCTTCCTGCCCGCGCGGGCCCTGGCCCGCGAGCTGGTGCGCGCCGGCGCGATCGGGCGCCCGCGCCGGGGCACGATCGCGGGCCGCTATCCGCTGTGGGCGACGCCGGCGTCCCGCGGGCCGACCTGGCTCTCGGACGCGGGGCAGGGCGGGGGCATCCTCGGTGCGCTCGGCTCGCACCACGTGGACGCGCTGCGCACCGTCTTCGGCGAGCCCGTGCGCGTGCGCGGCGGCGTGCGCGTGGACCAGCCGCGGCGCGGCCCGGTCGGGCCCGGCGCGCCGTCCGGGCTCGCCACCGCCGACGACGGCTGCACCTTCGAGCTGGAGTTCGCGGGCGGCGCGACGGCGCTGGTGGACCTCTCGGCGTGCGCGCCGGATCGCGACGAACGCCACGAGATCGCCGGCGACGAAGCGGCGCTGCGCTGGGACGAGGCGGGGGAGCGGCTGTGGCGCGTCGCGCCGGGACGGCCGCCCGAGGAGGTCGCGATCCCGGCGGAACTCGCGCTGCGCCGCGCCGAGGGCGAGCACTGGCTGCTGGCCCCGTTCCGCGAGATGGTGGCGCGGCTCCATCGCGCGATCGACGCGGGCGCGCCGCTCGAGCCTTCGTTCGCGGACGACGCCGTGCCCGTGCAGGCGGTGCTCGACGCCGTGCGCGAGTCGAGCCGCGGCGGCGGCTGGGTGGACGTGCGGGTGCCGGGTCCGGGCGAGCGGCGCGGGGCCGCCTCGAGCTGACTTTGCCGGACGCGGACACCGCGCCGCTCGGGGCGGCATCCATGCCTCCGCCGGGCGCGGGGCGGGTTGGCTTCCCGTTCCCGGCGCTGGCTATACTGCCCGCCACCGCTGCGTCACCGGCGCGCGGCCGGGCCGACCGGACACCACGAGGAGGAGCGCCATGGCCGATTGGGACGTCATCGCCAAGCAACGCCTGACGGAGGACTGGGCCACGCTGCGCGCGGCCTACCTGCCGCTCAACCAGGCGATGCGGCGGACGGTGGAGTTCCTCGACAAGGGCGGCGGCACGTTCGACGAGCTGCTCTCCGTGGTCCGCGAGCGCGTGGACGGCGCGCTGCACAACCTGACGTCGCTCGCCAACCGCCGCTCGCCGTGGGTGCGCCTCGAGGCCATCCGCAACCTGCGCGTGCTGGCGACCGGCCTGCGCGGCGCGGCCACCGACGACCCGCGCGCCCTGCTGCGCTACCTGTTCGCGCTCTCGGAACTGCTCGGCAACGTCTGGCGGGACGCGCCGACCGAAGCCCGCGTCGCCGAGAACCTGGTCGTCGAGGGGCCGCTCGACTTCTGGTTCGGGTGCGACTGCTGTGCGGTGGGCCGCCTGCGACCGGCCGGGCCCGACGACCCGCCCGACGTGCTCAAGGGCCGGGAGGTCCAGTTCATCTGGGACGTGGACGCGCTGTTCGCCTGGACGCTCGACGAGTTCGAGGACTACCTGGCGAGCGAGCGCTACGCGCTCCCGACCACGCCGCGCGTCGCCGCCGCCGACGACCTCGGGCTGCCGGTGGTGGACATCCCCTCCGAGGCCCTGCGCCGCGGCCACGAGTGGTTCGGCGGCCAGGGCGGCGGCCTGTACGGGCCGATCGACCTCAAGTACTTCGAGATCAGCTGATCGGTCCGGGGGCGCTTGCGCCCGCCCCGGCGGGGCGGGTAATGTCCCGCCCCGCGCGTCGTGGTGGCGCGCCGACCCCAGCACACCAGGAGCGCCATGACCGCCTACAAGCACCGCCTGCGCCGCAAGCGCGCCAAGCAGAGCTCGCGCAAGAAGGCCGAGAAGGCCGCGGCCGCCCGCAAGAAGCGCCGCTAGCACCGAACCCGGCCGGCCGTTCGACGCGCCCGCC
This sequence comes from uncultured bacterium, assembly GCA_964619155.1. GTDB lineage: Bacteria > Eisenbacteria > RBG-16-71-46 > RBG-16-71-46 > RBG-16-71-46 > CAIXRL01. The sequence goes on from CAZUEM010000150.1 coordinate 7,039, forward strand.
CTCCGCGGCGGGCGTCGGCGTTTCCGGCCGCCCCGCCCGGCTTGTCCGGTGCGGGGCGATGTGCGACGGTCCCGCACCGTTTTCCGGATCCCATCACCCGTGAGGAACCCAGCCATGGCTCGATTCGCCATCCTGCTGCTCGCGGCCGCCCTCGCGGCCGGCTGCGCCGGCAGCGCCGGCTCCCGCGCCGGCGAAGGCGCCGCCCCGGCGGCCCCGGCCCAGACCCCGGCCGCGGGCGCCGCCACGACGGCCCCGGCCACCACCACCCCCGGAGGCAAGGTGCACAAGCTCGCGAGCGGACTCGTCTACGAAGACCTCGTCGTCGGCAACGGCAAGATGGCCGACCCGGGCCTGACCGTGAACGTGCACTACACGGGCTGGCTCACCGACGGCACCAAGTTCGACAGCTCGCTCGACCGCAACCAGCCGTTCTCGTTCACGCTCGGCCAGGGCCAGGTGATCCCGGGCTGGGACCAGGGCGTGAAGGGCATGCGCGTGGGCGGCAAGCGCAAGCTCACGATCCCGCCGGACCTCGGCTACGGCGCGCAGGGCGCGGGCGGGGTGATCCCGCCGAACGCCACGCTGGTGTTCGAGGTCGAACTGCTCGGCGTGCGGTGACCCGCACCCCCGCATCGCGGCGCGCGCGGCTCCCGCGCGCGCCGCTTTCGTCTCACCGGGGCCGCCGGCGATGACGCGCGACGCGGGGCTCGAGGTCGTCGAGCGGCTGCGCGAGACGCTCGACCCCGCCGGCGAGTGGCGCGCCGCGGGCGAGCGCGGCTTCACGTGGTGGCCGTCCGCGCTCTCGCAGCGCATCCACGCCGGGCCGCCCGAGACGCTCGCGGGCCTGCCCGCGTGGCGCGTGCGGGTCGAACTGCCGTTGCTGCGCGGCGTCGAGGGAGGCGCCGCGCGCTTCGCCGTGCTGGCGCGCTGGAACGCGCTGCGCCCGGGGCTCTCGGCGCTGCGCTGGAACGGTGACGACCGCACCGTCTCGCTGCACGCCGCGGCGCTTGTCCGCGCGGGCGGCGAGACGCGCGCCGCGTCGGCGCTGGCCACCGCGGCGCTGCTCCAGCTCGGCGATGCGGCGCGGGACGCCGCGGCGCTCGCGCGTGAGCTCGGCGGGGTGCCCGCGGACTCGGCGCCGCCGGGCCGCGCGCCGCGGCCCGAGCCCGCTCCGCTATCCGTTGCACGACGGTGGCCAACG
>CAZUEM010000151.1:0-8197 GCA_964619155.1 uncultured bacterium
CCGAACGCGGCGAGCCGCCCGGGGGCGGGCGGCTCGGGTCGCGGTGAGGATGGTGGAGGCGGCGGGAATCCGGCTGTCGGTTGTAATCACGCCGGTCCGCGAGGCCTCCCAGCAGCCCTCTTCGTTCGCCGGGCACTCTGCTTGGGCTTGTCCGACTTCCGGGCAGGCGATCGCCCCGAATCCTCCGGGGCCTGTGGGCCGGAGGACTTGCGACGACGTTCGACCAATGACCTTGCGGGCGAGTCGATCCCCAACTCGAGTTCTACCTGTCCAGAGTCCGTGCTCTTGGCCGGGCGCCTGCGCGCAGTTGCCTTTGGCTTGGTATTGCTGGTCCGCGATCCGCGGGGGCGCTCGGTCTTGCCCATCAGTGGAGGCTCGGACACATCTAGGCCCGCTGCGGGCTCAGAATCCCCATCTGAAGGCAGGTCCTCCGAGCGGGGAAGCGGATGACCGAAGCTATCCGCGACTAGTCCTTCACCACCCCCGGTTGGCCTGCAGGCCGGATCCACGAGTACACCTGCCCGGTCGAGGATCTCAACGATGTCCTCAGGCTTCTCGATCGGCAGTGCTCCTAGTTCGATGAGTTGGCGGTTGCCCTCGGTGAATGGGTCGGACATGCGCGCGTAGAGCGGCACCCAATGGCGCTTGAGATTCTCCTCGGCGCCCGCCCGCGTGCCCCCACTCTCGGCGGCCGACGCGACGACGACTGCGACGCGGGAGAGACAGTAGATGTACTTGTTTCGCGCGAAGGCATTCCCGACGTCGAACCCCGCCTCCGGCGCGAACGGCGAAATCAGGGTGAGTCGTCCTTCGAGGATGGCCTCACGGTACTCACCCCGAGTTGTGGCTCGAAGGAGCGAGTCGGCGAGCACCGCCAGCGCGCGCCCGCCCGCCCCCAGTGCACCACCCAACGCAGCCGAGTCCACTCCCCGCGCACCACCGGAGACGATGAGCGTCCGTAGCGCCACGGCCGCGCCGAGCGCGACCGCCCATTCAAGCTCGTGCTCGTTCGCCTTGCGTGAGCCGACGACGGCGACTCCCGCCTCACGCAGGAACTCTTTTGGTCCGCAGCCAAAGAGCAATGGTGGGGCCGACGCTCCCAACCGAGTCTTCAGTCTCTGAGGGTAGGCCTCGTCCGCTCGAGTCAGTATCCACAAGCCGGCCCGCTCCCACTTCTCAACCCAGAACCCAAACGCCGCCGAGCGCTCCAGAAGCGCGCGCAAGCGCGCTGGCTCCACGGTTTCCCGCGGGTCCCGCCAAGACGCAAGGAAGTGCTCGAAGTCAGACTCGAGAAGCCGCTCCGGGCCGACACCACTCGCTCTTAACCACTCCGCTAGCCGCCCCCACTCTGCAGGGGACAGCGGCTTCACTCGAGCCGACATCGAATCGGGGCCCGAACGAGCTGATGAGCCAGTTGGTCCGAAGTGGGCCGTGAGCAGGACGATTGCCTGCGATGCCAACGACATCCCGCTCATGTATCAGTCCTGGTTCGAAGTCGAGGTGAGTGCCACCGGGAAGACGGGGCCGCTCCCGGCCTGCAGCAACTTGTAGGATGCCGCGGTCAGCGTCCATCTGGAATCCACCGCGTCGTCCACTAACAGAACCGGCCCCTTGCCCAAGGGCAAGATCACCGCGAAGACACCCAGCACATTGCGGCACTGGTGCACGCTATTGCGCATGAGTTTCTGGGCCTCGTTCTCGGCCTGCCGTGTCACGACGGGAAGAAACGGGAGGCCCAGACGCACGGCCAGCCGTTCCGCGAAGTCGGGCACCAGTCGCGGGTGTCGCTTCGAAGGAATGCAGGTCACCCATGCTGGAGGAGGGGATGGCTTCCATCGGTCCTCGATCATTCGTGCCATTGCCTCTACCAGTTGATCGGCGAATCGACCCAGATGCTTGCCCTCTGCAACAAGGTCTCCCAGAGCGCCGTCCTTCCAGTGCGAAAGCGTACGCCCCTCCGAGGCTCGGAACTCCTTCGGAATGGATCGTCCCTTGCCGTCAGGGAGCACACCGGCAGGAATGCGGACCTTCGGTACGAGCTTCGAATCGCGCTGCATCGTGAATGACCGCGCTTGCTCGACGAGCGCCGCTGAGACCTCCGCACCAAGGAGGTCACCGCCAAGGCAGTTGTCGCATTTGCCGCAGCGGGATGCCTGAGGATCGTCCAGCGCTCGGACCAGGAACTCCATGCGACAACCGGTGGTGCGCTCATACTCCTTGAGTTCCGCCCACTCTCGTTCACGTTGAGCGGTCAGACGAGCTATCTGCTCCTTGTCCAGTCTCCAGTGGACAGCAGTCCGGCTCCACTTCTTGTCCTGATAGAGGACCGGCGAGGGGTTCTCGACCGACATGAACTTCAGAGCGTGCTCGATGGCACCGTGAGGCATGTTCACGTGCGCCTCGAGTTGCCGAGTCGAGAACGGGCCATGCTTCTCCAAGATTTTCAAGATGGACTCGAGTTGCTCCTCTGCCGGGAAGGCAGTGCGTCGGAAGTAATCAAGGATCTCGTCGTCTTCGTTGCCCGGCATCAGGATTGCGTGGGCCCTCGAAATGGCACGACCAGCTCGACCAGCCTGCTGGTAGTAGGCGATGACAGACCCTGGCGCCTGAAAGTGCACCACAAAGGCGAGATCTGGTTTGTCAAAGCCCATGCCGAGAGCGCTCGTCGCGACGAGCACCTTGAGGCTGTTGTCCATGAGACCGTCTTCAAGTCGCAGCCGCTCCGCAGCTTCGAGTTGCGAGTGGTAGGCATGTGCCTCGATTTGGTTCCTCCGAAGCCACTCAGCCACCTGTTCGGCGTCTCGGATCGTTAGCGTGTAGGCGATCCCGCTACCGCTCAGTTCGCGAATAGCATGGGCGAGCCAGGCAAGCCGCTCCAGACGCGATAGGGTCGGCATGACCTGAAACGTGAGGCTCGGGCGCACGAGCGGCCCTCGACTCACGGCAATGCTGCCGAGTTGCTGCTGAACGTCGTCGATCACACGGTCATTTGCCGTGGCAGTTGTCGCCAGCAACGGGAGATTGGCCGGCATCCGGCGGAGCAGGTTCAAGAGTCGGCGATAGTCGGGACGGAAATCGTGCCCCCAATCTGAGATGCAATGTGCCTCGTCCACAACCAGCAGCCCAATGCGATCCAATGTCGGCGCCAAGACGTTGTCGGCGAATGCCTGATTCGCGAGCCGCTCGGGAGAGAGAAGTAGCGCGTCCACCTCCCCCTTCAGCCACTGTTGTTCGACGATGGGCCACTCTGGCTCGTTCTGGCTATTGATGGTCCCGACGACGACCCCTAGCCGGCGTGCAGCCGCTATCTGGTTGCGCATCAGTGCGAGCAGCGGCGACACGATGATGGTCGGCCCGGCTCCGTGCATCTCCCTGAGAATCCGAGTGGCGATGAAGTAGACGGAACTCTTCCCCCAACCCGTGGCTTGCACCACCATTCGTCGGGCCCGGCGGTTGGCAACCGCGTCGATTGTCTCCCACTGGTCTGGCCTAAACTCCGCATGCGCCACCGAGAGCGACTCGCGCAACCAGGACAAGGCCATCTCTCGCAGTTCGTTCGGCATCACGACCTCGACAATCCGTGCGGGGCAAGAATGCTGCGTTGGTTGGAACTTCCATCAGGGTCCCGCACTCGTGCAACTGCGAGCGAGGCGCCCGAAAGCACGATGGGCGCCCCGGTCAGGGCGCCCATGAGTGAGGATGGTGGAGGCGGCGGGAATCGAACCCGCGTCCGAAAGTTCGTCCACAGCGAGTCCTACAAGCTTATCCGGCGATTTGAGTCTCGCCCGCCTTGCTCCCACCGGCGGGATCGCGGCGAGCCAGCCCGATTGTTTCTCGTCCTCCGCGGCCGGGCGACCCCTTCGGACCAGCCTGCGTTTGTCTGGCGCCCGCTCCGGCCCCCACAGGCGGGGTCCGGGAAGGCGTCACAGCCTAGTTAGGCTGCGAGAGCCATCTGCTCGTTGGCAGATGAATGTTCCCGCGCTTTTTGACGAGGTTGACGGGTCCCCGGCTTGCACTCGAAGTTTCTGAACCCCCGTCGAAGCCAATCGCCCCCATCGGCGATCCCGCGGGCGCGGGGTGCGCCCGCGAACACTCAGAACGGAATGTCGTCGTCGTTGCCGCCGCCGCCGAAGTCGGCCATGTCGTCACCGCCCGGAACCGGCTGGCCCATGTCCTCTTCCTGCCGCTGGTAGCCGCTGCCGCCGCCCGCGCCGCCGGCCGCGCCCCCGCGGCCGCCGACGAAGCGGATGTCGCGCGCGACGATCTCGGTCGAGTAGCGCTTCTGGCCCTGCTGGTCCTGCCACTGGCGCGTGCGGAGCGAGCCCTCGACGAAGATCTCGCGGCCCTTCGTGAGGTACTTCTTCACGTTGTCGGCCTGCTTCCCGAACACGACGACGCTGTGCCACTCGGTCTCGTCCTTCCAGCCGCCCTGGCCGTCGGGCCGGCGCTCGTTGGTGGCGAGCCGCAGGTTGGCGACGGTCGTCCCTCCCTGCGTGTAGCGGACCTCGGGGTCGCGCCCGAGATGGCCGAGCAGGAAGACCTTGTTGACGCTCATGTCGAACTCCTTGGCATTGGGGTGGGGGCGCCGCGGGGGCGCGCCCGGGGGCGGGAAAAACGTGGCCACAGGATAGGGCCTCGCCCGGGCGAACCCAAGGGCCCAGATGCGGCGGGGCGAGGCTTTTCGCGGGCCGGACCGGTGCTATCGGAGCACGGCGACGGCCGTGGACGCGGCGCCGCCGGCGGAGTCGCGGGCGCGCACGAAGTGGACGCCCGGGGCCAGCACGCCCGCATCCCACGACACGGTGTTCGCGCCGCCCGCGACCGGCCGGTCCGCGAGCCGGGCGAGCACGCGCCCGGCGACATCGTGGAGCGTGAGCGTCACGGTCCCGGCTTCGGCGGCACGCACCTCGATCACGAGCGGTTCGCCGGCGCGCGCGGGCCCGAGCGCGCGGACCGAGAGCCGCGCGGCCCGCGGCGGAGCGGACGGGACGCCGAGCACGACGGCGTCGCCCGTCGCGAGCCGCACGCCGACGACCGCGTCGGCCTGGTAGGCGACGAGCGGGAGGCCCGAGGGATCGAACGCGACGGACGGGTAGTAGCCGGTGTTCCCGTACGTGTCCACGTCCCCCACCGTCCACGCGCCGTCCTTGCGGGTGGCGAAACGCAGGTCGAGCCCGGCCTGGTCGTTGAAGGCGAGGAACGGGTCGCCCGCGGGATCGGTGGCGATGCCGGGCCGGGTGCCGACCGGCGCTCCCGAGCGCACGAGCGACTTCTCCCAGCCTCCCGCGGCCTGCTCGGCGTACCAGACGCTCGCCGACTGGGCGGGGCCGGCCACGACGTACGCGATGCGGGCCCCGGCCGGTTCGAGGTCGAGGTTCGCCATGCTCACCCCGCCCGAGTCCACGGCCTCCGCCCGCCACCCGTCGTTCATGCGCACCGCGTACCAGAGCATGCCGCCGGCCGCCCACGCGAGGTGCGGCCGGCCCGCACCGTCGAGCGCGATCGAAAGCTCGCCGACGAGCCCGGGGCCGACGTACTCGCCGAGCCAGCCGCCGCCCGGCTGCCGCACCCGGTACTGGATCTGGCCCGACAGGTCGCCGTACGCGACGTGCACGCGCCCGTCGGCGCCCGCCGCGATCGCCGGCCGCGAGTAGGCGACGCCGAGGTTCTCGGTGCTCCAGCCCGCGGGCGTGCGGTGGCGGACGCGCGCGATGCCCGTGCAGTCGCCGAAGCAGTCGTGCCGCACCTGCACGACCCACGGCGTGTCGTCGGGCCCGAGCGCGAGGTCCGTCGAGTAGGTGATGAGCAGCTGCGTCCCCGCGGGCCCGGCGCCGCGCCCCGTGCCCGCCGCCGCGCCGTCCTGCGGCTCGTACACCGCCGGAAGGACCTCGGTGGGCCAGCCGTCGCCGGCCACGACGATGCCGGCCCCCGAGGTCCACCAGGCGTAACGCTTCGCGCCCTGCGCGTTCAGCCGCATGACGAGGCTGTTGCCCGCGTACCGGGCCGCGTCCACCGTGGCGTAAGTCCAGTTCGTCGCGAGCGCCGGCGGCGCGGCGAGGGCGAGGACCAGCGGGGCGAGCAGCGCCCGGGAGCGGCGATTCATGCGGGTCTCCGGCGAGGAGCGGACGGCGGGTGCGCCACGAGCCTAGGCCCGCGCGGCGCGCCCCACAACGCCCGAACGGCACCGGGCGGTCGCGTTGACGGCCCGCCCGCGCGGCCCGTATTCTGCCCGCCCGATTCGCACCGAGGTTCATTCGGGGCGTGGCGCAGCCCGGTAGCGCACCTGCTTTGGGAGCAGGGTGTCGGAGGTTCAAATCCTCTCGCCCCGACCAGCTTTCAACGAAGGGGCCGCCGGGACGGCCCCAGGGTCTTGAGGTTTCCGCACCCTCGCAGCCCTGCGGGGCTTCGAGGTTCGGTCGAGTACAAGCCGGCGCCCGAGGGCCGCGCGCAGACGTATCGAGAGATACGTCGAGCACGGCCCGACCAAGCCGGCGCCGTAATCGGCCGAAGATCGAAGCCCCGCACGCGCCTGTAGCTCAGTTGGACAGAGCATCGGATTTCTAATCCGACGGTCGGGGGTTCGATCCCCTCCAGGCGCGCCAATCTCGCGCCCGGCGCGGTGACCGGGTCGAAGTTGATGGTGGATGTAGCTCAGCTGGCAGAGCATCGGGTTGTGGTCCCGAGGGTCGCGGGTTCGAACCCCGTCATCCACCCCATCTTTCACCCGGGCGCGCGCCGCCCCGCCGCGGCGCGGGCCGCCCGGAGGCGAGGGCCCTCATGACGCGTCGCGCGAAGATCGTCTGCACGCTCGGCCCGGCGACCGCCTCGCTCGAACGCGTGCGAGAGCTGGTGGCCGCGGGCATGGACGTGGCCCGGCTCAACTTCTCGCACGGCACGCGCGAGGACCACGCGGCGCTCTACACGCACGTGCGCCGCGCTTCGGACGAGGCGGGCCGCGCGGTCGGCATCCTCGTGGACCTGCAGGGCCCCAAGATCCGCCTCGGCGCGTTCGCGTCCGGGCCCGTGCGGCTCGAGCCGGGCGCGACGTTCACGATCACGACCGAGGACGTGCCCGGCGACGCGGCGCTCGCCTCGACGACGTACGCGGCGCTGCCCTCCGACGTGCGCGCGGGCGACTGCGTGCTCGTGGACGACGGCCGCGTGAAGCTGCGCGTCGAGGCGGTGGACGGCCCGCGCGTGCGCACGACCGTGGTCGAGGGCGGACCGGTCTCGAACCACAAGGGCTTGAACCTCCCGGGCGTGCGCGTCAGCGCGCCGGCGCTGAGCGAAAAGGACCGCGAGGACCTGCGCTTCGCGATGGCGCTGCGCGCGGACCTGGTGGCGCTCTCGTTCGTGCGCGACCCGGCGGACCTCGAGCCGGTGCACGCGATCATGGACGCGTGCGGCGCGCGGCTGCCGGTGATCGCCAAGATCGAGAAGCCCGAGGCGGTGGAGCGGCTCGACGAGATCGCGCGCGCGTTCGACGGCCTGATGGTGGCGCGCGGCGACCTGGGCGTGGAGATCCCGCTCGAGCAGGTGCCGCTGGTGCAGAAGCGCGCCGTGCGCGCGGCGCGCGAGCAGGCGAAGCCGGTGATCGTGGCGACGCAGATGCTCGACTCGATGATCGCGAACCCGCGGCCGACGCGGGCCGAGGCCTCGGACGTGGCGAACGCGGTGCTGGACGGCGCGGACGCGCTGATGCTGTCGGGCGAGACGAGCGTGGGCGCGCACGCGATCGCGGCGGTCGAAACGATGGACCGCATCGTGCGCGAGGTGGAGACCCAGCCGCACCTGCGGCTGCCGCGGCTGAACGCCCGCCACGACTCGCTGCCGCACGCGCTCGCGAACGCGGCGGTTCACCTGGCGGGCGACACCGGGGCGCGCGCGCTGGTGGCGTTCACCGAGACGGGCTACTCGGCGCGGCTGCTCTCGGCGCTGCGCTGGCCGACGCCGCTGCTGGCGTTCACGGCGCACCCGGCGGTGCGCAGCCAGCTGGCGCTGGCGTGGGGGCTCGAGACCTTCGTGGTCCCGCGCATGAGCGACACGGACGCGATGGTGCGCCAGGTCGAGGCGTCGCTGCGCGAGCTGGGCCGCGTCTCCCCGGGCGACCACGTGGTCATCGTCGCCGGCACGCCCCCCGGCGCCGCGGGCACGACGAACACCGTGCGCGTGCACCGCGTCGCGTAGGCGAGGCGTC
>CAZUEM010000152.1:0-2468 GCA_964619155.1 uncultured bacterium
GGATCGCCGACCAGGTACGGCACGTCGGCGGGGCGGAAACGCGCCGGGTCCACCTCGTGGCGCACCGGCACGCGCGCGAGCGCGAGCAGCGCCGCCAGCACGCCGGTGAGGGGCGTGCCCTCGCCGCGGCAGAGGTTGTAGGCCTCGCCGCGCGCCCCCCGCTCCAGCAGGGCGACGTAGCCCAGGACGATGTCGCGCACGTCCGAGAGGTCGCGCGTCACCTCGAGGTTGCCGACCCGCAGCACGGGCTCGGCGCGGCCGGCCTCGGCCTCGGCGACCTGCTTCGCCCACGCGGGCACGACGAAGCGGTCGGTCTGCCCGGGGCCGGTGTGGCCGAAGGGCCGGGCGCGCACGACGTCGAGGCCGTGCCCGCCGGCGTACGCGGCCGCCAGCGCGTCGGCTTTCGCCTTCGAGTCGGCGTACGGGCTGACGGGCGCGAACGGCGCGTCCTCGGCCACGCGCGTGCCGGGCGCGCACGGGCCGTACACCTCGCTCGTGCCGACCACGACCACGCGCGCGGCGGGCGCCTCGCGGCGCACGGCCTCGAGCAGGTGGCGCGTGCCGTCCAGGTTCGCGCGCATCGTGCCCTCGGGGTCCTCGAACGATTTCGCGGCGCTGCTCTGGCCGGCGAGGTGGACGACGCCCGCGGGCGCCGCGGCGCGCACGGCTTCGGCGAGTCCCTCGGCGTCGGCCAGGTCCACCTCGCGCCAGCTCTCGAGCGGCGTGCCCGCCGGCGGCGCGCCGATGCCGCAGCCGTGCACGGCGGCGCCGCGCGCGGCGAGCGCCCCCGCCAGGTGCGGGCCGACGAAGCCGCCCGCGCCGGTGACGAGCACCGCGCGGCCGCGCAGGTCTCCGGCGCTCATCGAAGGCCTCGTGCGAGGGAGGAACGCGGCATGGGGCGGCGAGAATCCGCGAACGCGCCGCGGGTGTCCATACGATTCGGCCGGGGCGTCACGCCTCGCCGATCCGGGCGAGGCGCCGCAGTTCGGCGAGATCCACGTAGCGCATCGCCAGCGCGAGCGCGCCGGTCAGGATCGCGGCCGTGCCACCGACCAGCGCGAGAGCCCCCCACGCGGCGGGTCCCGCGAGCGGCGGCAGCGCGCGGTCGAGCGCGAGGCCCGCCGCGACGCCGGCGGCGAGCACGACGACCGGCGGCATCAGCCCCTCGAACAGCGTGCGCAGGCGCGGCCAGCCGAGCGCGCCCGCGACGCGCACGACGAACCACGCGACGCCCGCCGCATTGCCCGCGGCGAGAGCCAGCAGCACGCCCGCGAGGCCCTGACCGCGCACGAGCGGCAGGCCGAGCGCGAGGTGCACGGCGAGCGCCACGGCCGCGAACTCGGCCTCGAGCGACGGGCGGCCCATCGCGCGCGCGGTCACGGTCGCCATGCCCGCGGCGAGGCCCGCGCAGGCGGCGAGCGCGAGGCCGCGCAGCGCGAGCGCGGCCTGCGGCTCGGGGTGCCCGAGCCAGGCCGCGAACGCGCGGTCGGCGCCCGCCACGGCCGCCGCGGTCACCACGACCGCGGCCAGCAGGATGTAGCGGTGCGAGCGCCGGTAGAGCTCGGCGAGCCGCGCGTGCTCGCCGGTCGTGAAGAGCCGCGTCGCGGTCGGCACCATCGCCAGCATGAGCAGCTGCGGAAACGTGGTGAGCGCGGTCGCGACGCGCAGGCCCAGTTCGTAGGGCGCGACCGCGGCGAGCGCGACCCAGCGCGCGAGCAGCAGCTTGTCCACCTGCTGGTGCGCGACGCCGAGCAGGTTCGCGAGCTGGAGCGGCGCCCCGTAGGCGAGGCTCGCGCGCACGAAGCCGGCCGCCCGGCCCGGCGGCGCCCAGCGGAACGCCGGCGCGCCCGTCCGCAGCAGCAGCGCGCCCGCGAGCGCGCCCGCGGCCCAGCCGGCGCCGGTCGCGCACACCACGCCGGGCAGCCCCCAGCCCTGCCAGAGCGTGAGTCCGAGGCCGGCCGCCTGCACCAGCGAGACGGTCAGGCTCGCGGCGTTGCCGAGGTCGAAGCGGTCGTAGCCCTGCAGCGCGTACACGGTCGTGTTGGCCGCGCCGGCGAGCGCGAACACGACGGCGCCCGCGGTGAACGCGAAGTCGGCGCCGGGACGCGCCGCGCCGCCCACGCGCAGGAAGTCGAGCAGCGGGTCGCGCACGAGCGGCAGCAGCCCGAGCCACACGAGGCCGAGCGCGGCGTAACCGAGCACCGAGACGGTGGCGTACGCGCCCGCCTCGTCGTCGGCGCCGCGCGCGCGCGCGGCGGGCACGTGGCGCAGCGTGGCGGGCCCGAGGCCGAAGTCGAGCGCGCCCAGCCAGCCGGTCAGCGCGTAGAACAGCGACCAGACGGCGAACCCCTCGGCCCCGAGCGCGCGGTAGAGCGGCGGCGTCAGCGCCAGCCACAGCAGCAGCGAGGCGACGCGGCCCGAGGCCGCGTGCATCGTGTTCGCGGCGAGCCGCCGCGCGAGGCCGCCGG
>CAZUEM010000152.1:2568-8171 GCA_964619155.1 uncultured bacterium
CGCGAGCGCCAGTACTCCAGCATGTCCTTCAGCGTGACGTCGAAGGGGATCGTGGGCTGCCATCCGGTGGCCTTCACGAACTTCGAGTTGTCGCCGAGCAGGATCGGCACGTCGCTCGGGCGCAGGCGCGCCGGGTCCTGGCGCACCTCGATCTTCGCCTTCGTCATGCCGAGCAGGTGGTCGAGCACCTTCTGGATCGTCCACGCGTCGCCGCTGCAGATGTTGTAGACCTCGCCCGGCTCGCACTTCTCGAGCGCCAGCACGTAGGCGCGCACCATGTCGCGCACGTCGGTGAAGTCGCGCTGCGCCTCGAGGTTCCCGACGCTCAGGACGGGCGCCTTGCGGCCCTTCTCGATGTCGGCGATCTGCTTGGCGAAGTCGCTGGCGACGAACACCGGGCCGCGCCGCGGGCCCTCGTGGTTGAACCCGCGCGTGCGCACGCTGTCCACCTTCCACGACATCCAGTACTGGTAGCCCAGCATGTCCTGCGCGACCTTGCTCACCGCGTAGGGCGAGAGCGGCCGCAGCGGGTTGGTCTCCTTGATGGGCACTTCGTCGGGATAGACCATCCCGTACTCCTCCGACGAACACGCGAGCTGGATGCGGGTCTTGAGCCCGAGCCGCCGGACGGCCTCGAAGATGTTCACCTGCGCCATGACGTTGGTGGTCAGCGACTCGCTCGGGGCCACCCACGAGGTGGGCACGAACGACTGCGCGGCGAGGTGGAAGATCCAGTCGGGCCGGACCTTCGCGATGGTCTCGAACGTGTTCGTCGCGTCGCGCAGGTCGCATTCGAGCAGCGTGATCTTGTCCGCGAAGTGCTCGATGTTCTCGGTGCGGCTCCGCCAGCGCTGGATGCCGTAGATCTCGTAGCCGCCCTGCGCGAGCAGGTAGTCCACGAGGTGGCTGCCGGCGAAGCCGGTGACGCCGGTGACGAGTACGCGACGCATGGAAGGTCCTTGGGGTGTGGGTCCGTAGTCTGGTGAGCGCGGGGACGTTAGGCGCTCGCGCGGGCGGGCGTCAACAGCCGCGGGCCTCGCCGTGAGCGGTGCGCGAGCGAAGCCGCGACGGCCCGCACGCGCCGCCGGTGGGCGCGAGGCGGCGCGCTCAGGGCCGCTTCGGCTTCGCGACGGGCTTCTTCGCGGGCCTGGCCTTCGCGGGGGTCGCGGGCTTCTTCGCCGGCGCCTTCGGGCCCCACTCGCCGCGCGAAAGCGCTTCCGGCGCCCAGGTCGCGCGGATGGCGAGCGCCCAGTCGGCGGCCTCGAGGCGCGGCTTGTCGAACTGCTTCGCGAACGCGCGCCACCCGCGGCGGGCGGCGTTCGTGTAGGTGGTGTCGCCGGTCGCCGCGCCCAGCTCGGCGAGGAAGCGGGCCGCCACGGCGTTGTCCTCGTAAGGCCGGCCGATGCGCCTGGCGTGGCCGAAGCGCTCGGCGGCGTACTCGATGCGGAAGCCCCCGGCGCGGCCGTCCTCGAAGTGCTCGAGCACGTGGTCGCCCAGCGCCCGCGCGCGCGCGAGGTCGCTGTCGCGGCCCGCGGCCTGCCAGCCCGCGAGGTACGCGCGGCCCATTTCGGCCTGGTCGGGCAGCAGCGAGGGCTCGCGCACCTTGCCCCACTTGTCGCGCCGCACGAGCCCGAGGTCGGACTCCCGGCAGTCGTTCCAGAGCCGGTCGAGCGAGCGGAACGCGAAGTCGCGCCGGCGCGCGTCCGAGGTGTGCACCGCCCAGCGCCACCAGCCGAGAAGCGCGGCGCCGTTCGACTCGGGCTCGAGGTCGCGCGAGCCGACCTGCGAGGTCACGAAGCCCCCGGCCGGGTCCACGAGGACGCGCTCGGCGTAGTCCGCGACGCGCCGGCCGTCGCGCTCGAACGTCTCGCCTTTGCGCCCGGCGACGCGCGCGAGCAGGCCGAGCCGCCGCAGGTTCGAGTCGGTTCGCTTCTCGAACGAGACCGACATGCGGTCGGCGTCGCGCACGCTCTCGAAGTAGCCGCCGCCCACGGTGTCGAGCAGCGCGTGCATCCAGCGCAGCGTGGCGAGGGCGCGCGCGAGGGCCAGCGTGTCGCCCTCCTCGCCGCGCGCGAGCGCCAGCTCGACCGCGGCCTCGCACGGCGTGCCGTTCTTGCGGACGAACCCGCCGCGAGGCCCGTCCCACAGCGACAGCACCTGCGCGCCCAATCGCTCGTGGAGTTCGAGGTCGGCCGGGTCGGCGGCGCGGGCGGCGGGCTTCGCGGCCGCCGCCTTCGCGGACGCGGACGGCTTCGCGGCGGGCGCGGCGGCCGCGAACGCCGCGGCGGCCGCCAGCGCGAGCAGCGCGGCGAGGCCCGCGACCGCCCTCCGTCCTGGACGCCCCACGCTTCCTCCTTCGCTAGCGGCCGAACAGCTCCCGCACGATGGGCCACGCGGTGATGAGCGCGATGACGACGCCCATCAGCGACTCGCCGGCGATGATGCCCGAGGAGACGGGCACGGTGTACTTCTCGTGCACCTTCGGCTTCGACTTCGAGAGCCACAGCGCGATGCACGCGCCGGCGAACATCGACACCGAGTTGAAGCCGTTGATCGTGAACGCGAGCCCGAGCCCGGTGGCCGAGGGAATCCACTTCTTCTGCGCCGGGAAGCGCATCTCGAGCAGGGGCAGCAGGATCCCGAGCACGCTGCCGACGAGCAGTCCCCAGCGCGCGGTCGGGTGCAGCGCGCCGACGCCCTTGGCGAGCAGTTCGGCGACGCCGCGCCAGACGAGCGCGGCGGGCGCGGGCCACTGCTCGGTGCCGAGCTGCGAGGGGTCGGGCACGAGGATGAAGAACACCGGGATGACGATGAGCGAACCGGCGGTCACGCCGAAGAACTGGGCGATGAACTGCTGGCGCGGGTTGGCGCCGAGCAGGTAGCCGCTCTTGAGGTCGGTCAGCAGGTCGCCGGCGTGGCTGGTGGCGCCGGCGCTGATGTTCGCGGTCATCAGGTTGGTGGGGATGTTGCCGGGCGCGAGCGCGCCGAAGGTGAGCTGCGTGATCTTGGAGAGCGGGCCGACCGGCGTGATGTCGGTCTCGCCCACCGCGCGCGCGGCGACGACCACGAGGAAGAACGTCGCGATCACCGCGACCGCGCCCATCCAGTAGTGGACGCCGAAGAGCGCGTGCGCGAGCAGCGTCACCGCCGTGCCGCAGGCGAGGAACCCGCCGATGAACCACGAGCCGGGCACCTCGATGCGGTCCATCGGGTCGTCGGCCGCGTGTTTGCGCCCGAGGAACGTGGTGATGGTGCTGAACGCGCGCACCACGGACTTCCAGTTCATGAAGAACAGCAGCAGGCCCGAAGTCACCATCATCGGCACGCCGATCCACAGCGACCAGCTGCTGATCTTGCGGAAGCTCGCGGTCTCGATGACGCCGGCGTTGAGGAAGTACGGCGCGAGCACGACGTAGTTGAGGATCGCGCCGAACAGCAGGCTCCACGCCTGCCGGAAGCTCATGATCGCGCCCGCGGCGACGAACAGCAGCGAGCCCTCGAGCGACATGGTCACCTGGTTCAGGTGCAGCGGCTCGCCCTTGAACGTGCCGATGCGGATGCCGCTCGTGCCCCACGTGGCCTCGAGCGCGGGCAGCCGGAACCACGGCGCGCCCTGCGGCGCGAACCAGTGCTTGATCGGCGCCCACACGGGCGCGCCCGCGAACTCCTGCACCTTCATGAACGGCAGGTGCGACGCGTCGCGCAGCCAGGTGACGAGCAGGCCGAGCAGGCCCGAGAGGCCGAGCGCGCGAGCCTGCATGGCGGCCTCGCCCCCCCTGGCGTGCAGGGTCTTGAGCGTGGTGGCCGCGGCGGTGCCGCTCGGGTAGGGCAGCTGCTCGATGTTGATCATCTGCCGCTTGGCGGGGACGGCGAGGAACACGCCGAGGAACGAGATCACCGCGACCCACGGGATCAGCCACAGGCAGCGGGTCGCGAAGTCGCCGGGGATGGCCGTGGCGCTCAGCATCATGAGCGCGGGAATGGCGTTGGCGACGCCGGCGCTGGTCATCGAGCCGCCGGCCGAGGCCGCCGACTGCATGCAGTTGTTCTCGAGGATCGAGTAGTGGTTGTCGGGCCAGATCCAGCGGAAGAACCCGCCGACGAGCGGCAGCCGGTGCATCTTCACGAGCAGCGGCCCGACGGTGGCCGACATGGCCTGGAAGATGACGAAGGCCAGCACGCACGAGGTGATGGCGACGCCCATGCTCCAGCCGGCCTTGAGGCTCACGTACACGTTGGAGCACACCATCAGCATGCCGAGCGCCATGCCCATCACGACGGCGCGGATCGTGAGCTGCCGCATCTTGTCGCCCTGGTAGACGTTCTCGAACCAGTGGCGCTCGATCTCTTCCGGGGTGCGGGGCTTCGTGCTCTCGGGGGCAGCCGTCTGTTCCGCCACGGTGGGTACCTCGCGGGCCTCGGGGACGCACTTCGGAAGGTGCAGTGAGGCGCGCAGGTTGGCCGAGCGCGGGGCGCGGGCGCAAGCATGAAGTGCCGCCGGGACGGGCCGTCGGCACTTCTTTCGGGCGGGCGCGGCGGCGGCGGGCGGTCAGCGCGGCGCGAGCGCGCGCTGCCAGGCGGCGACGCTGTCGCGCCGGGCGCCCGCGGGCGCGATGCGCAGGAACTCGCCGAAGGCGGCGCCGGCGCGCTCGCGGTTCGCCGCCGTGGGCTCGAGCCGCCACGCGCTCACGCGCGCCTCGGCCGCCATCCAGCGGGCCTCGACCGCGTCCTTGTCGAGCCGCTGCGAGGCGACGTGCGTCCACAGCGAGCCCGCCTTCGCCCACTGCGCGGCCGAGTTCGCGAAGCGGGCGGCCTTGCTCTCGGCGCGCGCGCGCATCACCTCGACGTCGGTGATGCCGGCGCGGTCCATCGCGCCCTTGAACTCGGCCATGCCGGGCACGCGCGCGCCGCCGGGCGTGTCGGTCGGCGAGAGGCCCTCGCGCTCCGGCGGCGCGGCGGTCTTGAGCCGCGCGACCGGCGCCGAGCCGGGCCCGAGCGTGTCCACGGGCCTGAGCTGGACGGCCACGCGGCCGTCCCCGGCCGCGATGCGGCCGCGGTGCTCCTGGTAGCCGATCGCGAGCACGCTGAACGTGCCGCCCGCCGGGGGCGCGTCCACGCAGAACGCACCGTCGGCGCCCGAGGTGACCGAGCGGCCCGTCTCGATCACGGTCACGGTCGCGCCGGCGAGCGCGCGGCCCTGCGCGGTCGTGACGGTGCCGCAGAAACGGTCCACGGCCGCTTCGTCGCCGGAGGGCGCGGCGCCGGCGGCGAGCCGCGGCGCGGGCGCGGCCTCGCGCGAGAGCACCTCGACCTGCTTCACCGGGGCCGCCTGCTCGGTGGCGACGACCTTGCTCTTCACTTCCTCGGACGCCATCGGCACCGCCATGGGCTTGCGCGGCCGCGAAGCGTCGGCGGGCGGCACCGCGAAGGGCCTGGCCTCGGACTTCGGCGGCGCCTGCCGCTGCACGGTCACCTGCTCGCCGCCCGGCAGGGTGCGCACTTCCTGCAGCCGCTGCGGCGCGGCCGTGCGCGGCGCGGCCTCGTTGCGCGAGGCGGGCGCTGGCGCGGCGGCCGCCCGTTCCTCGCGCCTGGCGGGCGCGGGC
>CAZUEM010000153.1:0-8121 GCA_964619155.1 uncultured bacterium
CGGCGGGCGGCGCGATTCGCGTGGGGGTCGCATGCGCCGCGAAGCTAACCGCCCCGGGCGGCGCGCCGCCACCCGCGCGCCCGGCCGCGCGGGAGGCGCGGCGGGCGCGGGGCGCGGGAACGCTCAGGCGGGCGTGGCTTCCGGGTCGAACGCCGGCTCGGCGGCCGTCTCCGGCTCGATCACGTCCTCGCGCGCGTGCACCTTCGCGACGAGCGTGTAGATCGCGGGAACGAGGAACAGCGTGAACAGCGTGCCGATGATCATGCCGCTCACGAGCGTGATGCCGATGCTGTTGCGGGCGCCCGCGCCGGGGCCGTGCGCGAAGATGAGCGGCATGTGGCCGAACACCGTCGCGGCGGTGGTCATGAGCACGGGCCGCAACCGCGTGCCGGCCGCCTCGATCACCGCGCGGGCCTTGTCGAGCCCGGTGCGCTGCAGGTGGTTCGCGAACTCGACGATCAGGATGCCGTTCTTGGCCACCAGCCCGACCAGCGTGATGAGGCCGACCTGGCTGTAGATGTTGATCGAGGTGAAGCCGAGGAACGTGAACACCAGCGCGCCCGAGAGCGCGAGCGGCGCCGAGCCGGTCATGATGACGATCGGGTCGCGGAAGCTCTCGAACTGCGCGGCGAGCACGAGGCCGATGAGGATCGCCGACAGCAGGAACACCGCGAGGAACCGGCCGCCCTCGGTGCGCAGCTGCCGCGACTCGCCCGCGTAGTCCACCGTGTAGCCGCGCGGCAGGGTCTTCTTCGCCTCGGTCTCGAGGAACTTCAGCGCCTCGTCGAGCGAGACGTTGGGCGGGATGATGGCCGTCAGCCGCACCGCGTTCAGCTGCTGGAAGCGCTTCAGCTCGCGCGGCTGCGTGCTCGTGGTGATGGTCGCGAACGTCGAGAGCGGCACCAGCGTGCCGTTCGGGCCGCTCACGTAGATGGACGAGAGCTGCTCGGGCGTGAGCCGCCCGGTCCGCTGCACCTGCGGGATCACCTTGTAGCTGCGCCCCTGGATGCTGAACCGGTTGACGTAGTTGCCGCCCAGCATGACCGCCATGTCCTGCCCGGCGCGGCTCATGTCCACGCCCAGCGAGCGCACCTTGTCGCGGTCGAAGACGACCTCCGCCTGCGGCTGGTCGAACTTGAGGTCGGAGTCCACGAAGATGAACTTGCCGCTCGCGTAGGCCTTGCCGATGAGCCCGCCGGCGATGGCCGCGAGCTGCTCGGGCTCGGCCGTCGAGGCGATGACGAAGTCCACCGGGAAGCTGCCGCCGCCCGGGAGCGCCGGGGGCGTCACCGCGATGGCGCGGATGCCGGGGATCTTCGAGAACGCGCCCGAGACCTGCATCTGCAACTCCTGGCTGCTCTTCTTCCGCTCGCTCCAGGGCTTCGTCACCATGCCGGCGAAGCCGCCGCCGGGGCTGAGGATCTCGAACGTGTTCCTCGTCTCGGGGAACGATCGGTAGGCCTCGCCCACCTTCGACCCGAACAGCTTCGCCTGGTCGAGCGTGGCGTTCGGCGCGCCCTGCAGGATGCCGAACACGACGCTCTGGTCCTCCGCCGGGGCCAGTTCCTGCTTCGAGAACAGGTAGAAGGGCACCATCAGGATCACGACGATCGCCCACAGCACGAGCGCGACGTTGCGGTGCCGCAGGGTGCCGACCAGCAGGTCCATGTAGCGCTGCTTCACCTGCTCGAAACGGTGGTTGATCCAGCCGGCGAAGCCCTTCTCGCTGTCGCCCGCGCGCAGCATGCGCGACCCCATCATCGGCGAGAGCGTCAGCGCCACGACGCCGGAGATGAGCACCGCGCCGGCGAGCGTGAACGCGAACTCGCGGAACAGCGACCCGGTCAGCCCGCCCTGGATGCCGAGCGGCGTGTACACCGCGGCGAGCGTGATGGTCATGGCGATGATCGGGCCGGTCAGCTCGCGCGCGGCGAGGATCGCGGCCTGCATCGGCGGCTTCCCCTCGTGCACGTGCCGCTCGATGTTCTCGACCATGACGATGGCGTCGTCCACGACGAGGCCGACCGAGAGCACGATCGCGAGCAGCGTCAGCAGGTTGATCGTGAAGCCGGCCACCGCCATCAGGAACACCGCGCCGATGAGCGAGATCGGGATCGCGACGACCGGGATGATCAGGCCGCGGAGCGAGCCGATGAAGAGGAAGATCACCAGCACGACGATGAGCAGCGTCTCGGTGAGGGTCTTGAGCACCTCGGCGATCGAGTCCTCGATGTAGACCGTCGAGTCGTACGGGATGCCCGCGGTCATGCCGACCGGAAGCTGGGCCTGGATCTCCTTCATGGCCTCCCGGACCTCGCGGATCACCTCGAGCGTGTTGGCGGTGGGCAGCACCCAGATGCCCATGAACGTCGCCTTCTCGCCGTTGAACTTGACGTCGGTCTCGTAGTCCTCGGCGCCGAGCACGACGTCGGCCACGTCGCCGAGGCGCACGATGCCGCCCGGCGTCTCGCGCACGACCAGGCGCCGGAAGTCCTCGGCGGTCTTGAGGTCGGTGTTCGCGACCAGGTTGACCGAGGTCATCGTGCCCTTCGTGCGGCCGAGCGCGGACAGGTAGTTGTTCCGCGACAGCGCGCTCCAGACGTCGGAGGGCGCGAGGCCCTGCGCCGCCATGCGGTCGGGCTTGAGCCAGATGCGCATGGCGAACGAGCCGCCGCCCAGCACGTCGGCGCGCTGCACGCCGCTGATCGCGCTCAGGCGAGGCTGCACGACGCGCGTCAGGTAGTCGGTGATCTCGGTCTGGCCGAGGTCCTTCGAGGCGAAGCCGAGGTACATGGCCGCGAAGCGCGAGTCGGCGGTCTGCACCTGGATGACCGGCGCCTGCGCCTCGGGCGGCAGCTCGTTGCGCACCTGCGCCACCTTGGCCTGGATCTGGGTCAGCGCCGCGTTGGTGTCGTAGTTGAGCTTCAGGTGCACCGTGATGTTGCTGACGCTCTGGGCGCTCGACGACTCCATGTAGTCGATGCCGTCGGCGCTCGCGATCACGCGCTCGAGCGGCGAGGTGATGAAGCCGCGCACCAGGTCGGCGTTGGCGCCGACGTAGACCGTCGTGACGTTGACGACCGCGATGTCGGTGCGCGGGAACTGCCGCACGCTCAGCGAGCGGATCGCCTGCAGGCCCGCGATCAGGATGACGAGATTGACGACGATCGCGAGGACCGGCCGCCGGATGAAGAGGTCGGTGAACTTCATCTCAGCTGTTCTCCGGCTTCGGGGCGGCGCTCGCCGGCGGCGTGGTCTCGTTGTTCACGTTGACCGCCGCGCCGGTGCGCAGCTTGAAGACGCCCGAGGTCACGACCACCTGCCCTTCGTTCACGCCGCCGAGCACCGCCACGAGGTCGCCGCGCGACGGCCCGAGCTGCACGAACTGCTGCCGCACGCCCTGGTAGGGCTTGCCCTCCGGGGACTTCAGTTCCTCGACGATGAACACCGAGTTGCCGTAGGGCGCGTAGTTGACGGCCGTGATCGGCAGCGCGATGACCGGGCGGCGCGAGCCGAGGTCCACGTGCACGGTGACGTACATGCCCGGGCGCAGCCGGCGCGCGCGGTTCGAGAACGTCGCCTGCACGCGCACGTTGCGCGTGGCGTCGTCGGCCACCGGGTTGATGGCGGTGACGCGGCCGGTGCCGAGCGAGGCCGCGGCGCTGTCGGCGCGCGCGGTCACCGCCTGGCCGGGGCGCAGCTCGCCCACCTGCTGCTGGGGCACCGTGAAGTCCACGTAGACCGGGTCGAGCGACTGCAGGGGCACGATCGGGTCACCGCTGCTCACGTACTGGCCGAGGTTCACCTGGCGGATGCCGGTGACGCCCGCGAACGGCGCGCGGATCACCTTGCGGTCGATCGCCGCCCGGACCTCGGCGACGCGCGCCTCGGCCTGCCGGAAGAGCGCGGCCGTCTGGTCGAAATCCGACTGCGGGATGAGGCTGCGCTCGAGCAGCGACTTCGAGCGGTCCAGGTTCGTCTTCGCGAGTTCGCGGGCCGCCTCGGCCGAGGCCAGCTGCGCGCGCTCCTGGCGCGCGTCGAGGTAGACGAGCGGCTGCCCCTCGGTCACGTTCGCGCCCGACTCGAAGGCGATGCGCTCGACGACGCCCGGCAGGTCGGCGCTCAGCGTGACGCCCTGCACCGGCGCGACGCTGCCGACCGCGTCGAGGCCGTCGGCCCACGCCTGCGTCTTCGCGACCACCGTGGTCACGGTCTCCGGCGGCGGGGCGAAGGACTTGCCGGCCGCGATCGCCGCCTGGATCTGCTGGAACTTGACGAAACCGAGGACGGCGACGATCGCGAGCACGATCGCCAGCATCTGGAACATGCGCTTGCTCAACGGGGACTCCTGGCGTTCAGACGGGTGGGGCGGGGACGACGGAATGTTCGACGGGCCCTCGCGGGGCGTGGCTGCGGCATCGCGCCGGTCCGGGGGTCCGGCCGGCGCACGCGGGGGATGGGCCCGCGGCGGGATCCGGGAGGGCTTCGATGCTCCCGGCCCAAGCTGGGATTCGGCGCGGGTCGCCCCGGCTGCGGGGTGGATGTGCGTCGCACGTTTTCATTACAGGGCCGCGGGCGTCACGGCAAGGGCAATTCCGGCGTCCGGAGCGTCGCGGGCCACGAACGCGGACGCACGCTGCGCTATCCTGCGCGCCCCATGCCCGGTTCCCTCCCGCCTCCGCCCACCGCTCCCGCCCCGGCCGCCCTGCGCTTTGCGGACGTCCGCAAGGACTACCCGCTCGGCGACGGCGTGATCCGCGCCCTCGACGGGCTGACCTTCGAGGTCCCGCGCGGCCAGTTCGTGGCCATCGTCGGGCGCAGCGGTTCCGGCAAGTCCACCGTGCTGCAGCTCGCCGCCGGGATCGACGTGCCCACGAGCGGCGAGGTGTGGGTGGACGGCCGGGAGCTGTCGCGGCTCTCCGACGACGACCTCACGCGCCAGCGGCGCGACCGGGTCGGGATGATCCACCAGTTCTTCAACCTGCTCGCCACGCTCTCGGTGCGCGAGAACGTCGCGCTGCCGCTGCTGCTCGCGGGCGGCGACCGCCGCCGCGCGCTCGCGCGCGCCGAGGCGCTGCTCCACGAGGTCGGGCTCTCGCACCGGCTGGAATCGCGGCCGCACATGCTCTCGGGCGGCGAAATGCAGCGCGCGGCGATCGCCCGGGCGCTCGTCCACGAGCCGGCGCTGGTCCTGGCCGACGAGCCGACCGGCAACCTCGACTCGCGCGCCGCCGGGCAGATCGTCGAGCTGCTCGGCACGCTCGGCCGCGGCCACGGCGTCACGGTGGTGCTGGTCACGCACAGCCGCGAGGCGGCCGGGGCCGCGGAGCGCACGATCGAGCTGCGCGACGGGCGCATCGTCGCCGACGCGCCCGCGGGCGCATGAGCGCGCTGCTCCGCTGGCTGCTGCTGCGGCGCCTCGCCCGCGAGCGCGGACGCACGGCGCTGACGCTGCTGGGCGTCGCGCTCGGCGTCGCCGTGTTCGTCGCCATCCGGCTCGCGAACCACTCGGCGCTCGCCTCGTTCGCCGACACCGTGGACGCGGTCACGGGCCGCGCGAACCTGTCGGTCGCGAGCGCCTCGGACGGCTTCCCCGACTCGCTCTACGCCGTGCTCGCGCGCTGGCCCGGGGTCGAGGCGGCGGCGCCGGTGGTGCAGGTCTCGGCGCTCGCGCGCCCGGGCGGCCCGCGCCCCGCGGGCCCGCTGCCCTCGGGCGAGCGCGGCGAGTTCCGCGAGACGCTGCTCTTCCTCGGCGTGGACCCGCTCTCCGAGGGACCGTTCGCGCGCTTCGCCGCGCTCGCGCCGGGCGACAGCGCGGCCGGCGGCCCCGAGGCGCTCGAGCGCGCGCTGCGGCTGCTGGTCGAGCCGCGCACCATCGCGGTGACGCAGGTCTTCGCCGAGCGCAACGGCCTCGCCGAGGACGACACGCTCACCGCGCTCGTCTCGGGGCGCCCGACCGCGCTCGTGGTCGCGCGCGTGCTGGACGGCGAGGCGCTCGCGCAGGCGATGGGCGGCAACGTGGCGCTGCTCGACGTCGCGACCGCGCAGGAGGTGTTCGGGCGCGCCGGCCGGCTCGACCGCGTGGACCTGCTGGTCCCCGCCCGCGACCGCGACCGGCTGCGGCGCGAGCTGGCGGCCGCGATGCCCGCGGGGGTCGCCGTGGAGCCGCCGCAGGCGCGCACGAAGCAGGTCGAGAACATGGTGGCGGCGTTCGCGCTCAACCTGACGGCGCTCAGCTTCATCGCGCTGTTCGTGAGCATGTTCCTCATCTTCAACGCCGTGGCCATGAGCGTGCTGCGCTGGCGGCGCGAGATCGGCATCCTGCGCAGCCTCGGCGTCACGCGCGGGCAGGTGACGCGGCTCTTCCTGCTCGAGGGCCTGCTGCTGGGCGGCGCCGGCAGCGCGCTCGGGCTGGCGCTCGGCACGCTGCTCGCGCGCGCGACGCTCGGCGCCGTCGGGCGCACGCTCACCGACCTCTACCTGGTGCAGCACGCCAACACCGTGCGGCTGGACCCGGCCACCTACGCGGTGGGCTTCGGGCTCGGGGTCGCGACCGCGCTGCTCTCGGCGCTCGCGCCCGCGCTCGAGGCCGCGCACACGCCGCCCTCGCTCACCATGCGCCAGGGCATGCTGCTCGAGGCGCGCAACCTCCCCGTCGGCCGCGCGGCGCTGGCCGGGCTCGCGGTGCTCGCGCTCGCGGGGCTGGTGGTGGCCTGGACCGTGCGCGAGCACCAGCCGTGGGGCGGGTTCGCGGCCGCGTTCCTCGTCATCGCCGCGTTCACGCTCTTCTCGCCCGCGTTCACGCTCGCCGGCGAGACGCTGCTGCGCCGCCCGGCCGAGGCGCTCGGCATCGAGGGCGCGCTCGGCGCGCGCGCGCTGCGCGACTTCGTGGCCCGCACGAGCGTGGTGGTCGCCTCGCTCATGCTGGCCGTCGGCATGTCGGTCGCGCTCTCGATCATGGTCGGCAGCTTCCGCCGCACGGTGGACACCTGGATCACGCAGACGCTGCGCGGCGACCTCTACGTCGAGCCCGCCGGGCACCGCACGTCGCTCGCCGCGACCGCGCTGCCGGCCTCGCTCGTGCGCGACGCCGCGGCGATCCCCGGCGTGATCGCGGTGGACACCTACCGCGCGACGCCCCTGCGCTTCCGCGACCGGCCGGTGACCGCGGTCGGCATCGACTTCGCCGTCCAGGCGCGGCACGGCAACCTGGGGTTCCTGCACGGCGCCGACGGGCGCGCGGTGCTGTCCGCCGCGCGCGTGCGCGGCGAGGTGGTCGTCACCGAGAGCTTCGCGCACCGCTTCCGGGTGGCGCCCGGCGACACGCTGCGCCTGCCCGCGCCCGCCGGCGAGGCGGCCGTGCGCGTGGCGGGCGTCTTCTACGACTACACGACCGACGCCGGCGCCGTGCTCATGGACCGCTCGCTGTTCGCGCGGCTCTGGCTCGACGACCGCACCGAGAGCCTCGCGCTCTACGCCGCGCCGGCCGCCGACCTCGGGCGCGTGCGCCGCGACTTCGTCGCGCTCGCCGGGCCCGACCTCGTCCTGCACGTGACGCCCAACCAGGACCTGCGTCGGCGCGTGCTCACGGTGTTCGACCAGACGTTCCGGATCACGTTCGCGCTCCAGTTCATCGCCGTGCTGGTCGCGGTGCTCGGCGTCGTAACCACGCTGACCGCGCTCATCCTGCAGCGCGGCCGCGAGATCGGCGTGCTGCGCGCGACCGGCGCGCTGCGCTCGCAGGTGCGCCGCATCGTGCTCGTCGAGAGCGGCATCCTCGGCCTGCTCGGCTCGCTGCTGGGCTGCGCCGCGGGCTGGGTGCTGGCGCTGCTGCTCGTCCACGTCATCAACCGCCAGTTCTTCGGCTGGACCATCCGCATGGAGGTCGAGCCGCTGGTGTTCGCGCAGGCCGTGGCGCTCATGGTCGGCACCTCGCTCGTCGCGGCGCTCGGGCCCGCGCGCTTCGCCTCGGACCGCGTCGCGGCCGAGTCGCTGCGGGTGGAGACGTGAGGCTTTCGGCGCGACTCGCCGCCTTCGGCGCGGTCGCGCTCGCGCTGGCCGCGGCGCTGGCGTGGGCCACGGCGCGAGCGCGACCGCGCCAGCGCCGCGGCCAGCGCGAGC
>CAZUEM010000154.1:0-8079 GCA_964619155.1 uncultured bacterium
CCGCGCTCGTGCCGCGCCGCGCCACGCTCGGCGCGCGAACGCCCCGCTCGCCATCGCGCCCTCGCGGCGCGCGCGCCCCGAGGGGCACAGTCCCACGCGTTCGCAACCCCCGCGCGCGGGGCTTCGTACGCGCGAAGGCGTTCCAACCTCCGCCGTCCACCCGGAGTCCAACCGAACGATGACCGCCCCCCGGCCCTCTCTCGCCCGTCTCGCCAGCCTCGCGCTGCTCGCCGCGCTCGCCGTGGCCGCCGCCGCCCCCGCGCGCGCCGCCGCGCCCGCGCCCGGCCCGCCGCTCACCATCCAGCGCCTGCACGGACCGATCACGCTCGACGGCAGCCTCGACGACGCCGGCTGGAAGGACGTCGCGCCGGTCACGCAGTGGTTCGAGACCAAGGTCGCCGAGAACGGCGACCCGCAGGTCGCGAACGTCGCCTACCTGGCCTACGACGACCGCTACTTCTACGCCGGCTTCCGCTTCGAGGACCCGGACCCGAAGCGCATCCGCGCCCCGCTCGGCGACCACGACAACCTCTCGGGCTACACCGACTACGGCGGCGTGATCGTGGACAGCCGCAACGACGCCCGCACCGCGCAACTCTTCCTCGCCAACGCGCGCGGGCTCAAGTACGACGCCCTCTCGAGCGACGTCTCGGGCGAGGACAGCTCGCCGGACTGGTTCTGGGACGCCGCCGGCCGCGTGACCGAGTCGGGCTGGAACCTCGAGCTGCGGATCCCGTTCTCGTCCATGCGCTACTCGGACCCGAAGAACCCGGTGTTCGGGCTGATGCTCTACCGCAACTACCCGCGCGAGCGGCACTACCAGTTCTTCACCGCGAGACTGCCGCGCGACGTCAACTGCTTCATCTGCAACTCGAGCAAGCTGACCGGCCTCGAGAACCTGCCGAAGGGCTCGCACCTGGTCGTGGCGCCCTACGCCCACGCGCAGCGCGTGGACGAGGCCGCGGACGGCCCGGGCAGCGCCCTGCGCGACGGCGACCTGCACAGCGACGGCGGCCTCGACCTCAAGTGGAGCCCGCTCTCGTCGGTGGCCGTGGACGCCACCTTCAACCCCGACTTCTCGCAGGTCGAGTCCGACGCGGCGCAGATCGGCGCCAACGAACGCTTCGCGCTCTTCTACTCCGAGAAGCGCTCCTTCTTCCTCGAGGGCGTGGACCTGTTCGCGACCCCTATGCAGGCCGTGTACACGCGCACCATCACCTCGCCGAGCGCCGGCCTGCGCGCGACCGGCCGCGCCGGGAAGACGTCCTACACCGCGCTCGCCGCGCACGACCGCGGCGGCGGCCTGGTCATCCTGCCGGGCGCGCAGGGCTCGGGGTTCGCCGACCAGGACTTCCGCTCCGAGGTGGGCATCGTCCGCGTGCGCCACGAGATCGGGAAGCAGTCGTTCGTGAGCGCGCTCGGCACGCTGCGCGAACTGGACGGGGGCGGACACAACCGCGTCGTCGGGCCCGACTTCCAGTGGTACGTGACGCCCAACGACAACTTCACCGGCCAGGCGCTGTTCAGCTCGAGCCGCACTCCGGACCGCGGCGACCTCGCGCACGAGTGGGACGGCCGCGACCTCGCCGGCCGCGCGCTGCTGCTCAGCTACCAGCACGGCGACCGCCGCTGGGACGCGTTCGTCCAGGGCCAGGACCTGGGCGAGGAGTTCCGCGCCGACAACGGCTTCATCCCGCAGGTCGACCACCGCGAGCTGTACGTCGAGGGCGGCCGCACCTGGCGGCCGAAGGGCTCGTTCTTCTCGCGCATCCGGCTCTTCACCGCCGACTGGGTGGACGCGACGCAGGACAACGACGTCCTGTCGCGCCGCGTCTCGGTGGGCGCCGGCATGGACGGCAAGCTGTCGAGCTTCCTGCGCCTCGAGCTGAACCGCGACGAGTTCCGGGTGGGGGACCAGCTGCTCAACCGCTTCCGCCCGCGCGTGCAGGTGCAGCTGAGCCCGGGCCGGCTCGTGAACTCGGTGGTCGTGGACAGCCACTTCGGCGAGGAGATCGACTTCGCCAACGGCCGCGAGGGCATCGGCGCCAGCATCACGACCTCGGTGAACACCCGCCCGACGCCGCACCTCGAGGTGGGCAACAGCGCCAGCACGCGCTGGCTGCACGTGGGGGCCGACGGCCGCTCGGGGCGGCTGTTCCTCGCCTGGGTCGAGCGCGTGAAGGCCACCTACATGTTCAACTCGCGCAGCTTCGTGCGCGTGATCGGCCAGTACACGACGACGCGTCGCGACCCGTCGCTCTACACGTTCGACGTGCCGCGGAAGGACGAGGGCTTCAGCACCTCGGCGCTGTTCGCCTACAAGCTCAACTGGCAGACGGTGCTCTACGCCGGCTACGGCGACGACCGCGTGTTTGCCGACGTCACCGGCCGCCTCGAGCCCGCGGCGCGCCAGGCGTTCGCCAAGGTCTCGTACGCCTGGCAGATGTAGGAGCCCGATGTAGGAGCCCGCGGGCCCGCAGGCCCCGGAAGACGAAATCCCGGACTCGGCCCCGGTGGCGCCCGCCGCCGGGGCCGAAGTCCTGCGCGGGCGGCGAAAATACCCGTTGCCCGCCGTGTTCGGCCGGGCTTAGCGTCGCACGTGGATCGAGCGGAACCGGGGTCCCGACCGGGGTGCCGGAGGTTCATGTGGCCGTGCCGACGCGCCTCGTTTCGCTCGTTGTGCTCGCCGCCGTGCTCGCCGTGGGTTGCTCGAAGCCAGTGTCGCCCGACGCGGGCCTCACCGGCTCTTTCGCGAAGGTCCCCGCCGGGCTCGCCGGAGCCGCCACCGCGCCCATTCCCGAGCCCTACGTCGTGCGGCTCGAGTTCACGGGCCCGGTGGTCTCGCTCGACGAAGCCGGCCGCCCGGCGCTCGATCGCAACGAACGGTTCTTCGTGCTTTCGACCGGAGCGCCGCCCGGCCCGCTCGGGTTCGTGCCCGACACCGTGCCCGCGCACGCCCGGCTCAAGCTCGCGCACTGGAAGCGCACGAGCGGTCCCGCTTCGGCCGCGCCGTTCACGAGCGTGCCCGAACTCGAACCCGCGGTCCCGGACTTCGGCGGCCCCGCGAGCGACCTGCCGCCGGGAACGCACGTCTACCGCCTCAAGGTCCCGCAGCAGATCGGCGTCGGCTGGATCTGGGTCACGTTCCACGTCGGGTTCGCGCCGGGCGCCTGGTGGGCGGGGCCCGACCCCGCGCGATTCCCGCCCTCGAGCGACGGCGACGGCCGCGCCGTGGACGTGCTCGACTGGGGCCGGTTCGCGACGCACCCGGCGTGGCCGCCCGACGGCCGCGCGTACTTCGGGCCCGATTCGTTCCGCTTCGTCCCCTTTCGGCGGGCGCCCGTCGGCAGCGACCTCGAGCGGCGCACGTTCTACGAGATCTTCGGCGACCGGATCTGGGCGCGCACCGAGGGCGACACGGTGCACCAGGGCGCGTGGGTCGTGCTCGTGAACGGCGGCTTCGACCGCGACTCGCGCTACGAGCCGATGGTGGATCCGACGGACCCGGCGCTGCCCGCCGGCCACGCGGCGGACCCGGACCGGTACGCGGCGCTCGTGCCGCAGGGGCTGATCGGCTCGCCGACGGCGTTCCGCAGTGAAGTGACCGTGCGGCTCGCGAACGGCAACCTCGTGCGCCCGGCGCTCTCGTCGCCCTATCCCAACTTCATTCCGACCTCGGTCTTCCGGACGCCCCGGCTGGCGGGCTACGCGCGCATGAACTGGCCCGGCAAGGCCTACGCGACGGTGCACGCGCAGGACGCCGACGGCCTCCTGTCGCGGCGGCTCGCCGACGAGATCGGCGCCGTGGACCGCGTCGACGCGGGTGCGGGCACCCCGCAGGAACGGCAGTTCCGGCGGCAGGTCGTCACATTCCACGTGCGGCCGGTGGCGAGCGCCGGCACGCGGGTGGCCGCGGGCGACTGAGGCTCCGCCCCGCCCGCCCGGCGGTCACTTCGCTGCTCCAAGGTGGTCAGAAAGCCGCTTCCTTGCCCCAGCCCCGCCCGCGGTTCGCGCCGCGAGCGGGGCTTCGGCTACTCTCGCGCCGCTTCGGGTGCCCCCGGGTGGCCGGCCCGGTCACGAGCGTGGGAGGGTTGCGTCGCGCATGGAAGCGACCGTCGTCGTCGTGCTCGCGGTCCTCATCGTCCTCAACGGCCTGCTCGCCATGGCCGAGGTCTCGATCGTGGCCGCCCGGCAGGCGCGGCTCGAGCGCATGGCCGAGGGCGGCGATGCCCTCGCCCGCACGGCCGTGACCGTGGCCGCGAACCCCACGCGCTCGCTCTCCACCATCCAGGTCGGCATCACCTCGATCGGCATCCTCAACGGCATCGTCGGCGAGGCGGCGTTCGCCCGGCCGCTCGCGGACTGGATCACGGGCTTCGGCCTGCCGGCGGGCCCGACCTACGTGATCGTGACGGCGCTGGTCGTCACCATCGTCACGTACCTCTCGATCGTCTTCGGCGAACTCGTGCCCAAGCGCATCGGCCAGAACCACCCCGAGGCGCTGCTCCGGCTGATGGCGGGCCCGCTGCAGGCGCTCGCGGCCGCGAGCGGTCCGTTCGTGCGCCTGCTGTCGGCCTCGACCGACCTCGTGCTGCGGGCGCTGGGCGCGCAGCGCGCGAAGGCCCCGTCGGTGACCGAGGAGGAGATCCACCTGCTGCTCGCCGAGGGCTCGAAGGCGGGCGTCATCGAGGACGAGGAGCGCCGCATGGTGCAGAACGTCTTCCGCCTCGACGAGCGCCCGGTCGGCTCGCTCATGCTGCCGCGCAGCGACATCGTCGCGATCGACGTCGAGCAGCCGTTCGAGCAGTGGCTCGAGCGCCTCGAGTCGTCCGACCACGCGCGCTTTCCGGTGTGCCGCGGCGGCCTCGACCACGTGCTCGGCGTCGTGACCGCGCGGCGGCTGCTGCTGCGCGCGCGGCAGGAGGCGACGCCCGATCTCGAAGCGCTGCTCGAGCCGGCGATCTTCGTGCCCGAGACCATCGGCGGCATCGAGTTGCTGGAGCAGTTCCGCCACACGGGCGCGCAGATGGTGTTCGTCGTGGACGAGTACGGCTCGGTGCAGGGCCTCGTGACCGTGCACGACCTGATGGAGGCGATCGCGGGCGAGTTCCGGGCCGCGAGCCCCGAGGAGTCGTGGGCGGTCGCACGTCCCGACGGTTCATGGCTGCTCGACGGCGCGCTGCCGATCGAGGACCTCAAGGAGCGCCTCGCCCTGCACGCGCTTCCGGAGGAGGATCGCGCCCGCGTCCAGACGCTGGGCGGCCTCATGCTCTACCTGATCGGGAGAATCCCCACGGCCGGCGAGGCCGCCGAGTGGGAGGACTGGCGGCTCGAGGTGGTGGACATGGACGGCAAGAGGATCGACAAGGTGCTCGCGTCGCGCACCGTGGCTGCGGCCGCGGCCCCGGCCGAGCCCGTGACGCCCGCGAACTGAGGCGGCCCCGCCGGGGCCGCCCGCCCGCGCGCCGCTACCGCCGCACCGCGAACGCGCGCGCCACGTCGTTGAGCCGGTTGCCGTGCAGGTCGGCCGGGCGCTCGAGCCAGACGACGAACGACGCCACGCCGGCAGCGCTCACGTGCGCCTCCGCGTCCCAGCCGCCGGGTGGCGCGGCGATCGCGACCGCGTTGGTCGCCGTGTAGCGCGCCGACGCGACGCCGCCCTCGTCCTCCCAGCCGGGCGCGGGGGAGAGTTCGACCTCGGGATCGGTGCTCACGCCGTCGGCGCCGAGCGGCCGCAGCTTGGCGACGGACCCGGAGGCGCCCGACATCGAGAACGGGAAGCGGAACGTGACGCGCAACGTCCCCGGCGGCAGCAGCGCCGCCGGCGCCGCGCCGGGCGTCACCTCGACCTCGATCGAAACGGGCGCCGCCCACACCGGGTTCGTGATGCAGCGCTCGTCCACCGCCGGGTCGCGCGCGGTCGCGAACAGCGCGCAGAGCCGGTCGAGCGCGACCGGCGCGGGCTGATCGACCGCCACGCCCTCGGGGCCCGCGCCGAGCCGGAACGAATCGCGCGCGGCCTCCATGACGCGATCGAACCGCAGCGCCGCGATCGCCTCCGCGCGCGGCGTCACCGAGCAGAGCCAGCGGCTGCGAATCCACGCGCCCTCGCCCGGCAGCGGCACCAGCACCGTGCCGCCGCCGTCGAACGCACCCGCGCCGCCGATCCGGCCGTCGGCGTTCTCGAACCGCGCCGCCGCGTCGTGCCAGCGCGCCGCGCCCGCCGACGGGTCGTGCCGCCCGTCGCCGTCCACCGCGAACGTGGCGAGCGGGCCGTCCGTCGCGACCGTGTTGCCGTCGGCGAACGCCGCGACCGCGTCGCGATCGCCCGCCGCCCGCTCGCCCGCCAGCGCGTACGTGCGGACGCGCGCCCAGGCGTTCGAGTGGAGCCAGCCCGAATAGGGCAGCAGCGTCGCCGTCACCTCGTCGGCGTAGTTGAAGTCGCCGTGCGCGTCCGAGCCGCCGCACAGGTAGAGCTTGCGCACGAACCGCTCGGCCGGCGCCTCGGCGAACGCATGCCGCAGGCCGCGGCCGATGTAGGTGCAGAGCGTGTCGAGCGAGCGGCCGAGTTCGGCGTCCCACGCGAGCGGCCGGAACCGCTGCGCCGCCGGGCCGCCCTCGAACGGGTTCATGTGATCGAAGGCGCTCGAGGCCGCGAGCCGGCCGCTCGCCTTCGCCGCCGCGTCCATCTTGATGTTCCAGACCTGCAGGCCCTTGAACTGGAAGTCGCAGCCGTCGGCGTCCACCGCCGGGCCGGTGCGCGAGTCGTACGGCGCGAGCCCCACGCCCTGCGCGTAGTACTCGGGCGGCCACTCGAACGACTCGAGGTCCGGGTGCGCGGCGTACACGAACCCGCCGTGCCCGGCCGCCTTCATCCCCTCGAGGACGGCGAGCAGCGTGTTCGGGTTCTCGGTGCGCGAGGTCGCGAACAGCCCGCCGTGCCAGGGGCCCTCGAAGTGCCGCGTGCCGTAGGCGAGCAGGTGGTGGCCGATGTTGGGCCTGAGCGACCCGTCCTGCCGCGAGCCCCGGCGCAGCGTGATCTCCTCGCCCGCGAGCCGCCCGAGGTTCTCGCGATACCAGGCGCCCTCGCCGGCCGCGCCGTCGGTCGCGGCCGTCGGCCCGAACCGCGGCGGGGCGCCCGAGTCGTAAGGCTCGCGCGAGTAGAAGATGTTGTGGTCGGTCACGACGAGGCTGTCGGCGAACGCGCGCCAGTCGCCCGCGGGCCGCGTCTCGAGCAGGCCCAGCGCGTGGGCGCTCTCCACCAGCATCACGACCGGCCCGCCGAACGCCTTGTGCGCGCCGTCCACCGCCAGCACGCCCGAGGTCGTCTGCTCGGCGATCGTGTGCGCGTGGACGTCGAAGTAGCGATCCCCGGCGGCGAAGCTCGGGAACCGCGCCGGGTCCACCACCACGCGCAGCACGCGCGTGTTGCGCAGCGTGCCGCGCCCCGTGAGCCCCGGGCGCGTCCACTCGACCTCGGCGAGCAGGTCGTGCACGCACGGCGAGCCGTGGCGCGAGAGCGCCGCGTGCGGCAGGCGCACCACGTAGTGCCAGAAGCTCGTCACCTTCTCGTCCGCCGCGAGCGCGCCGCGCGGCCGGCCGTCCGGGCCGATGATCGCCGCCCCGCCCAGCGTGTCGGGCCCGTTCGCCGCGTCCACGAACACGGCGGGCCCCACCGACACGCCGCGCTCGCACTCGTACAGGCGCAGCGCCGTGACGCGGCGGCCGCCCTCGAACTGGGGGAAGAAGAACAGCACCGGGATCTCGTCGCGCACGCACCGCCAGGGCGCGTCCATGACGATGTCGGTGCCCGCGCGGTCGGAGTACCCGGCCGCCGGGCGGGCGAGCAAGAGCACGCCCACCAGCACGGCCGCGATCAGCAACAGCCAGCAGGGCCAGCGCATGTCATCGCTCCCGGAACCCCGGCCGGCGGCCGCCCAGCGGCTGGCCGAGGGTGAGGTAGAAGTTGCCGCGGTCGCCTTCCGCGAGGCCGTACGCCACGCAGAACGGCCCGAACAGCGTGTCCATGCCGAACAGCACGCTGCCCGCCGCGAGCCCGTCGGCGAAGCGGATCGCCGA
>CAZUEM010000155.1:0-8019 GCA_964619155.1 uncultured bacterium
GAGGATTTCGTCCTCATACGAACACCGGCTAGCACGCACGAAAAGCTACTTGACGCCCCCCCCCCCCTGTCGAGCGACTTTCTGACCAGCCGCAACGAGGCACCCCCGCCTGCACCGCCGCAGTCCTTCCAGCACCCCCTCGCCGCGTTGCCCCGAGCGGCATCGCAATGCTTCACGCCGGTTCCCCTCAATCGGAGGAGGGTGTCATGCGATGGCGAGGCTGTGCCTTTGCCTTCGGCGTGCTGTCGGTCGTCTTCACCTCCGCCCATGCTGGCGGCATGCTCGACTGCGGTACGTGGCGGGACACGACGCTGCAGGTGAGTGGCGGCGCATCGTCTGACTTCACGCCGTACCGCAGAGGCGTCTACCGTGTCGACTTGACTGCGCGAGATATCGAGTTTCAGTGGGATCCTCTGTACACGTCAATGATCACCACGGACGTCAGAACCACACTGCACCACTTCCACGACGGGCTCGCCGTCTCCTCCGCCCTCTCACCGCTCGCGACCGACGCGAACACGCTGCAGGCGTTCTACAACTACTTCCGCCAGCGCGGCTCTGACTGGAACACGTGGGACGCGAGCGACTCGCTCGCCTTCCGCATGGGCAAGGGCCGGGACGACACCACCACATGGGTAGGGCAGTATACGAACGCCGACCGCGCTCACGTCGATCTGTACGTCCTGCATCCCAGCCAAGCCACCGTCGGCGGCGCATACCCGTCGTGGTTCGACGGGCCCAACGAGGACGTGTCGACGGGCCATTCATCGGGCGACTTGCGACACAGAAACTCGATCATGGTGACCGGCCCCTGGAGCAGCCAGTCCATCGATCTCTCGGGGACCGGCTGGACGTCCCCGCAGGGGTATCGGCGGCTCAACTTCGCGCACGAGACCATGCATGGGCTGCCGCTCGAGGGCGGCGGCCTCGGGGAGACCGGTGACGGCTACATCGGACACCTCGACGAGCTGTGGTCCGCGGGCGCAGAGGCCGTCGTCGGCATCAAGGACTCGACCGAGGTCACGAGCGAGGTCCCGTATACGTGGCCGTTCCTGTCGAACTACCAGCAGCGCACGTCTTTCATGGCCTACGTCGGCTACAACTTCCTCAACGAGGACCAGAACCGAACGCTCGCCGGCATTCACGACGATCTCATGTACCGGTGGAGCCGGGGTGACCGCAAGCTGACCGGCCTGCGGGATCGGCTCGGCGACGACAGCTGCTTCACCTGCGCGGGCAAGGGCTACTTCCGCCCGGGCGGCGAGAGCCTCGCGAATGGGGCGCGCTTCGCTCTGCTCCACCACAACTGGCGGGTCGCGAACTTCGTGAACCGGCCCTCGCTCGACGAGGGGCAGTACGGCTTCCCGTCCTGGAGCGGATTCTCGCCGGGCCATCTGCAGAAGGCCTGGCAGGACATGGACTATCTGGCTAGCGACGACCTTGTCGCGATTCCGCCGATCGTCACCGTCGGCCCTCGACAGGCGCTTCGCGAGACGACGTTCGCCCACCAGCGCTCGTTCCGCGGCGGCACCGAGCCCCTCATCCTGCAACCGATGGGCTCGAACTACTGGGTGATTCGCGCCGACGGGGCGCTGTGGAACCAGAACCGCGATCTCGTGGTGCGCGTCTCGCCGCGGGGCCGCTACCTCGAGTACTCGCGGTATTCCCCGGATCCACGCTTTCCACCGGAGAAACAGCTGCGCTTCATGGCTTCGATCGTGGCGTACAACTCGACTGATCCGGGCGGGGACGAGTCGGACCTCTGGAAGTATCCGGGCAATGCCGTTTGGAGCTCACCAGTGGTCTGGGTCGACACGGATAGCCTGACCAGCGATCTCGAGATCGTTGTTCCCAACTTCGGCCTCACGCACAAGTGTGCGGTCCTCGTGCTGAGCCTCGGGGACGAGCGAGGGGACTGGATCGGTTCGAACCTCATCCCCGGGTTCCAGGCCCAACCCTACCGACTCGACCTCTCGCTCAAGCCGAGCGGGCAGGACGGCCGGCTTCCCGTGCCGTTCAGCACCACGGCGGGCTACAACGAGGATTACGCCTCCTGGTCGCCGGCCGGCGACGAGCTCGTCTTCATGGCGAAGCTCCCGCAGTTCTCGAGCGCGACGCAGATCTACCGAATGAAGCTCGATGGCACCGGCCTCACGCGCCTCGCGCCGCAGGTGAACCACCAGTACGCCCCCGACTGGTCGCCGCGCGGCAACCTGATCGCGTTCGAGGGCGTCACGGAACAGGGCGACAGCCGCATCTGGATGGTCAACCTGGACACGCCGTGGAACAGCGCCTACGACGTCTCGAACCTGCCCGGCGTCGAGACAATGCCGAGTTTCCAGCCGAACGGCCAGGGGTTGGCCTTCATCCACATTCCTCCGTACAGCGGCACCTGGGAGCTGCGCTGGGCCTCGTACGACGGCACCGGCGCTCGCGTCGTGGCGACGTTTCCCGCGGTACAGGCAACTCCTCGCCCCGCTTGGAATCCGAGCGGGACGCGCATCTACTTGACGCTCAACGACTCGCTCTACTCGGTGTCAGTCTCGGGCGGCTCCTTGGCTCCCGATCAGACGGTGCGTGTACCTGTCAGGTGGATCGACTTCCACGGCGGGCGCGGACGAGCGCTCGTCGGCACCGCGCTGCCAGTGCCCAATCAGGCGGATTACACTAGTAACTTCATGGCCGCGCAGCAGTACATCCAGACGGCGAATCGAATCGCGCTCCTCGACACCGCCGCTGCGAGCCGTGACACCTCGTTCCGCTACGCCGTGCGCCAACCGGCCGAGACCCTCCACCCGCGGTATTCGCCGGATGGCACCCGCATCGCCTTCACGCAGACCGATGCCTCGGGTCGCGGCGACCTGTACGTGGGCCGCATTACGCCCAACCACGCGCCCTTGCTCTACCCGATCGAGGACATCTCCGAGCCCGCCTGCGTGCCGATGCTGTTCCAGTTCACGGCCAGCGATCCGGACGGCGAGGCACTCACCTACCGCGCCGACTACTTGCCACCCGGCGCCTCGATCGTGAACGGCAACTGGTTCCGCTGGCAGTCTCCCTCGGTGGGCGACTACCACGTCGTCTTCCGGGCGCTGGACGGCTCCGCCGGCGTCTCGAGCCGGGTCGTGCGCATCCAGATCTTCGACGACGGCCAGTGCTACGAGGCGCTCGGCGAGGGCGGTGGAGGCGGCGCTGGTTTCCGCGGCCGCACGGCCGATGCGAACCGGCTGATCCCGTTCGGCTCGGGGACGACGCCGATCGCCAACTCGCTCCTCGATGGCGCCCACCCGGACGTGTGGATCGAGCAGATCGCTCGCCTCACGGCCGCGAGCGTGTTCGAGGACGGTACGGTGCAGTCGTCGCTGCTCGCCAGGCTCGCCGGAGTGACGACCATCGACCGCGCGGGACTCATCGCCGTCGATCACCCGGCGGGCAGCGAGGCTTTCTCGACTCCGGACGGCATCGTGGTCGGGTATCGGCAGGCTGTGGCCAGCGCGGTGGACGGGAACGGCACCGAGCAGGCGCCGCTGCCCGGGGACGAGTCGGGTGAGCCGCTGACGCTGGCGGCCGGGGCGACGCTGGACGTGACGCTTCCCGCCAACGCCCGTGAAGGAGTGGTGCTCGACTGCGCGCGGGGGAACAGGCCGCCGGCCGAATCGGAGTCCGGCATCGAGGTCGCAGTCGAGTCAGGAGGTGCCTGGCAGCCGCTCGCGCGACTGCATCCGCGCCTGAAGCGTGATCGGCTCGCGATCGCTCTGTCCGGAATGGCCCGCGTGCGCCTCACGGCGCTGAGTGACGTGCAACTCCGGAGCGTCGACGGGTTGGCCTCGGGCAATGCAACCCGTGAGTCGGTGACGCTGCACGCGGTGGCGCCGGGCCCGATCGAGGACGTCGACTCACCGGCGGCCCTGCTGGCCGACGACGACGACGGCGTCGCGCTGGACAATTCGCAGACGCTGACGCTCTCGTTCGCTCCGCCGGTCGCGCCGCAGGGCACGACTCGGACGCACTTCCTGACGCTGCGGGCGAGGTACTCGCTCGCTTCGGCGGGTACTGCGCGAGGGCAACAGGTGGATGCCGAACTGCCGGCCCGCTTCGCGTTCGCACCGGGCGTCCCGAACCCATTCGGCCGCTCGACGACGCTTCGCTTCGACGTGCCCCGCGCCTCTCGCGTGCGCCTGGAGGCGTTCGACGTTCTCGGCCGGCGGGTGCGCACGCTGGTCGACGGCGCGTTTGCGGCCGGATCGCACGCCGTCAACTGGGATGGCTCGGGCGACGACGGCGCGCCGGCGCACCCGGGCATCTACCTGGTGCGAATGAGCGCCGCGGGCTTCACCGCCCACCGGCGGATCGTGCGGCTCGCGAACTGAAGCGGCGAGTACGCCGCTGCTGCGACGAGGGGGGCCGGGGTGACCCGGCCCCAGCTCGTTACCCTCCCTGCGAGCTACAGTCGAGCGGGCCGTCCCAGCAAAGCGGACGAGGCTGGCCTGGGCCATAGGCCCGCCGGCAGCCGGGTCCATGACCCCCGCGACAAGAATCCGACGCGAACATCGCGCCCGCCCGCGCCGGTCCCGCAGGGGCTCACCACCCCGGCCGCGGACCCCCGCGCCGCCAACTCCATGCCGGCGGCCCGTTCAGTCGCGCGTCAGCCGCGCCCGGCAAGCCCACCCTGAACACCGCCCGGACCCCGCAGCTTGCCGCGCCCCCCGGCCCATTGTTAACGTTCCTCAACAAAGTTCAGGCCGCTCCCTGCAGGCCTGCGGATTCGCCGGCGGCGCGCCCGCGCCGCGGCCCGCCCGATGGGCGCACACGATTCGAGGTTCACCTTGGACATCTGGAAGCGGTTCGGCGAGAAGGAAGTCAGCCACTCGATGGCGCACTACCTCCAGGCGGTGGCGGCGCTCAAGGCCGACAAGGGCCACGCCCGCGTGGTGGACATCGCCGACAACCTCGGCGTCTCGAAGAGCGGCGTGACCTCGATGCTGCGCTCGCTGCAGTCGCGCGGCCTCGTTTCGCACGAGCGCTACGGCGCGGTCGAGCTGACGCCCGCGGGCCAGCGGCTCGCGGCGCGCACCGAGTCGAGCCGCCGCGTGCTCACGATGTTCCTCACCGAGATCCTCGGCG
The DNA here is from genome assembly GCA_964619155.1 of uncultured bacterium. Taxonomy (GTDB): domain Bacteria; phylum Eisenbacteria; class RBG-16-71-46; order RBG-16-71-46; family RBG-16-71-46; genus CAIXRL01. The sequence goes on from CAZUEM010000155.1 coordinate 5,125, forward strand.
TGCCCGAGGCGGTCGCCAGCGAGGACGCCTGCATGATCGAGCACCTCGTCAGCCCCGAGGTCTCGCTCGAACTGCTGCGCATGACGACGTTCGTCCGTTCACAGCACCCGGCGGCGGTCGCGTTCCGCGAGGCGTACAAGGCGAGCCCGCGCTCGTGCGCCGAGCACGCTCCGGGCGCCTGCGACCTGTGCGGCGCCACCTGCCTGCGCGAGTCGCTGGTCAGCGAGATCGGCGACGGGAAGACGGCGTGAGCGATCGCGCGGCCGCCGGCGACGCGGGCGAGCGCCCGCTCGACACGCTCTCGCCCGGCGAGGGCGGCCGTATCGCGCGCATCGACGCCGAGCCCGCGATCGCGCGCCGGCTGATGGAGCTGGGCCTCGTGCCCGGCACCGAGATCGAGATGGTGCGCACGGCGCCGCTCGGCGATCCGCTCGAGGTGGCCGTGCGCGGGCTGCACCTGTCGCTGCGCCGCTCCGAGGCCGGGCAGATCCATGTCGCGCCCCGCTGAAGGCGCCGAGCCCGCGACGCTCGCCCTCGAACGCCCGCACGCCGGGCGCGGCCCCGCCGCGGCGCCGCGCCGCATCGCCATCCTCGGCAACCCGAACGCGGGCAAGTCCACGCTCTTCAACGCGCTCACCGGGCTGCGCCAGAAGGTCGGCAACTACCCGGGCGTCACCGTCGAGAAGAAGACCGGCACCTGCGAGCTGCCTTCCGGCGCGCGCGCGGAGCTGATCGACCTGCCGGGCAGCTACAGCCTGCACCCGGCCTCGCCCGACGAGCGCATCGTGCGCGACGTGCTGCTCGGGCTGCAGTCCGACACGCCGCCGCCCGACCTCATCGTGTTCGTCGTGGACGCGACCAGCCTCGACCGCCACCTGAACCTCGCGCTGCAGGTCATCGAACTGGGCCGCCCGCTGGTGCTGGCGCTCAACATGATGGACGCCGCGCGCGAGCAGGGCCTCGAGATCGACTTCCCCGCGCTCGAGCGGCAGTTCGGCGTGCCGGTCGTCGGCGTCTCGGCCGCGAGGGGCGAGGGGCTCGGTCCCCTGCGCCGGCTCATGGAGCGCGAGATCGAGCCGAGCGCGCGCCACTTCCGCCGGCGTCCCGCGCACCTGCAGCGCGTGCTCGACCGGCTCGAAGCGCGGCTGCCGCGCCACGCCCGCATCCCCGAGCGGGCGCGCCACGACTTCGCGCTCGCGCTGCTCCTGGACGACGGCGAGGACGACGCGCTGGCGCGCGCGGTGCCGCCCGACGTGCTCGACGACGCGCGCACGCTGGCGCGCCGGCTCGACCGCCTCTCGCCCGGGTGGCGCTCCGACGACGTCGAGGGCCGCTTCGAGGCGATCCGCGAGACGCTCGCCGCCGCCGTGACGGCGAAGGGCGAGCGGCGCGACCGGCGCCGCGACTCGATCGACCGCGTGCTCACGCACCGCGTGCTCGGGCCCGTGATCTTCGTGCTGCTGATGGGCGCGGTGTTCCAGTCGGTGTTCGCCTGGGCGCTGCCCGTGATGGACCTGATCGACGCCGCCATCGGCGCCGTGGGCCGCGCGCTCGAGGGCGCGATGCCCGCCGGGCCGCTGCGCTCGCTGCTCGTGGACGGCATCGTCTCGGGCGTCGGCACCACGCTCACGTTCGTGCCGCAGATCGCCATCCTGTTCCTCTTCCTCGGCCTGCTCGAGGACACCGGCTACATGGCGCGCGCGGCGTTCATCATGGACCGCATCATGGGCCGCGTCGGGCTCTCGGGGCGGGCGTTCATCCCGCTGCTGTCGTCGTTCGCGTGCGCCATCCCCGGCATCATGGCGACGCGCACGATCGACAACCGCCGCGACCGCATCACCACCATCGTCATCGCGCCGTTCATGTCGTGCAGCGCGCGGCTGCCCGTGTACGCGCTCCTCATCGGCGCGTTCATCCCGAACGTCTGGGTCGGGTTCGTGACCCTTCCGGGCATCGTGCTGTTCTCGATGTACTTCCTCGGCATCGTCGCCGCCATCGCCGTGGCCGCGCTGCTCAAGCGCACCGTGCTGCGCGGCGGCCGGCCGCTGTACGTGATGGAGCTGCCGCCCTACCGCGTGCCGTCGTGGAGATCGATCCTGGTCACCGTGCGCGAGCGCTCGTGGCTGTTCGTCAAGAACGCCGGCACCGTGATCCTGGCGATCACCGTGGTGCTGTGGTTCCTCGCCTCGTACCCGCGCGGCGGCGCCGACGTGCGCGCGCTCGAGACGGAGCACGCCGCGGCGCTCGCGGCCGGCAACCAGCCCGAGGCCAACCTGCTCGAGCGCCGCATCGCCGGGCTCTCGCTCGAGCAGTCGTTCGCGGGCCGCGTCGGCCGCTTCCTCGAGCCCGCGATCGAGCCGCTCGGGTTCGACTGGCGCATCGGCATCGGCCTCGTCACCTCGTTCGCGGCGCGCGAGGTCATGGTCTCGACGCTCGCCACCGTCTTCAACCTCGGCGACGCCGACGACGAGCTGATCCCGCTGCGCCAGAGCCTGCGCGACGCCATCGACCCGGCGACCGGGCGCAAGGCCTACACCCCGCTCGTGGCGGTGAGCCTGATGGTGTTCTTCGTGCTCGCCTGCCAGTGCATGTCCACGGTCGCCGTCGTGCGCCGCGAGACCAACTCGTGGCGCTGGCCGCTCTTCATGCTGTTCATGATGAACGCGCTCGCCTGGCTCGCCTCGTTCGCGGTGTACCAGGGCGGCCGCGCGCTGGGGCTGGGATCGTGAGCGGCGCGCTCGTCCAGGACGTCGCGGTCGCCGCGATCGTGCTCGCCGCGGTCGCGTTCCTCGTCTGGCGGCGCGTGCGCCGCAAGGCGCGCCCGAGCCCGCTGTGCGGCGACTGCCCCGCGTGCGGCGCGGCCGAGCAGGCGAAGAACGACTGGAGCCTCACCGA
>CAZUEM010000156.1:0-8015 GCA_964619155.1 uncultured bacterium
CGAAGCGGCCACCCCCGCATGGGTGGAGGTGGCCGCCCGCCGCCCGCTCGCGCGGGCCATGAAGCTCCTACCGCGTCACCACGATCCGCCGCACGAACCGCTCGCCGCCCAGGTTCGCGCGCACGAAGTACGCGCCGGGCGCGAGCCGGCCGCCGGCGTTCTCGCCGTTCCAGCCGAGGTGGTGCCGCCCGGCGGCGAACGCGCCGTCGGCGAGCACCTGCAGCACGCGGCCCTGAACGTCGAGCACCTCGAGCCGCACGTTCGCCGCCTTGGGCAGCGCGAAGGCCATCTGCACCGGGCCCGCCGTCGGGTTGGGCGACGGGGCCGAAAGCGCGAACTCGGTCACGGTCTCGGCGGTGCCTGAGATGGGGCCGAACACGAGCCGCTGGCCGTCGCGCATCACCGCCTCGAGCCGGTACCAGTAGGTGAGGCCGGACTCGACCTCGCCGTCCAGCACGCGCATGCGCGCGCCGTCGGCGACCGGCTGCGCCCCGACGCCCGACCACGGGCCCGAGGGGCTCGTGGCGCGGCGGAGCGAGGCGTCCGCGACGTCACCGGGGCGCTGGAACTGCCAGCGCACGGCGATGCCGCCGGGGCCGCTCTCCAGGTCGAAGAGCGCGATCGCGGCCGGGGTGGCGAGGTCCACGATGCTGAACGGCGCGGGACTCGTCGCCGCCGCGCTGTTGCCCGCGGCGTCGTAGGCGATCACGCGGAAGTACGCGTCGCCCACGACCTCGGGGCCGGTCACGAGCCACGAGTAGCTGCCGGTGTTGGGCGCGCCGGTGGTGATCGCCTCCCACGGCCCGCCGGGGCCGCCGCGCGAGACCAGCAGGTCGCACGCCGTCACGCCGAAGCAGTCGGTCGCGTTCCACTGCAGCACGTAGGGCAGGCCGGCGACGAGCGTCTCGCCGCCGTCGGGATCGAGCACGGAAACAACCGGCGGCAGCGGATCGGCGAACGGCGCCGCGGCGACGTGCGCGACCGAGCCCGTGTACGTGCCGTTCGGTCCCGTCGTCGCGTAGGCGGTCGAGCCGAGGCTCTCGTCGAGGCCCCAGCGGCCGAGCAGGCCGGGCGCCGAGGCGATCGTCGCGCCGAGGCCGGCGCGGATCTCGGACTCGGTCCGCGCGACGCCCCAGATGCGCACTTCGTCGATGGCGCCCGCGAACGCGCCGGCGGCGACGCCGGTCGAGTTGAGCGCGGTGCCGATCGAGGCGTGCTGCGTGGTGGCCGAGGCGGGCGGCTGGCCGACCGTGGACGTCGCCTCGAGGCAGCCGTCCAGGTAGAGCCGCCACGTCACGCCGTCGTAGGTGGCGGCCGCGTGATGCCAGCCGCTGCCGGCGGCGACCGGCGTCACGCCGACGACCGGGTGGTTCAGGCTCGGGCTCGCGCCGCCAGCGCCCTCCTCGAAGTCCGCGACGAGCACGCCGTCGGCGGCCCGCAGCGCGAGGATGTAGTTGAGGTCCACGTTGCTGGCCTCGGCCTCGCCGCGGCCCTTGGCGACGAGCGGGATGGCGTCGGTGACGCCGCCCGTGCCCGTCGTCGTGGCCACGCCCGCGCCGTCGCGGCGGAACCAGCACTCGACCGTGAACACGGCCGCGTTGAGCGCCGGGGCCGCGCCGAACGTGACGTACGACGAGGTCGCGCCCGGGAAGCCGGCGGCGCGGTTGGTGAGCGCCGGGGTCGTGGCGCAGGCGGCCGCGTCCCACGCGGAGGCGCCCGCGCCGTTCACGGCGCGCACGCGGTAGCAGTACTCGGCGGACGGCGCGAGCGGCGCGTCCACGTACGAGGTCGTGTTGGCCGAAACGGAAGCGAGCGCCGTGAACGGCCCGCCCGCGCCGGCCGTCGAGCGCTCGATCTCGAACGAGCTCTCGTCGCCCGACGCGTCGGTCCAGGTGACCTGCACGCGGTCGTGGTCGAGCGCCGTGGCGAGCGTGCCGGTCGGCGCCGCGGGCGGCGTCGCGACGATGTTGAACGGCGCGCCCTCGGTCCAGCCCACGCCGGAGCCGGTGAGCGTGCCGGTCACGGCCGCGCCCGCGCTGCTGGCGATGGTCGTGCCGGTCGCCTCGTTCATGCCCCAGCGGGCGACGAGGCCGCTCGCCGCGCCCGGGATGGGCGTGTTGATCGCACCCTGGATCTCGCCCTGCGTGCGCGCAACGCTCCAGATGCGCGTCTCGTCGAGCGCGCCGGCGAAGGCGCCGCCGGTCGTCCCGGTCGAGTTGAGCGCGGTGCCGAGGCCCGCGTGCTGGATGCTGGCCGCCTGCGGCGGCTGGCCGACCGCGAGCGTGGCTTCGAGGTTGCCATCGAGGTAGAGCGCCCAGCTGGCGCCGTCGTAGGTGGCGGCCGCGTGGTGCCAGCCGCTGCCGGCGGCGACCGGCGTCACGCCGGCGACCGGGTGATTGAGGCCGGGCGAGGCGCCGCCCGCGCCTTCCTCGAAGTCGGCCACGAGCACGCCGTCGGTGCCGCGCAGGCCCAGAAAGTAGTTCATGTCCACGGTGCTGCCGTCGGCCTCGGCGAAGCCCTTGGTGACGAGCGGGATCGCGGTGACGCCGCCCGAGCCGGTGCTGGCGGTGGTGCCGGCGCCGTCGCGGCGGAACCAGGTCTCGATCGTGAACACCGGCAGGCCGAGCGCGGCGTTGTTGCCGAACGTCACGTAGCCGCTCGTGCCGGTGAAGCGCAGGCCGTAGTCGAACGAGAACGGCGAGCCTGCGACCCACGTCGGGCCGTTGGTGAGCGTGCCGGAGACGCCGCCCGCGACCGAGTTGGCCGCGACGGTGCCGGCGCCTTCGTCGAGGCCCCAGCGCCCGACGAGGCCGGCGCCGCTGGTGAGCGGCGCGAGCGCGGCCGCCTGCAGCTCGGCCTGCGTGCGCGCGACGTTCCAGAGCCGCGCCTCGTCGATCGCGCCGGCGAAGAAACCCGCGGCCGTGCCGGCCGAGGTCATCGCGGTGCCGAGGCCGGCGTGCTGGATGCTGAGCGACTGCGGCAGCCGCCCGGCGCCGACCACCACGGTGTTCTCGAGGTTGCCGTTCAGGTAGAGCCGCAGCGTCGTGCCGTCGAACGTGACGGCGGCGTGGTACCAGACGTTCGAGCGGACCACCGTGACGCCGGTGATCGGGTGGTTGAGGCCGGGAGACGCCTGCCCGGTGCCCTCCTCGTAGTCGGCGGCCAGCGTCGAATCGGCGCGCAGCCCGAGGAAGAAGTTCATGTCCACGTTGCTGCCTTCGGCCTCGCCGCGCCCCTTGGTGAAGAGCGGGATCGCGGTGACGCCGCCGGTGCCGGTGCTCGTGGTGGCGCCGGTGCCGGTGCGCTTGAACCAGCACTCGACCGTGAACGTCGAGACGCCGAGCGTCGTGGTGGAGCCGAACGTGACGTAGTCGTTCGTGCCGTCGAACTGCACGCCCGTCTGCGCCGCGGCCGGCACGGCCAGCGCCGTGCCCAGCACGAGCGCGAGGGCCGGGATGGCGAACCTGCGGAAGTTCATCGTGATCACCTCGCGAGTACGCGCGGCGGCCGCGGGGCCGCCGTGCGGCAGGCCGGCCGGGGCCCCCGCCCCGGCCGGTATCCGGTTCAGCGCACCAGCACCGCGCGGCGGACGATCGGCGCGCGGCCCGGGACTTCCATGGTGACGAAGTAGAGACCGCTCGGGAGCGCCGACGCGTCCGGCGCCGTCTCCCAGGCGATCGAGTGGACGCCGGCGGTGAAGATCCCGTCGGCGAGCGTCGCCGCGACGCGGCCCTGGGCGTCCATGACGCGCAGGCGCACGTGCGAGGCGCGCGGCAGCTCGAACGCGACGTTCGCGCGGCCGTGCATCGGGCTCGGGCGCACGGGCGCGAGCGCGAACGTGCGCACCGGGCCGTCGCCGACGCCGGTGGTGGACGAGATCGAGAACGCCACGTCGCTCAGGTCGGCGGCCGTGTTGCCGATCGCGTCTCGCGCGACCACGCGCAGCCGCGCGTCGGCGGTCGCCGGACCGGTCACGGTCCATGCGTAGCTGCCCGAGTTGGGCAGGCCCGAGGCGAGCGTCTCGAACGGCCCGCCCTCCCCGGCGCGCGAGAGCAGCAGGTCCACGCCCGTCACGCCGACGTTGTCGCCGGCGGTCCAGGAGAGGTTCACGCTCGCGCCGACCACGAGGTTCTCGCCGCCGTTGGGCGAGGTGACCGCGACCGTGGGCGCCACCGCCTCGCCGGTCGTGAAGCCCCAGGCCGGACCGGTGCGGGTGGCCGAGCCGTCGCTGGTGGTGGCGTACCACTCGTAGGCGGTCTCCCCGAGGAGCCCGGGCCACGTCAGCGACGCGGTCTCGCCCGAGGCGACCTTCACCTGCCCGAGCAGCGCGTAGGGCTGCGTCGAGCCGCCGAGCGGGACGGCCAGCGTGAACTGGCTGCTCGAATCGGAGTCGGCCTCGTACTGGTTGAGCCACGGCGAGTACGTGCGCACGCGCACGACGTTGTTCGCGGGCGAGAACTCGAGCAGGCGCAGCCAGCCGTTGCCGCCCGCGGTGCGGCTCTGGTAGTCCGCGAGCAGCGAGTGCACCGTGCGGCCCTCGAACGTGTCGCTGCGGCGGCCCTCGCCGGCGACGTGGCCGCAGAGCATCAGGATCAGGTTCGGGTTGTCCTTGAGCGCCTCGTAGGTGGCCGTGCCCTGGGCCGAGAACGTGCCGGGATTGCCCGTGTTCACGAGCCAGTGGCTGGAGACGATGCCCAGCCGGGTCGGGTAGGCCTTGAGCACCGAGTCGGCCCAGCCGAGGACGTTCGCGTCGGGCGAGGTGTCGTACTCGAGCCCGATGCTGACGAAGTCGTAACCGCCCGCGGTGAAGAGGTCGAACCAGTTGTCGTTGAGCTCCGCGAAGTGGCCGCCGTAGTAGGCGCGGCCCGCGAAGCGCGCGACGCCGAAGTACTGGTTGTAGAGCGTGGTCGTCGCGCCGTCGGGCGTGCCGTTCGGGTCCTGGTCGTGGTTGCCGACGCAGATGCCGTACGGCATGCCGTCCGGCAGCGTGGTCTGGACCGGGTCCTCGAGGGTGGTCGCGTAGGCCGTGTCGGCGCGCATCCACTCGGCCACGATGCTGGCGGTGTTGACGCAGTCGCCGACCTGCACGACGTAGCCGATGTTGCGCGCGACGCGGTTGTCCACGATCCACTGCAGCTGCGACTTCAGCATGGCGTTCGTGCCGCCGTTCAGCTGGGCGGTGTAGTACTGCGTGTCGGGAAGGTGGATGAGCGTGAAGTCGGCGGGCGGCGGGCCGGCCGCGGCGCGGCCGTAGAAGCGCACCGTGACGCTGTCGCCGTCGGCGTCGTTCACCGCGATCTCGAGCGGCGTCCCGACGTACACGCCGGTCGCGTCGTCGGCCGGGCCGACCAGCGCCGGCAGGTCCGGCGGCGTGTTGAACGTGAGGTCGAAGGGCGCCGGGCCGATCCACGTGTAGTTCGCGCCGGTGATCGTGCCGGCGATGGCCGTGCCCGCGCTGCCCGCGATCGCGGTGCCCGCGCCCTCGTCGAGCGCCCAGCGCGCCACGAGGCCGGTCGTCGCCGCGTCGATCTCGGCGTTGGCGGTGCCGCGGACCTGCGTCAGCGTGCGGGCGTAGTTCCAGACCCGCACCTCGTCCACCGCGCCGTCGAAGTAGCCCGCGGCGACGCCCGTGGAGGTGAGCGCGCTGGCGATGGCGACCGGCTGCGTGCTGGCCGAGGCGCACGGCTGGCCGACCGCGAGCGTCGCCTCGAGGTTGCCGTCGAGGTAGAGGTTCCAGGTCGTGCCGTCGTACGTGGCGGCCGCGTGGTGCCAGCCGCTGCCGATCGCGACCGGCGTCACGCCGACGACCGGGTGGTTGAGGCTCGGGCTCGTGCCGCCCGCGCCCTCCTCGAAGTCGGCGACGAGCACGCCGTCGGCGGCGCGCAGGCCCATGAACCAGTTGAGGTCCACGTTGCTGGTCTCGGCCTCGCCGCGGCCCTTGGTGACGAGCGGGATGGCGTCGGTGACGCCGCCCGTGCCGGTCGTGGTCGTGGTGCCGGCGCCGTCGCGGCGGAACCAGCACTCGATCGTGAACTGCGCCAGGTCGAGCGCCGCCGGGTCGCCGAATCCGGCGTAGGTCGAGCCCGCGAAGTCGAGCGCCGCGCGGTTGGTCTCGGCGGTGCTCGAGCAGGCGACGTCGGTCCACGCCGACTGGCCGTGCGCGTTCACCGCGCGCACGCGGTAGCAGTAGTTGCCGAGCGGCGTGAGCCCGAGGTCGTCGAACGTCGTGACGTTCGCGGCCGTCGTGGTGAGCGGCGAGAACGGCCCGCCCGCGCCCGAGGTCGAGCGCTCGATGGCGAAGCCCGTCTCGTTGTTGGAGGCGTCCGTCCAGGTCAGGCGGATGCTGGTGGTCGTGAGGCCGGCGGCGGCGAGCCCGGTGGGCGCCGCGGGCGGCGAGGGCGGCGTGATGACGAGGTCGAACGGCGCGCCCGTCACCCAGGCCCAGCCCGTCCCGGTCAGGGTGCCGTTCAGCGTCGTGCCCGCCGTGCTCGCCACGGTCGTGCCCGCGCCCTCGCCGAAGCCCCAGCGCGCGACGAGGCCGCTCTGCGAGCCGGCGATCTGGGCGTTGATGTCGGCCTGAAGCTCGGCAAGCGAGCGCGCGTAGTTCCACACGCGCGCTTCGTCGATGACGCCGTCGAAGAAGCCCTCGGCGGTGCCGTTCTGCGAGAGCGCGCTGGCGATCGAGGCGGGCATGACGGTCGGGTTGCCGGCCGGGCGACCCACCAGCAGCGTGGCCTCGAGGTTGCCGTCGAGGTAGAGGTTCCAGGTCGCGCCGTCGTAGGTGGCCGCCGCGTGGTGCCAGCCGCTGCCGGCGGCGATCGGCGTCACGCCGTAGACCGGGTGGTTCTGGTGAGGCTGCGGGCCGGTGTTGCCCTCCTCGAAGTCGGCCATGAGCGTGTTGTCGCTCTCGCGGATCCCGAGCAGCCAGTTGACGTGCACGTAGCCCGTGTCCTGGTCGCCACGGCCGTGCGCGAGCAGCGGGATCGTCATCGCGCCGCCGCTGCCGCTGTTGGTGCTCGTGCCCGCGCCGTCGCGGCGGAACCAGCACTCGATCGTGAACGTCGAGAGCTGCAGCGCCGCCGGGTTGCCGAGCGCGACGTAGCCGTTCGTGCCCGTGAAGTCCACGGCGTACGCGCCGGGGGCGCCCCAGGTCGTGCCGAGCGTCCACACCGGGCCGTTGGTCAGCGTGCCGGCCGGCCCGCCGGCGACCGAGTTGGCCGCGGTCGTGCCGGTGCCCTCGTCCAGGCCCCAGCGGCCGACGAGTCCCGTGCCCGAGGTGAGCGGGCCGCCCAGCGCGGCCGCGATCTCGGCCTGCGTGCGCGCCACGCTCCACACCCGCGGCTCGTCGATGACGCCGGCGAAGTAGCCGGCGGCCGTGCCGGCCGAGGTCATCGCGGTGCCGAGCCCGGCGTGCTGGATGCTGGCCGACTGCGGCAGCCGCGCGGCGCCGACCACGACCGTGTTCTCGAGGTTGCCGTTCAGGTACACGCGCAGCGTCGTGCCGTCGAACGTGGCGGCGGCGTGGTACCAGACGTTGCGGACGAGCGGCGTCACGCCGGCGATCGGGTGGTTGAGGCCGGGCGAGGTCTGGCCCGTGCCCTCCTCATAGTCCGCGACGAGCACGCTGTCCGTGCCGCGGATGCCGAGGAAGAAGTTCATGTCGAGGTTGCTGCCGTCGGCTTCGCCGCGGCCCTTGGTGACGAGCGGCAGAGCGGTCACGCCGCCCGTACCCGTGCTCACGGTGACGCCGGAGCCCGTGCGCTTGAGCCAGCACTCGATCGTGAAGTTCGAGACGCCCAGGCCCGGCGCGGCGCCGAACGTGACGTAGTCGTTCGTGCCGTCGAACTGGAGCGCCGACTGCGCGTGCGCGGCGGGTGCGAACGCGGCGAGCGCAAGCAGGAGGAGGAACGCGGGCGCGGCGGCGGCGGAAAGCCGGCGGCTGCGCCCGCGGTGCGGACGAAGGAGCGTGGCGAAGAAGTGCATCGGGCAGCCTCCGACGAACCGGGGGATTCGTC
>CAZUEM010000157.1:0-8000 GCA_964619155.1 uncultured bacterium
CGCCGCGCCCGCGCCGGAAGCCTCCGCCCGGCCCGAACGGCCGGCGCACGCAGCGGCATTGCCCGGCCGCCGCGCGCTCGTCGCCGACGACTCGCTCGTCGCCCGCATCTTCCTCGCCCGGCTGCTCGAGCGGCGCGGCTACCACGTCGAGTTGGTGGGCGACGGCCAGTCCCTCTGGGAGGAACTCGCGCGCGGCCCGTGGTCGCTGGTGTGCGCCGACGTGACCATGCCCGACGCGCACGGCCGCGCGCACCTCGAGCGCATCGTCGCGTTCCGAGACGCGTGCCGCGAGCCGTTCCGCCTCGTCGCCCTCACGCGCGACGCCGCCGAGGAGCGCGACGCCGCGCTCGCCGGCGCCGCGCTCTGCCTGCGCAAGCCGTTCGATCCCGGCGCCCTCGACGACCTGCTCCACGCCTGACACCCGCACCGGAGAAGCGAGTGAACGCGATCCCGCCGCTGCCCCCGAACCGACGCACCGTCGCGCCTCCCCTCGTGCTGGTCGCCGAGCCCGACGAGCGCGTGCTCGACCTGCTCAGGACCGCGCTCGCGGCGCAGCACTGGCGGGTCGTCACCGCGGTGGACGGCGACGAGGCCATCCGCCAGGCGCGCAAGGAGCGGCCCGACGTCGCGGTGCTCGACGTGCGCATGCCGCGCAAGGACGGCTTCGAGGTCTGCGACTGGCTGCGGCACGATCCCGAGGATCCCCAGGTGCCGGTCGTGCTCGTCTCGGCCGCGGCCGACACCGCGGCCCGGGTGGAGGGCCTCGCGCGCGGCGCCGACGACTTCCTCGCCCGGCCCTTCGCGCCGCAGGAGCTGATCGCGCGCGTGAAGCGCCTGCTCGTCCGCGCGGGCGAAGCGCGCGCGGCGCGCCGGCGCAGCGGGGAGCTCGAGCGCGAGCTGGTGCGCGCGCAGGCCGAGGCGCGGCGCGCGCAGGGCGAGGCGAAGCGCGAGCTGCGCCTGCGCGAGCTGGCGTTCGGGGCGGGTCGCGACCTCGCGCGGGTGCTGGACGCCGACGACCTGGCCGAGCGCGTGCTCGAACTGGGCCACCGCTCGCTGGGGAGCGGCACGCTGGCGCTGCTCGCGCCCGATCCCGAGCACGCGGGCGGCGACCTGGTGGTGCAGGCCGTGCGCGGCGAGCCGTGCGGCCCGTGCCGCGGCGCGCGCCTCGCGAGCGGCGGCGAGCTGGCGCAGATCCTGGCCGGGCTCGCGCGGCCCGCGCCGTTCGCCGAGCTGGAGCGGTTCGCCGAGGCCCGCGCCGAGCTGGCGCCGCTCGCCGCGTGCGGGGGCGCGCTGCTCGCGCCGCTGCGCTCGGGCTCGGGGCTCGAGGCGGTGCTGGTCGCCGACGAGCGCCCCGACGGCGCGGCGTTCGCGCCCGCCGACCTCGAGGCGCTCGGCGCGCTCTGCGACTTCGCGGCCGGCGCGCTGCAGAACGCGCGGCGGTTCCGCGCCGCGCAGGACCGCGCGCTCGAGTTGCTGGCCGAACGCGCCGTGCCGCGCGAGCGCGACCGGCTCGCGGCGGCCGAGGCGCGCGCGTGCGCCGAACGCGCGGCGCGCGAGCTCGAGCTGCCCGTGCGCGAGCGCACGCTCGTGCGCCACGCGGTGGCGCTCGGTTCGTGGGGCTGGAGCGAGCCCGGGCGCGCGGCGCTCGAGCACCTGCGCCGCGACGACCCGACGCGGCGGCTCGCGCGCCTGCGCGCGCTGATCGAGGCGGGCGAGTCCCTCGAGGCCGCGCCCGAGGCGCCGCCCGAGGAGCGCCGCGCGGTGCTGGTCACGGCGGCGTGCGTGCGCTACGCCATGATGCGCGCCTCGGGACGCAGCCCGTTCGAGAGCCGAACCACGGCGCTGTCGTGGACCGGCGCCGAGCTCGACGCCGCGGTGGGGGTCGCGCTCGAACGCGCGTTCGAGGACGCGCTGCAGCCCGCGCCGACCGAGCCCCCGGCCGACCACGCGGCCTGACGTCCCTGCTCCCCCCGGGGACGCGAAGGGCCCGCCGCGCGTCGCGCGCGGCGGGCCCCCGTGCTTCTCCTCGCGGCCGCGGCCGCGGCTACGGCGTGCCGCCGCCCGCCGCGGGCGCGGGCGTCGCGGGGGCCCCGCCGCGCACGTCCGAGAAATCCACGTTCGGCACGGCGCGGTCCGCCTCCTCGACCGGGTAGGGCGTGGCGGGCTCGTAGCGGAAGAACCCGGCGAACAGGTTCATCGGGAAGCTGCGCACGAGCACGTTGTACTCCTTCACCTGGTCGTTGTAGCGCATGCGCTCGGTGGCGAGGCGGTTCTCGGTGCCGGAGATCTCGGTCATGAGCCCCTGCACGACGTCGAGGCTCTTGAGCTGCGGGTAGTTCTCGATCACCACCAGCAGCCGGCCGATCGCCGAGTCCATGCCGCGGGCCGCCTCGATGGACTGCTGCGGCGTCTTCGCGCCCGACATCGCGGCGCGCGCGTCGGCGATGCGCCCGAACACCTCCTGCTCCTGCATCATGCCGCCCTTGACCGAGTTCACGAGGTTCCCGATCAGGTCGGCGCGGCGCTGGAGCTGGTTGTCCACCTGCGCCCAGCGGTTGTCCACCTCGGCCTTCGCGCGCACGAGCTGGTTGTAGTTGCCCGCGACGCACCCGCCGCCGAGGAGCAGCACCGCCACCACCACGATCACCGCGATCAACGCACCACGCATCGGAGATTCTCCTTTCGAAGCGGCCGCGCCCAACGCGCGCGCCGCGACTGTACACGTTTCACCAGCTCGCGCCGCCGCCGCCGCCGCCGCTGCCGCCGCCGCCGAAGCCGCCGAACGAACCGCCGCCACCGCCGCCGAAGCCGCCCCCGAACCCGCCGCCTCCGCCGCCCCAGCCGCCGCCCCAGCCGCCGTAACCGCCGCCCAGCCCGCCGCCGAAGCCGCCGCCCCGCCAGGGGCCGCGCCCCCCGCCGCCGGACAGGCTCGCGAACACGGAGACCACGATCAGCAGCACGATCAGGAACAGCACCACAACGACGAGCAGCAGCATGCGCCGGGGCGAGCGCTCCGAGCGCACGCCCGAGTAGCGCAGCTCCCTGCCGTTCCACTCCAGCGTCACGCCCTTCTCGGCCGCGACGCGCTGCGCCGCCGCGAGGACCGCGGCGGTCACGCCGCCCTCGGTGTCGCCCTCGCGCAGGCGCGGGACCGCGAGCTCGCGCAGCATGCGCGCCTGCCAGCCGTCGGGCAGCGTGCCCTCGAGCCCGTAACCGGTCTCGAACACGATGCGCCGCTCTTCCATCGCGAGCAGCAGCAGCAGGCCGTCGTCGCGCTCCCGGTCGCCGATGCCCCACGCCTCGAACACGCGCACCTTGAACGCGTCGGGCTCCTCGGGCGCGGTCGCCGGCATCGTCAGCACCGCGAACTGCGCGCCAGTCTTCGCGTGGAACTGGTCGAGGAACGCCTCGAGCTGCGCCCGCCGCGGCTCGCTCAGCACGCCGGCGCGGTCGTTGACGTAGCCCTCGTAGGCCGGGACCTCGGCGCGGCCGGATTCGGCGGCGGCCGCCGGAAGGGCGGCCGCGAGCAGCAGGGCGAACGCGAAGGCCGCGGAGCGGCACGGGCGCGCGAGCGCGCGCGGGAGCCTCATGAGACGCGCAGCGTGTCGATCGCGGCGATCAGGCGCTCGATCTCGACGAGGAAGCGCCGGTAGAGGTCCTTCACGTCGTCGCCGTCGGCCTTGCGCGAGTAGCGCACCAGCCAGGCGCCGAGCAGCGCGCGGGCGTCGAGCCCGAAGAGGTCGGCGACGCGCTCGATGACGCGCTCGGTGCTGGCCGGCGGCTCCTCGCCGCGCAGCCGCAGCAGCGTGCGGAACAGCGTGTGGAAGCCGCTCGCGAAGCGCGTCAGCACCTCGCGCAGCCGCTCCGTGCGCCCGCCCGAGGCCAGGTACTCCTGGCGCAGGCGGATGTGCTTGCCGCGCAGTTCGTGCTCGCACTGGTGGCGCAGCCAGGTGCGCGGCACGTCCACGCTGGCGAACAGGTCGTCGCCCTCGAGCCGCAGGTGGCGCTCGACCAGGTCCAGCAGTTCGATCGGGAACACGTCGAGCGAGGCGTCCACCTGCGCCTTCGTCAGGAACAGCGGCTCGAAGTGCGGCGCCTTCTTGGTCACCGGGATCGCCGCCGCCAGCCGGTCGAGCACGTCCGGCGCGAGCGAGCGCGCGACGACGAGGATGTTGACGCGCGAGTGCGCGGGGTCGAAGCCGCTGTTGAGCACGCTGCCCGTCAGGTACGCGGACAGGAACTCGGACTCGAGCGCCGCGCGGACGGGCGCCAGCCACTTGCGGGCCGCCTCGAGTATCGCGGCCGGGGGTTCGATGCGGGATTCGCTGTTGGGCATGGCCCGGACGATAGGCCCCTCGCGCCGCGCGTCAAGCGGAAGCGGCGCGGGGAGAACGCGGCCGCGCGCCCGCGGGGCATGCGCGGACGCGGCCCCGCGAGGTTGACGCTCGCGGGAGCGGCCCGTACGGTTTCGGCCCCACACGAGACGGCGCCGCGGTGCGGTGCCGCCTGTTTGCTTGCAGCCGCTCTCTTTCCAAGAGGAGCGGGCCCGCGGGGCCCGGCGCACGCGTGAAAGCCGTCGTCAACGATTTCAGCATCCACGTCGCCACCGTGAACGGTTCCGGCAGCCAGACCGCGAACAACGTCCTGCTGCGCTCGATCCTGCAGATGGGCGTGCCGGTGAGCGGCAAGAACCTGTTCCCGTCCAACATCGCCGGCCTGCCGACGTGGTTCACGATCCGCGTGAGCGAGAAGGGCTACGTCGCGCGCGTCGTGCGCAACGACGTGCTCGTCGTGATGAACCCCGAGACCGCGGCCGAGGACGTCGCCGCGATGGGGCCGGACACGCTGATCGTCGCGAACGACTCGATCAAACTGCCCGAACTGCCGGCCGACCGGATCGTCTACCGGGTGCCGATGGCGAAGCTGATGGAGCCGATCACGAACGACGTGAAGCTCCGCCGGCTGGTCGTGAACATGATCTACGTCGGCGTCGTCGGGCAGCTCACCGGCATCGAGGCCGCCGAGGTCGAGAAGGCGCTGAACGCGCAGCTCGGCCGCAAGCCGAAGGCGATGGCGCTGAACCTGGCCGCGGTGCGCGCGGGCTACGAGTACGCGGCCGCGAACCCGCCGGCCACGCCGGCGCCGTACCGCGTCGAGCGCCGCGACCTGACGGCGAACCAGCTGCTCATCGACGGCAACACCGCGGCCGCGCTGGGCGCGCTGTTCGGCGGTGTCACGGTGGTGAGCTGGTACCCGATCACGCCGTCGTCGTCGCTGGTCGAGGCGCTCATCGGCCTGCTCGAGAAGCACCGCCGCGACCCGCAGACCGGGCGCGCGACCTTCGGCGTCGTCCAGGCCGAGGACGAGATCGCCGCGATCGGCATGGTGCTCGGCGCGAGCTGGGCCGGCGCGCGCGCGATGACCGCGACGAGCGGCCCCGGCATCTCGCTGATGGCGGAGTTCTTCGGCTACGGCTACTACGCCGAGATCCCCGGCGTCGTGTGGGACGTGCAGCGCGTGGGCCCGAGCACGGGCCTGCCGACGCGCACCGCGCAGGCCGACCTGTCGTTCGCCTACACGCTCGGCCACGGCGACACCGTGTACCCGATCCTGCTGCCCGGCTCGGTCGCCGAGTGCTTCGACTTCGGCGGCCGCGCGTTCGACCTCTCGGAGCGGCTGCAGTGCCCGCTGCTCGTGCTGAGCGACCTCGACCTCGGCATGAACAACTGGATGACGCCGCCGTTCGAGTACCCCTCCGCGCCGTTCGACCGCGGCAAGGTGCTCGGCGACGCCGAGCTGGAACGAATCGCGAAGTTCGAGCGCTACCGCGACGTGGACGGCGACGGCATCCCGTACCGCACGCTGCCGGGCTCGAAGAACGCGAAGGGCGTCTACTTCACGCGCGGCTCGGGCCACGACGAGGCGGCCCGCTACACCGAGAGCCCCGAGGTGTACGCGCGCAACATGGACCGCCTGAAGTCGAAGATGGAGACCGCGCGCACGCTGCTGCCCGCGCCAGAAGTGCGCGAGGTCGCGGGCGCCGAGGTCGGGCTGGTCGCCTACGGCTCGTCGCACCCGGCCATGCTCGAGGCGCTGGACCAGCTCGCCGCCGAGGGCGTGAAGGCCTCGTACCTGCGGGTCCGCGCGCTGCCGCTGCACCCCGACGTGCACGCGTTCGTGCGCCGGCACCCGCGCGTCTACGTGATCGAGCAGAACCGCGACGCGCAGCTCACCGAGCGGCTGCGCGCGGAGCTGCCCGAGCGGGCCGCGTCGCTCAAGCCGGTGCTGCACTACATCGGCCTGCCGCTCGACGCGCGCAGCGTCACCGACGGCGTGCTCGCCCACGAGGGCGCGGCCGTGACGGAAGGAGCCTCGCGATGAGCGCCACGACGACGCCCCCGGCCGGCGGCCAGCCGGTCAACCGCATCGGCCTCACGCGCGGCGACTACGACGGCAGCAAGACCACGCTGTGCCCGGGCTGCGGCCACAACGCCATCACCGGCGGCATCATCCAGGCCGCCTGGGAGGCGGGCCTCGAGCCGCACCGCGTCGCCAAGCTCTCGGGCATCGGCTGCTCGAGCAAGACGCCCGCGTACTTCCTCGGCCGCTCGCACGGCTTCAACGCCGTGCACGGCCGCATGCCCAGCATCGCCACCGGCGTGTCGGTCGCGAACCGCGGCCTGACGCTGATCGGCGTCTCGGGCGACGGCGACACCGCCAGCATCGGCATGGGCCAGTTCGTCCACCTCGTGCGCCGCAACGTGCCGGTGGTCTACATCGTCGAGAACAACGGCGTGTACGGGCTCACCAAGGGCCAGTTCAGCGCCACCGCCGACATCGGCAGCACGCGCAAGACGGGCGAGGCGAACCGCCTCATGCCCATCGACCTGTGCGCGCTGGCCATCGAGCTGGGCTGCGGTTTCGTGGCGCGCTCGTTCTCGGGCGACCAGAAGCAGCTCCGGCCGCTGCTCAAGGCCGCGTTCTCGCATCCCGGCACCGCGATCCTCGACGTCATCAGCCCGTGCGTGACGTTCGCCGACCACGAGGGCTCGTCCAAGTCCTACGCGGCCGTGAAGGAGCACGACGCGCCGCTGCACGACATCGAGTACGTGCCGTACTTCGAGGACATCACGGTGGACTACGAGCCCGGCACGACGCGCGACGTCGAGATGCCCGACGGCTCGAAGGTCGTGCTCAAGAAGCTCGAGACCGACTACGACCCGACGAACGCCCGCGCCGCCATCGACGCGCTCAGTGACGCGCGCCAGGAGGGCAAGTTCGTCACCGGGCTCATCTACGTGAACCCGAAGTGCGTGCCCTATCCCGAGGAGTTGCGGCTCGTGGACGCGCCGCTCGCCTCGCTGCCGCAGGAGGCGGTGCGCCCGCCGAAGTCGGTGCTCGACGGGATCATGCAGGCCTACCTCGAGGGCACGGTCGCGGCCGCCGCCGGCGGCGGATGAGCCGGGCGCGCGAGCGCGGAACGACGACGGGCCCCGGCGGCGAGCCGGGGCCCGTTTCGCTCAGCCGCCGTCCGCGCCGCCCAGCACCTTCTCGAAGTAGGCGACGTCCAGCCAGCGGCCGAACTTGAAGCCGACCTCGCGCAGGTGCGCGACCTTCGCGAACCCCAGCGATTCGAGCATGCGCCGGCTGGCGTCCTGCTCGGTGCAGACGCCGCCGAGCACCGCGTGCAGCCCGGACGCCGCTGCGCGCGCCAGCAGTTCGGCGGCGAGCCGCCGGCCGAGACCGCGGCCGAGCGCGTCCGGCCGCACGTAGACCGACATCTCGACCGTGTGCCGGTAGCCGTTCGCCGGCTTGTGCGGGTTGAGCGATGCCCAGGCCAGCACCTCGCCGGCTTCCTCCGCCACGAGCACCGGGTGCTCCGGGCCTCGGCCCGCGAACCACGCGCGAGTCTGTTCGTCGGTGTCGGGCGCGGTGCGGAACGAGGCGGTCGAGTGCTCGATCCAGTGGTTGAAGATCGCGCGGATCGCGGGCAGGTCGGC